>NZ_AP027368.1:1865098-2175948 GCF_030296015.1 Ferrimonas sp. YFM
ATGGCAGAAGCCGGAACGTTCACTGCCTGCCAGATCGAAGGCCACGACCCCTTTGCCCAGGAACTGGGCGCCGGCGTCGATGACGTCATTGATTCTGTCTTTGGGCATGGTGCGCAATATGGAGAGGATGTAGTTTCCCCGAATGTCATACTGCTGTTCGGCGCGCTGCATCCCCCTGATGGCACTGCCCATGATCTGATCAAGCTCCAGCCCTTTCTGCATATGCAGCAGCGGGCCGAAACGCACCTCCAGGTACTTCACGTTCTCCAGCGCGGCGTCTTCAAACAGCTCGAAGGAGATACGCTCGATGGCCTCTTCGGTCTGCATCACAGACAGGGGCAGGTCGAAGCGGGAGAGGTATTGATCCAGATTGGGGCAAGTCTCAGGGGCGATCATCAGCGACTTGATATGATCGACATCTTCACTGGGCAGAGACAACTGTTGGCGACGGGCCAGGTCAATGATGGTCTGGGGGCGTACGCTGCCGTCCAGGTGGCAATGAAGATCGATCTTAGGCAAGTCAAAGTGATTCATGAGTCTCTACCTTTCTATAAGGAAAAAAGCTAAAGACTTCATAATCAAGAATTTGCGGCTCTTGGTAGAAACTCCCGAACCATATTATCGGGATTATATGAAGCAAGGTTCGCGGCGAGTCTATCACAGCCTCAATCAGGTTGCCAAGCGGGGTGGAATGGGTATTTTTCGCTGCCTCATTGTTACACTTTGGTGACCTGTGCCTCTATGTCCTCCTATGGCAGTCACACCTCTCTCAACGTGATCCAGGCCCCGTAGAGGGGCTCTCGCCCTTGGAGGTGCGTCGCGACCTCTGGGTAAATAGGGTACACTGGCCGCCAGATTTGGACCGGTGCCGTCTTCAGGACAAGGTTGGACCTGGGTTGCTGGTCTGTGAAAGTCACCATGTAAATGGAACACAACTATAATGAATTCAACAAAAACAGAGACTCTCTTCAGGGGTTACCCGAAGAACTTCTGGGTCGCAAACGGCGTTGAACTGCTGGAGCGAGCCGCCTATTACGGTGTGTTCATCGTAATCACCCTCTATCTCTCCCGAATCCTGGGTTTTAGCGACGTTGAAGCGGCGTGGATCTCCGGCTCCTTCTCCGCCGGCCTCTACTTCCTGCCCACTTTCTCCGGCGCCATTGCCGATCGCATCGGATTCAGAAACTCTCTGATGCTGGCCTTTGGTTTGCTGACCATAGGTTACGCCAGTCTGGCATTCCTGCCGGTCGCCCTGGAGGCTCAGGGCCTGGTGGAGTATGGCCGCCAGGTGGTGTATCACGGCCTGCGTGAAGCGGACGTTCGTTGGGCCATTGTTCCGGTGATGATTGTCATCATGATTGGTGGCTCCTTCATCAAGGCGGTGATCACCGCCACCGTAGCCAAGTCCACCACCGCTGAAACCCGAGCCAAGGGCTTCTCCATCTTCTACATGATGGTGAACATTGGCGCCTTTTCCGGTAAGACCGTGGTGAAACCTCTGCGTGAGTCCATGGGTGACCTGGGCCTGGTGAACCTGAACTACTTTGCCGCAGCGATGACCGCCATCGCCTTTGTCAGCATCTTCCTGTTCTTCAAGACCACCGAGACTGCCGACGAAAAACGCTCCATGGCCGACACCTGGGCGGCGCTGATCAAGGTACTGACCAATGGCCGCCTGATCACCCTGACTCTGATCATCACCGGCTTCTGGATGGTGCAGCACCAGCTGTACGCCACCATGCCCAAGTACGTGCTGCGTATGGCCGGTGAGGGCGCCTCTCCCTCCTGGTACGCCAACGTGAACCCCTTCGTGGTGGTGATGACCGTAGGCGTGGTGACCTCCATGATGCGTGGCCGCACCGCGCTGCAATCCATGACCGTGGGTATGTTCATCATGCCTCTGTCGGCGCTGGCCATGGCTTCCGGCAACATGCTGGATGGCAATGTGGACCTGGGCTTTATGCAGATGCACCCGGTGGCCTTCATGATGATCATGGGCATCGTGCTGCAGGGTCTGGCGGAGTCCTTCATCTCCCCCCGTTTCCTGGAGTATTTCTCCCTGCAGGCACCTAAGGGTGAAGAGGGCCTCTACCTGGGCTTCTCCCACCTGCACTCCTTCATCAGTTCGCTGCTGGGCTTTGGTCTCTCCGGCTACCTGCTGGAAGCCTACTGCCCGGATCCGCGCCTGTTCGCCTCCCAGGCTGAGTGGGCCGCTGCCGCCGCGAACGCGCACTACATCTGGTACTTCTTCGCCGGTATCGCCGCGGTGTCTGCCGTGTCGCTGATCATCTACGGTAAGGTGATTGGTCGCATGGATCGCAAGCTTGAGGCTCAGACGGCCACCGCCTGATAGCACTCATCCAGACACAAAAAAGGGTCCGAAACGGACCCTTTTTTATGGCGGCATCGCCGTAGATTACAGGCGGTCGTCGATGACGGTGCCCGGCGGGAAGGCCTGCAGAAAGGCGCCGCTTTTGAGCATATTCTGTTCCAGGCGGTTCTGGGCGTCGCGGTTGGTTTGTTGTGAGTCGCTGGTGTCCGACAGGCTGGCCGCCTCAGCGGGGGCCGTTTCTGTGCTGTCACCGGATGGTGCGGTATTGACCGCAGTGGCTGAGTTACTCCCGCTGGTGGTGCTGGATGTCTGTGACTCAGTGTCCACTTCCTGCTCCATTTCAGCCAATTCCAGGGTGGCCTGATTCATGATGATGGAGGCCTGGGCGGCGACCCGCCGGTCCTGGTTGGAGGGCTGCATGGGGGCATTGGCGGCTCGGATCACCGTTTCCATCTTTTCGATGGTGGCCTGGGGGTCGCCGTCAACCTTGCTGGTGTCGATGCTGACTTCGCCATTTTGAGCGTACATGCGGCCATCGCTGCCCCGAACAAACTCATACTCTGGCGAACCGGCGTGTTTGCCACCGACCCTGGTGTGTGCCTGTTCGTGAGTGCGCACTTCCTGATCCCGAGCTTTTAGCTGGTCCAGTTGTTGCTCGACCAGTTTGCTTTCAGGATCCTGACTCGCGGCCTTGGGGGCATCCTCACCCTGAGCACCGCTGCTGACCTCTATGCGGTTGTCTCGCCGCTCCTGCTGGCCCTGAGGGTCGCTTTTCTGGCCTTCCCGGGCGGCAGTGGCTGCATCGGCATTGACCGGTACGCTGCCCTGAGGGTTGGCCGGGGCAGGCTGAGTGGCGGGGGCCACGGTCGCCGGGGCGATGTAGGGAGCGGTGTGGTTCAATTGCATGGCGTGAACGGCTCAAGGTGGATTCATGGCCGCTATTATTGCATAAAAACAGGGTGGTTACAGAACCAACGCCAGAGGCTGGCCTGGTTGCAGGTCGGGTGCTAAGGTGGACCGCTGTTTTACCTTTCTATGCATTGGACCCGACCGTTTATGCTTCACTCCGCCCTTGCCGGGTTCAGCCTTGGCCTCTCTCTGATCCTCCCCATTGGCGCGCAGAATGCGTTCGTATTGCGCCAAGGGGTGGCCAGGCAACACGTGTTCCTGATCTGCAGCATCTGTGCGTTTTCCGACGCGCTGCTGATCAGTGCCGGCGTGTTTGGTTTTGGCGAGCTGTTGTTGCTTCACCCTCAGGTTGCCGAGTGGGCACGATGGGGTGGGGCGGTGTTCTTGTG
Organism: Ferrimonas sp. YFM; assembly: GCF_030296015.1. Classification (NCBI taxonomy): domain Bacteria; kingdom Pseudomonadati; phylum Pseudomonadota; class Gammaproteobacteria; order Alteromonadales; family Ferrimonadaceae; genus Ferrimonas; species Ferrimonas sp. YFM. The sequence continues at coordinate 1,868,729 of NZ_AP027368.1, forward strand.
TCTGTATGGCTTGATGAGCCTGAGATCCGCCTGGAAGGCCCGTCACGCCATCAGTGGCCTCGGGGGCGGGGAACAAACCGCGGTGCGGGCGGCGATGACCTGTCTGGCCATCACCTGGCTCAACCCCCATGTCTACCTGGATACCATCGTGCTGCTGGGCTCGGTGTCCACCGGCTACGACGCCAAGGGAGCGTTCGCCTTCGGGGCCATCACCGGCTCCTTCCTGTTCTTCTACTCAGTTGGGTTTGGCGCCAGGCTGTTGTCTCCCCTGTTCAGTCGGGCACGTGCCTGGCAGTGGCTGGAAGCCAGCGTCGGTGTGGTGATGCTGCTGCTTGCCTATAACCTGATTCACACCAACCTGGGCTGAGCCGCGAGGCGCGCCTCGTCAAAGCACCATCTCGGGTTTGCGCCAGAGGTGAGCAGGGCGCAATTGGTGGCAAATTGACGCAATTAGGTCCCTTTTTTCCTTTTTTTATACCAGATGGTAGAAGTTTTCCCACAGGATTCACTGGTCACAATTCCTTGGTTGAGGTCATTCTAATTGAGCCCAAGACACGGTTGCCAACCATCAGAGCAACCGAAATGGCGTCTTTTAGATTGAAAAGGAGTTTCCAATGCGCACCAGGCTTTTGCTTTCTTCCCTGATGTTGGCAATGAGCACTGCACTTGTCGGCTGCGGCAGCGACAGTGACCCGGCCCCACAGACTGAAGACCCGGGCAATCCCGGCCCGAGCGATCCACCCGCCCCACAATTAACCACTTTTAATGTCAGCCTCAGTGCCCCCGATGCGCTGGTGGCGATGCAACGCACCAAGCGCCTGGCTCCCGGCTTTGCCGATGCACTGCTGTCCAAAGCCTGGGCCGTGGACGCGTCAGACATTCCCGCCGAGGGGATTGCCCTGGTGGTGGTGGACTCCAACGGGGTGGTTCTGGAAAGGGTGACGCTCACCGAAGAGAACCTCAGCTACAACGAAGATAACGGCACCTGGGAGATCAGTATCGATGGTGATCCGCGTCTGGACTGCATCGTGCTGTTTGATCTGGATGGAGAGATCACCGTGGAGGTGGGGCAACCGGTGCCCGACGATACTTTGTACGCCCCCACCACGTCGCTGGACGTGGACGTGGATCTGGCATCCACCGCGGCCTATCAGCAACTGCTGAGCAGCATCGCCGAGGATCTCAGCTTTGAGGATGTGGGCATTGACCCCACGGACCCCGATGCCGTGGCCGAGCTGGAACAGGTGATCAATGAGCTTCAGGAGCAGTTTGATGAGCTTGTCACCGAGGGCAACATCAACCTGGATGGCTACAGCGATGTGGCCGAACTGCTCGCCGCCGTGGAGACCATAGTTGAAGAGGTGGTGGAGTCTGGTCTGGCCGACCTGGCGGGAGAGTCCGCAGCCACCTTGGCGGCGGAGTTTGCCGAAGGGGGCACTGGGGTCACCTGGTTCGAATCTTGGAGCTGGGAGGATGGCTATGGCTACGAGCTGGAGATGGAGTATGGCCGGTTGACCCCGGTTACCGATGCTTTTTATGAGCTGGACGCCGAGTCCATGGCCTGGAGCGAGGCGATGAGCTACGACTCCAGCGCCGATGCCGATGGCAACCTGGTGCTGACCGATACTGGCTGGCAGCAGATGGCCGACTACTGGGCCTTTGTCGGCGTGAACGATGACGGCTCCCTGGGCTTCAGTGATGCCAAGGAGAGTGTTGGCTACAGGCTGTTCGCCGACATCAGCGTCACTCTTGCAGGAAGAGATCTGAAGGAGTTCCTCTCGGTGCGCTCTGAAACCGCGATCCTGAGCGCACTGCTCAAGGAGGGGGTCAGCTTTGCGGACGGAGACCTGGCGTTTAAGGTTTCCGATGAGCGCCTGGCCTACGGTTACGAACTCTTTACCTATGACGATGGCTTGGCCACCGCTTGGCGGTACGGCGAGCAGGGTGCCCTGAGTGCTGTCCCAAGCCTGTCAGATATTCCTGCGGCCACCGCCGGGGAGGGACCAGAGGGAGGCCTGTGGCTCAACACCGATTATGGCAGCAAGTGGGGCAATCACTTCGTGGCCAAGCTGGTGGATGATGAAGCCAAGACGGTGAACTTCTACCTTATCGATCAGCAGGCCGGCACCACCACCATGGCGGGCAGTGGCAGCTGGAGTTATCAGACTCATGCCGGTTTGGGGGAGGGGGGCCAGTTGATTCAGTTTGCCATACCCCAGGCGGTCAGCGACCAGCTAACCGAGTCTCCCGAGTATGCAACTGTAATCGTGGCTAACTATCAGGACGGTGACAGTGCCGGTGCCTTTATGGGGGCCATGATGGACGCCGGCAGCGGCGATGAGGACACCTGGGTGTTCAACCACAGCGCCGGTCAGAAGATTGTCGACGCCGTCGAGTTTGCCTATCTGGATCAGTTCAGCTTTGGCTCGGCCAACGCCTGTGAGCTGGAGTCGGATTATTCCGATGACGCCTACGATGGCCTTGGCGGTCCGGTGGAGCTGCCCTACACCGACAGAGCCTTCTATCGGATGGTGAGCCTGTGTCAGAAACGCTCTGACACCGATAAGCCCTTTACCACCGAGCTGATCTCCGGCAAGAGCGCCACCCTGTTTGAAGATGAATCCGTCACCTTCAATGCGGACGGCACCACCTTGTGGGAGGGCGAGGATGAAAGCGTCACAGGAGCCTGGGAGATCACCGACGAGGGTCATTTGAAGATGACCATAGGCCCCATTGAGATCGCAGGAAACTCAGGTGAGACCTACACCCTGACCGATGAAGAGATTCTGGTCATTGTCGCCAGCGAGGGGAACAGCCTGGATGTGCGCGGCTTCTATCGCAACTCCCTCTGGGCAGAGATGGGCCCTGACGGTGAGGGGGAAGGCTTGCAATCCTTCCAAGGTGAAATTTACCGTGCTGTGTTGACCATTGAAGAGTAGGCACCGCTGCCGTCTATAACAAAGGGCCTCTTCTGAGGCCTTTCTCTTATCTGATGGTTATCCCTGTGGCTGTTGGTCGCCGGCATTTCTGAGGGGTTTTAGTGGGGCGAAAAAGTCACAGGCTTCGCGCACGGCACTGGTTGGCTGTTCCCAGGCGCCGCATAGATCGCGCTGGTTTTCCGGTTTGCGGATAAACTGGCGGCACTGTCCACATCGCTTCATGGCTGACTCCTTCTCTGCTCTTTTTCGCTGCTGGATTTTCGACCTTAGCACGGCGCCAGTGACTGAAAATTCACCTTAAGCGACTGGCTAATCAAATTGAGAGCCGGATCCCGCAATCGTCCCTAAAAGGGGTCAGAGTTTCACTCGGCCAGATCCAGGCTGAGCCATAACCTGTCCCTGTGTTGGATCCCCTGTTCGAACAGAGGCTCAGCGTAGTGAGTCAGAAAGTAATCCCGCTGGACCTGGGTCACCCGAAACCCCAGCCGCTGATAAAAGGTAAGCTGGGGGCCAAAACTGCCGGTACCCAGTTCGACCCGATGTATCCCCTTGGCGGACAATTGCTCCAGGGTCCAGCGCAGCAGTGCGGTGCCTATGCCTTGCCCCTGCTTTGAGGGTATGACGGCCAGATTAAGGATCTCAGCAGCGTCGTTTCTATCGGGCAGCACCAGACAGGCGCCAAGATAGACTCCGTCCTGTGTGGCGGCGAAGCCCAAACAGCTGTTGATGTAGCCGCGAATCTTCTCCTCGCAGGGGTCTGCCTCAAGCAGCAGAGGCATGGGCAGTTGCGACGGTGAGATTTCCACCAGTTCCATTGTTAATTCTGCTTTGTTGGTCAGCGATGCTCCAATCATATTACAGATTTGGGCTTGATCTCAGCTAATGCCGAGGCGGGCGGATATGGGCATACTGAGTGTCGTTTTTCCTATTAGGACAGCGAGATGAGACGTCTAATTCTATTTGGGTTGTGGGTGGCGGTAACGGCACTGGGGGCACAGGCAAAACAGCTTCAGCCTCATGTGGCGTACGGTTGGGATGACAAAATAGACAACCAGAAGGATCACCCCGAGTACAGTGCCGCCATACTGGCACCGGCCATCTTCACTAACCCCAGAGCCGAGACCTACAAGGTGCATCAGGGGCGCTTCTGGCAGTGTGCGACCCGGGATGAGAATGGTCAGTGTATTCAGGTTAAGTTTGTCGGTTATACCGCGGAGGCACAGCAGACAATGGCGAGTAATGAGATCCCCATGAGCCGAGAAGAGTACCGCCGTACCAAAGAGCTTATCGAGCAGATGATGATGGAGCTCAGGTTTCGCGGCATGGAGGACAACCACCCTATGATTCAGCAGGCATTGAAGCAGGGCAGGGCGATGCATATGCAGCTGCTGACCCAGGAGCAGGAGTAGCAAGTTGCCCTACACTTAGGGGTTGTCTCTGTCGATTGACAGAGGCCATCTCACTCATAAACGGGAGGCAGCTATGGGCTCATTGGCAAGCATTGTCGAGCGGGGCTGGCAGGCGGTTGGCGCCGGCGAGTTTGATCAACTGGTTGAGGATTATGTCGATGAGATGTCCTTCATCATGCCCGGACAAACAGACTGTCTCAAAGGCCGCGGAGCCTTTCGTCAGGCCTTGAATGGCCTGGGGGAGATTTTACCGCCGGGATTTGAGATCACCGCCATGCGCCATTTGCAAGGGGAGCAGGAGGTGGTCTCCATTATTGAGTGGCGCTCAGATAAAGTTGATGCGTCACAGCTCACCGTGCTGTTCAAGTTCACCGATGACAAGATCCATGAAGAGAGATGGTTCATCGACACCCAGCAGTGGAAAAGTGCCTTCTAGGGCGGCAGTGATGCAGCTCGAATGCTGGCCGTTGTGCCCATAGTGCATCGGTCCGGGCTCTCACCATCGCATTTGATGTATCAGCGACTTAACACTGGTGATGATATTTGCTAGTGTATTGAAATTAATGATAAAAATTTGAGGCAAAGGATGGCGTCTGGACAATGTAATTGTGGTGCGGTGGCGTTTGAGATCACCGCCCCCATCTCCCAGGTCTATGTGTGCCACTGCTCCATCTGCCGTAAGGCTACGGGGACCAATGGCATTGCCGTGGTGGTGGTGAGCAACGATGCATTTCGCTGGGTGCGTGGCCAGGAGAAGATTGCCACCTGGTCAAAGCCCGATGCGGATTGGCAAAAGTGGTTCTGTACCACCTGTGGTTCGCCCCTGCCTGGCGCAAACGATGCGGAAAGTACGTTCGTCCCCGCAGGCCTGCTGACCGGGGGAGACGAGCAGCTCAAGGTGGCCCATCATATCTGGGTCGACTCCAAGGCGCACTGGGATGAGATTGGCGACAGCGGCAAGCTTCATCCCGAAGCCTTTGGTGGTTAGCCTTTAACAATATTGCCCGGTAAACATGCCGGGCGATCTATTTCGCCCACCTCAGAATGTAGGCGAAACAACAATATAAAAGCAGTAATCAACAAAGGAAGTAGTATGAAGAACTTGGTTTTGGCCGCCTCGCTGGCCTTAGCTCTGGTCGGCTGTGCCTCAACGCCGGTGCTGAATGGATCTCCCATTGAAGTGACTCAGGGAGACACCAAGAATTACTGGGTGTTGAAACAGAGTCAGTTCACGACCAGTACGCCCCATAAAAGGATTCCCAGTCAGGGTGCAGTCGTAGAAGTACGGTATTTGATTGATTCAAATGGCCAGACTCATGAGGCTGAAGTAATTAAAGCCGAGCCGATTAAAGGTTGGAATCGTTCGGCACTAAATGCAGTTAAAAAAATGGAATATGTGGCGGTACCAGGTAATCCTGATAAAACGCCGGTTTATACCGTTACCGAGTTCACCTTTAAGGTAGAAGATTCGGCGCAGTCCAAGCCCAAACCTCCTGTGGAGTGGCCGCAAAACTACCTCTAAGAGTGTGAACCGGAGAATCAACCTTGATTCTTAGGCTCAGGGCAATTATGCCAAAACGCAAATAGCCCCCTCCGGAGTGCTTGCATTCTGCAGCACTCCAGAAACCTTCTTCTACATAATCCAGTTAATTCAAATGGATAGATGATATTTCAGCTTGTGCACGCTTCTTGCTGTACCGGGGAAGGTAACCGAGGAGTGCATCATGAGTCTGATAATGGGTTTCTATACGCCACAGTGGCAGGCGCAGCACCACGATATTGCTCACACCCTGGGCGAGCGCTACCCCTTTGCCCGCTGCATTAAGGACGATCGCTGTGTGTTGCTCTGCGAGAGTGAAGACAACTGGGGAAGCGGGGACTGGCACCAGCGCGGTGAGGTGGTGATGTGCTGTTTTGGTCACCCGTTGCTCAGTGGCGATCGTCACCGAGATCTGATTCGCCTGACTCACGAAGAGTTCGATCCACTTCGTCTTCACGATGCCCAGGGCAGTTATCTGCTGGTGCATTACAACAGGCTCAAACAAAAGCTGACCCTGTGTGCCGACCCTCTCTCAATTCGCCCCTTCTACACCATGGAACTGGGGGGCTTCATCCTGTTTTCAAACCGGATGAAGCCCCTGGTGGAAATGGCAGGAGTGGTTGACAGGAACCGGGCGGCCCAGCTGGAGTTCGCCCTGCTTGGCTACACTCTGGGCAGTCACACGCCCTACGCGGGCATCCGCGCCAGCCGCCCGGGCGAGGTTTTGTCCATCGATAATGGGGGGCTGCAAAGGCGGCGCCATCATTGTTGGCACTACGGTTTCCCCCTGGACAAGGAGCAAGGGGTGCTGGCCCTGGATTGGGCCTTCAAGCAGGCTGTAGGCCGCTACTGTGGCGGGGATTCTGGCTTCGTGTCGACCTTAAGTGGCGGAATGGACTCCCGGGTCATCGCCACCGAGTTGCTCAGGCGGCGGGCCAACCTTCACTGTCTCAATTTCTCCCGACACCAGAGTCAGGACCTATGGTGTGCTCAAACTTTCGCCCAGCATCATGACCTGCCGCTGACCGTGGTGGAGGTGGAGGATACCCAGGCGTTCAGCTGCGAACAGCGGCTGGGCCAGCACTGGACCCCTCAAGCCTTCGATCACTATCACGATGTAGAGCGGCCGCGACTGGTATGGTCCGGCAACGGCGGCAGCGTCTGTGTGGGACAGATCTACACCTCGAAGCCTCTGCTCAAAGCGGTAGCCGAGGGCGACCCGGAGGCGGTCATCGACGCCTACATTGAGCAGCAACAGGCCTATGTGCCCCAGGCGCTGGTCAGCGATGGCAACAATGAGCAGTTGAGATTCAAAGAACGGCTGATGACAGCCCTGGGTGAATACGGCCACCTGCCCATGGGTAAGGCCTGGCAGCTGTTCTTATGGGAGAACGACCAGCATCAGCATGTGGCCGTGCCTTTTGAGGAGATGGACCAGTTCAACCTGGATTTCTATCTGCCGTTTTACGCCAAAGGAGTGCTGGAGGCGATGTTTGCCATGCCCATGGAGGCGGCCGCCCGCCACGGGGTGTATATGAGCTGGGTCAACCGCTGCTACCCGCAGATGCTGACTACCCCCTGGCAAACTTATCCTGGTCATATTCCCTGCCCATTGGAGCTTCCTGAGTCTTTGCAGCACCAGTGGCAGTTTCGTTTGCCCAGAGGCACTCGCCATCATCTGCAAAGAAAGGGCTGGAAGGCGGTCCTTCGCGGTCAGGGAACCTTAAACAAGGGGGCCATTGCCGCGCGCTGCCTGGCGGATCTCTTGGGGATCAGAGACACCAGCGCTCATCTTAAGTTTGTGGCTCAGTATGAGCGCTGGTAGGGGGACAGCGATTAGCGGGACAGGTAGGCCACCAGGAACTGACTGATGGCGACCAGGTCCGCCACCGCAATCTCCTCTTCGGTGGTGTGCACCTTGGCCATGCCGGTGGACAGATTGACCGTGGTCAGCCCCTTCTCATTGAAGATGTTGGCGTCGCTGCCACCGCCGGTGGGGCGGGTCTGCGGGCTCACTCCGATGGCTTCGAAGCCCTGCTTGATGCCGGTGATCAGAGGGTGATCATCGGCGATGCGGTAGGCGTTGTAGGCGCGCTTGGTCTCAATGGCGACCTTGGCGCCGTGCTCCGCGGCCACAGACTCCAGGGTTTCTACCATGTGCTGGGTTTGTGCGGCCAGCTTGCCATCGTCCAGGGAGCGGGCTTCCGCCTCCAGGTAGAGTTCAGGCATCACAATGTTGGTGGCGTTGCCGCCTTTGACCACGCCAATGTTGGCGGTGGTTTCCTCGTCAATGCGTGACAGCTTCATCTTGGTGATGGCGTCGGCTGCCACGGTCAGGGCGTTGATGCCGGTCTCCGGGGCCAGGCCGGCGTGGGCCGGTTTGCCGGTGATGGTTGCCTTGATGTTCTGCTGACCCGGGGCCACGGTGATGATGGTGCCAATGGGGCCGCCAGAGTCCAGCACGATGGCTTGTTTGGACTGGATGGGGCTCATGTCGAAGTTCTTGGAGCCGTGCAGGCCCCCCTCTTCGAAGACGGTGAAGGCCAGTTCGATGGTGGGGTGGGGCAGGCCCTGCTCTTTGAGGATGCGCACCGCTTCCATGATGGCGGCGATGCCGGACTTGTCGTCGCCACCCAAAATGGTGTCGCCGGCGGAGCGGATGATGCCCTGTTCGATGACCGGCTCGATGCCGTTGCCCGGAGTCACCGTGTCCATATGACAGCTCAGCAGGATCTGCTCTTCGGTCCCCTCCAGGCGGGCATAGAGGTTAAAGCCGTTGGACAGCTCCTCGGCCACCGGCAGACGCTGTACGTCAAAGCCGAGTTCACCCAGTTGCTCAGCCAGGGTGGAGGCGATCGCCTTTTCATTGCCGGACTCGCTGTCGATGCGCACCAGATCCAAGAAGTGCTGCACCAAACGCTGTTCGTTGATGGTGGTCATATGGGGCTCCCTAAAATGTTGACCCGGCACTCTAGCCAAGATCCCACGGAAAAACCCTGAGCCAGACCATCAAATCGGCTTTTGACGGCCCCGGCGCCTCATTGAATGGTGATTTTTTGCCCCCTTTACACTCAATTCATTGGAATCTCGACGAATCCTTGCGGTGCGCATTCGGTTGTGGCACAAGTCATACTCAAAGCTGGGCAGTCCTGACCAGCACGGGAGCCGTTATGAACGACCACGAAAAATCCACGCGCCGAGTGTTCACTGACGCTGCTGTCGAAGCAGCCCTGAAGATTGGTGCCATCTTCATTCTTCTGAGTTGGTGTTTCCAGATCGTGCGGCCCTTCCTGGTGCTGATTCTCTGGGGCGGCATCATTGCCGTCGCCCTGTTTCCCATGGTGCGTTGGCTCTCCGGTCGCTTCGGGTTGAAAATCAGCCTGGCCAGCAGCCTGGTGACCATCCTGGTACTCGCCGTGCTGTTGGTGCCCACCTATCTCTTTTCCGGGGCGCTGTTCTCCGGTACCCAGAGTCTGCTTACCGAGTTCAAAGAGGGGAGCCTGGTGATTCCGCCGGTGTCCGATGCCATCGCTCAATTGCCCTGGGTGGGGGAGGAGCTGCACGATCTGTGGCAAAAGTTTTCGGTGAACCTGGGGGCCGCTCTCGAGGGCTTTGGCCCCGAGATCAAGGAGGCACTCTCCCAGGTGGCGGCCATGGCCGGAAGCCTGGGGCTGGGGCTGTTGCAGTTTGTGGCGTCGGTGATCATCGCCGGGGTGCTGATGACCAATGCGGATTCCATTCGCGCCCTGTTCTACAACCTCTCCATGCGCATGGCCGGCGAGCAGGGGCGCAGCTTTAACGCCCTGGCGGTGGCGACCATCCGCAGTGTGATGCAGGGGGTGATTGGCGTCGCCCTGATTCAGTCCCTGCTGTCCGGCATTGGCATGGGCCTGGCCGGGGTGCCGGGCACCGGCTTGTGGATGCTGCTGGTACTCATTGTTGCCATACTCCAGTTGCCGCCACTGTTGGTGCTGATCCCTGTGATGATCTACCTCTTCTCCCTGGACAACACCACGGTGGCAGTGGCCTTTATGATTTGGGGACTGCTGGTAGGCGGCAGCGATGCGGTGCTCAAGCCTTTGCTGATGGGCCGTGGCGTGGACATTCCCATGTTGATCATCCTGATGGGGGCCATCGGCGGCCTGCTGCTCTCCGGCATCATTGGTCTGTTCGTCGGCGCCGTGGTGTTGGCCCTGGGCTTTAAGCTGTTTACCGCCTGGCTGGGCCAGGAAGCCTTGCCGGAACCCAGAGCGGCGCAGACTCGCATGGGCCTGAAAAGCTAACCGGTATCCTTATCGTCCAATCCCTGGCGGCGTTTTGAACACCTTGTTCTACATTGAATAGGTGTTCGACAACGTGCTGCAGCCAGGGGTGGGCATGAGTGACGCGGAGAAAACGGCCCCAGAGCCATCGCCTCAGGAGGGCGAAGGGGCCAAAGAACAAAGCAAAATAAGGCGCATCACCAACCTGATTCTGGGTGTGGTCGTCGTCCTGTTCCTGTTTCATCTGATTGCGGACCGGCTGATCCCCTCGACGGATCTGGGCCGGGTCCGTGCCTTCGTCGTGCCCATCACTCCCCAGGTGTCCGGAGAACTGCAGGCGATCAAGATTGAGCCCAACACCCCGCTGAAACAGGGTGAGGTGCTGGCGGTGATCAACCCCAAGGATTACGAGATTGCCTTGCAACAGGCGGAACAGAACCTCAAGCAGGCGGGACAGAGCCTGGGGGTGCAGACCGCCAATGTCTCCGCGGCTCAGGCCAAGGTCACCAATGCCGAGGCCAACCTGCAAAATGCCCGGGTGCAGTCCCGCCGGGTGTTTGCCATGGTCGAGCGGGGGGTGATGTCCCAGGCGGATGCGGATAACGCCAGGGCGGCGCTGACCAGCGCCGAGGCCACCCTGGCCAGTGCCAAGGCAGATCTGGCCAAGGCCCGGGAGCGTCTGGGGATGGAGGGGGAGAACAACACCCAGGTGCGCAGTGCCCTGCTGGCACTGGAGCAGGCTCAGCTGAATTTGTCTCGCACTCAGATTGTCGCCCCGTCCGATGGGGTGGCCTCTAACTTCCGCCTTAAGGAGGGGGTCTACGCCAATGCCGGCCAGCCGCTGATGACCTTCATCTCGTCCGATGAAGTGTGGATAGAGGCCTACTTCAGAGAGAACAGCCTGGGGAACATGAAGCCGGGGGATCGGGTGGAGTTCACCCTGGATTATGCGCCGGGCAGGGTGTTTCAGGGTAGGCTGGGCTCCATCGATCTTGGGGTGGACTGGGGCCAAAACGAGCAGGTAGGTCGCCTGGCCCAGGTCTCCAGCGACACAGGTTGGTTGCGGCAAAGCCAGAGGTTTCCCGTGACCATAGTGCTGGAGCCCAGCGAGGCCTATGGCTACCGTCGCGTGGGCGGGCAGGCGGATGTGATCGTCTATACCGGTGACGGCATGCTGCTCAATGGTTTGGGCTGGCTGTGGATTCGCCTGGCCAGTTGGGCCTCCTATGTGCGATAAATCCCGATGATGGCAGCGAGCCTCAAAAGCCGTGACAGGCGGGCCCTCAGGCTGACCCTGGGAGTCGGACTCGCCGTGGCGCTGTCGGCGTCCATCGCCTGGTCGCTGGCGTTCGTGGCGCCGGTGTTTGCGGCCAAGTTCCTGGTGGAGCGGGTCGAGCCCACCTGGGGAACCGCTCGCGAGCTGCTGTTTGGCGTTCTGGCTACCGTTGCCATCGCCTTCGCCGTCAGCTTCGGCCCCATTCATTACCCTCTGGTGTTCCTGCCACTGCTGGCACTGGTGATGCTTTGGGCCTACTTCCTGTTCAGCGACCCCCGTTGGAACTTCTTCGCCTCCATGCTGATCATCGCTGCCCTGTTGCTGCCCTACCTGGGTTTACTCCACCCCGGCATCGCGCTGGAGCTGGGCATCGGCCTGGCGTTCTCCGGCGCGGTAGCGGTGCTGGTGTTTACCCTGATGCACCTGCTGATCCCCGAAGCGAAGGCCCAGAGCGGCTCGACTGCGGACGCCGAGGAGCTGCCAGACGCGGATGTGCGCACCGATGAGGCGGTTCGTGCCCTGGTAATCGCCTTTCCTGTGGTGGGCTTTTTCTTTCTGGCGCAGGTGAGTGACGCCCTGCTGACTATGATCTTCATTGCGGTGCTGTCGCTGCAGGCCTCGGGCGCCAAGAGCGTCAAGGTGAGCCTGTTCCTTCTGGTGACCAATGGTGTGGGGGGCGTGGTGGCGGTGCTGTTCTATCAACTGCTGGTGGTGATGCCCTACCTGGGTTTTTATGTGGCGCTGGCGATGCTGGTCACCATAGTGCTGGCCAGCTATCTCTACGCCGATCCCGACAAGGCGCCGCTTTACGCCGGCATCCTGTCCACGGTGCTGGTGCTGGTGGGGTCCACCGCGTCATCCATGGACAAGGAGGTGGTGAGCAACTTCTACCTCAGGTTACTGCAGATCGCCATGGTTGGGGCGTACATGGTGTTTATCTCCTACTTTTTGGAAAGCCGATCCAGGCCGGGAATCTCTCTCAGGCCCTAGATCTCATTTGCTACCGGTCGTCCCTGGCTTAAGCCTGTCGACCAACAAGGAGCCCCCATGAATCATCAAGTGAAAGAACAGCATCAGCTTTTGACCGGTGCGGCGGTTGAGGCCGCGGTCAAGATCGGTGCCCTGTTTATCCTGATCAGCTGGTGTTTCCAGATAGTGCGCCCTTTCCTGGTGCTGATCATGTGGGGTGGCATCATCGCCGTCGCCCTGTTCCCCGTGGTTAAGGGGCTGGCGGACAGGATGGGCTGGAAACTGGGGCATGCCAGTACATTGATGACCCTGTTGGTGTTGGCGCTGTTGCTGGTGCCCAGCATTCTGTTTTCCGGCGCCCTGATCACCGAGACCCATGAACTGGTGACGGAACTCAAGGATGGCAGCCTGGTGATCCCGCCGCCGTCAGAGGCTGTGGCCAGATTGCCCCTGGTTGGGGATGACCTGCATCAGCTGTGGCAGAAGTTTGCCACCAACCTGGAGGGGGCGCTGGTCAGCTATGGCCCACAGCTCAAGGATGCCCTGGCAAGCCTGGCCTCCTCGTTGGGTGGCGTGGGGGTTGGCATTTTGCAGTTCGTGGTGTCGGTGATCATTGCAGGAGTGTTCATGAGTAACGCCGAGTCCGCAGGCCGGCTGTTCCACGGCATCGCCCTGAGAATGGCAGGCCCTCAGGGGGAGAGCTTCACTTCGCTGTCTGTGGCCACCATCCGCAGCGTGACTCAGGGGGTGATTGGGGTTGCCCTGATCCAATCCCTGCTGTCGGGCATAGGCATGGGGCTGGCCGGTGTGCCGGCCACAGGCTTGTGGATGCTGCTGGTGCTTATAGTCGCCATAGTGCAGCTGCCGCCCATACTGGTGTTGGCGCCGGTGATGATCTATCTGTTCTCGGTGCAAACCACCACGGTGGCGGTGGTCTTCATGGTGTGGGGGATTCTGGTGAGCGCCAGCGATGCGGTACTCAAGCCGATGCTGATGGGACGTGGGGTGGACATCCCCATGTTGGTGATCCTCATCGGCGCCATCGGCGGAATGCTGCTCTCGGGAATTATCGGGCTGTTCGTCGGTGCCGTAGCGCTGGCCCTGGGGTACAAGCTGTTTTCCGCCTGGCTGGCCAGGGAAGGGCTGGCGGAGCAGGGCGCTGCTCAGCCTCAGCCCGAGCCTCAGCCGGAGTCAGAAAACTAACCTATATCAATTTTGTGGGGGACGCCCATATAGCGACCAAACAGGCGGTCGAGCAGGGCGTCGCTCATAAAACGGCGGCAGAACAGGGCGACACTGGCTACCTTAGGGGCGGCGTAGCGGGCCTTGGGACGCTTCACCGTGGCGGCTTTGACGATGACGTCCGCCACCAGCTGAGGGTCGCATTCCATCGACTTGTTGTTTTCAAAGAAGTTGGCCGCCGCCTCGGCAATGGGGCGGTAGGGCCCCTGGCCGGATGTCTGCCTGATACTGTCGATAGCAATACTGCTCCACTCGGTGCGAATCGCTCCGGGCTGGATCAGCACCACATCGATGCCGAAGGGGCGCAGTTCATTGCGGGAGCAGTCGGCAAACCCCTCCAGGGCAAACTTGGTGGCCTGATACCAGCCTCCCAGAATGGACCAGAACTTGCCGCCCATGGAGCCCACGTGGACGATGCGCCCCTGACGCCGTTGTCGCATTGTGGGCAGAACCGCGTTGGTGATTGCCGCCAGGCCAAACAGGTTCACCTCGAACTGCTTGCGCGCCTCTTCCATGGGCATATCTTCCACCGCCCCATAGGCGCCATATCCTGCATTGTTAACCAGCAGATCGATGCGGGTTTCTTTATCGAGAATGTGGGCCACAAAGGCGTCGATGCTGTGGGCATCGGTCAGATCCAGGTAATGAACCTTGCCTCCGTCCTCGGCCAGGTCGGCCATCTGCTCGACTCGGCGGGCACCGCAGTAGACGCGGTATCCCTGTTGGATCAGGCTGCGAACCGTGGCTTTGCCGATGCCGGAAGAGGCGCCGGTTACTATGGCAACTGGGGTGGACTTCATGGGTGCTCCTAAGGCGTTTCATTAAACTCTGCAGAGGATGCTAACCTAGGGGGTACACCCCACAGTCAACAGGAAAATGATGCTGATAGGCGAATTGGCCAGGGCCGCTGGCGTCACCAAGGACACCGTACGCCACTACGACGAGATGCAGTTGCTGGAAACCGGCAGTCGTCAGGCTGGCAGCCGCACCTACCGTGAGTACCCAGCGTCCAACATCGAGCGAATCAAGATGATTCAGAGCGCCAGGGCCATGGGGTTTACCCTGGGGCAACTGCAGGGGCTTATTGGTCGCTATGATGCAGGGAAGATGCCACAGAGTGAGGCGATAGCCCTGTTGGAACAGCATCTGGAGATGGTACGCGGGAAGATCCGGCAACTGCAGCAGACCGAATCCATGATTCTGGCTAAGCTTTCTGGCTACGAGGTGTCCAGGGGAGAAAAAGTGTCCTAGTCCAGCTATGCCAGACGGTTACTCTAGAGAGCTGTGGATAGAGATCCAGAGGACTCGGTACTGTAGACATGGTTGTGATTGGATATTTCAACTTCTGCAGTGAATGAATCACAGACGAAACTCATAAAGCAGTTAATGCTGCTGAGCCAGTGGAATCATGAAACTTATGAATTAGTTACATGTAAATTGCCAGCAGAGTCACAGCCGAATCGGTTATTAATGTTTGTCGTTGTCCATTTACCTATCTTGAGTGTGGTAGTGAATACCTGCGCAGGCGATTAAAAAGGTCCCTCTTTGTTTTTCTCGCTTGTGCGTAATTATGATTGGCGCATGTGGATTTTGGCGTATTGCTTACCCTATTAGTGATTATTCCTTTGTAAAACAATTGATTGAGGTATAGTAAACTTGCGTAAATATTGTAGGGATGGATTGACTTCATACTGTTGGGATGATGACTTTTATTCGCTGTTACTGATGTGGTTCACTATTTTTAAGACAGATAACCGGGGGTGATGGGAATAATGAGCGAGCTGGCCAACATCGACTTTTTTAGCCTACAGGTATTCAAAAGTGTCTATGAAACCCGAAATGCTAAAATGACCGCTCAAAATCTGGGAGTCTCGGCCCCCAAGATCAGTCGTTGTCTGGCGGCGTTGCGTATCCAGTTTGATGATGAATTGTTTTATCGGCGCCAGAGTGGCCTGATGCCTACTCCGAAGGCGGAGCGGATCTACCAGGCGGTAGTGAGGTTAGCGAAAGGGTACCAAGAGTTGCAGGAGATCAATGCGGCCGATATACACGTTACTCCTCCGTTGATACTCGCTACCCTGGCCAAGTTCTTGCCGGTGTTTGCCACCAAACTGCATAAGCCGGAGCATGCCCAATTGGCCTCCAGGCTACAACTTGTGTGCTGGAATGTGGAGTCTATGGGGGCGTTACATAGAGGTGAACTGGATATTGGCTTATCGACTGAGTTGCCGATAGATGAGCTCACCTCCAGTTTATTAAAGCCAAAGCCGGGAGTGTTTCTTGCGGCGCACGAGCGCCACCCAATATGGCGACGGGAGGAGCAATTTAGTCTGGAAATGATGGCCGAATACCCCTTTGTCTATAATGTGGTTCCTGGTTTTAATGACCACATTGATCCGTTGGAAACGTTTTTTCGCAATCATGATATTACTTTCGCGAGTATTGAAGGAATCGCCGATAAGGACAATTGGTATGCCAGGTTGGTGTCAACGCCGTCACTCACGTTCTGTGGGCCAGCCAGTTTTGCTGAGAGCGTAGCCAGTTTACCTGGGATGAGGGTGTGGCAGTTACCAAGGGCAGAACAGAGTCGTCTACATGAGAAGCAAAGAATGCCACAGTACCGCTTGATCGAGCGTTCGGAGAAGTATCGTCGCTACGATGACAACACTCGCACCCGCATATTGGCGCTGTTAAAAGACGTACTGAATTAGTCTGCGTTTGAGTCATTATAGAGGAGGGGCCTGGCCCCCTTTTTTTATCCAAAATAGTTAGAGCTGGGCATCAAATTTCCCGGGCTGAAATTGCCAAATACAAATATTGAAATTACCTTTTGGCGGTCTCTATGCGTGACCCACAGAGTTGAAAGGCTAATTGCAGTTTTCATTTCATTCATTTCTTCGGTCTCTTATCGTCAAAGCGACTGCAAATGCAGGGAATTGTAATAGGAATATGATGATGAAAACTTTTGATAAGTCACTACTTGCTGTAGCGCTAAGCAGCGTTTTGCTGCTGACTGCCTGCAGTGATGGCTCAGATGGAGCTGATGGCCAAGATGGTGCGCCGGGTCAGGATGGGACTCCGGGTCAAGATTATGTGCCGGTAGTCACCAGCTCCGAGGTAACCAACCTGGAGTATATCGCCCACACTATTTCTGATGGTCAGCTAACCGTTGAGTTCATGGCAACCGATGCCGACGAAACCCTAATCAATGGATTGACCAGCGCTTCCATTTATGTTGCTGAAAACGTTGAAGGTGTTGGTATTCAGCGGCACCCTGACGGCAGCGTTGGCGGAACGGCTGTTGTTGGGAGTGACGAGCCAACCGAGGGCGCCAGCATTACCGCACTGGATAACGGTCATTATGAAATCGTTGCACCAATTGCGAGCCTAGCGTCGGATACCGATGCGATAATTCGTCTGCAGATCGGCAGCTATGATGATGCCATTGCCGCTTCTTCATATGTCATCATAGATAAGCCAGAGAATTTTGGTTCGACCACCACAGAGGCCTGTTATTCCTGCCACGTTGATTATGCGGCGTCGGATATCAAGCATTCGAAGTACGTTGCTTACGATATTGAAGGCAACGTCGATTTTGTGGCCGGCTGCATGGTGTGTCACAACAACGTAGCTGGCACCAGAGACGATGACAATAACAAAGTGGGTCCGGGCTATGCGTCAAACACTATGCAGAAGCTGGGACACATCAATCACCAGAGCTTTGAGATGGACTTCGCAGTGACCAACTGCGAGACCTGTCACGCAGAGCCGGTGTTAAACACCAGCATTTCCGGAAATGGTTGCAGTGATTGCCACGGCGACTCTAACTCTGCAGTGGCTGGTATCGTGGCTTCCACTGACTCTGAGTTTGATGTTCGTAAGATGCACGCGGATGCATCAGCATTGACCGAGCGCAAGGAGCTGCGTGAAAACTACTACTCCGAAATCAGTGCTCCCTACTTTGATGATGCTCTGAACTGGACTTACACCGACGACGATGGTGTAGAGCAGACCATGGCTGAAGGCTATTGTGTAGACGTTAAGCTGTTCGACAATACTGGCGAGGCGCCTGTTCAGGTAAATATCGCCGAAGAGTATCACGGCTACGACGGTCACTTTGTTGCCTATGCCGGTGCTTACATCAATGCTTATGACAATGAAACCGACTCCATTGTTGCTCGTGTCATTTCCCACGGATCCGAGGTTTACGTTGAACGTGACGACGGAACTCGCTCAGTATGTTATGCAGAGTTGCCTGGCTTGGAGAATTACCCGAATGCCATGCTGACTGCCAGCTCCCGCGTGACGCTGATGGATAGTGGTTGGGAAGACTCGGATAATGAATACGGTGTTTCCTTTACCCTGTATTCCGAAGTTGTCGATCAGAGTTTCGCTGCCTTGGGCAAAGAGTTTGGTCGTCGTCAGATCATCGATGAGACAGCCTGTACGACCTGTCATAACAACGAAACCAACTACCATAAGAGCGGTAGCTACCAAAATGGCGGCTGGGACTGCGTAGCCTGTCATAACAACGGTCAGGATCGTCGTGCGGCATATTCTGGGCCAGCCTTTGGTCCGATGATTCACAGCATGCACTGGGGTATTGGTAACGAACTGTCCGGCAATAAGGTTGATGAAGAGGGCAACAAGGTTCAGAACGCCGCTGCCAGCCTTAACGCTGACAACTGCGTATCTTGTCACTCTGAAGGCGTTAACCTGGACACCGTACCAAATCGCTACATGCTGTCTAAGTCCTGGAATGGTGGCACCAGTGGTGTGATGTCCTCACCGATTCTGGCTAACTGCCACGCCTGTCACGATAGCGACGCGGCTCTGAACCACATGGTGCAAAATGGCGGCGAGAAGAATGCCGTTACCACCACAGGTTGGTATGACGTACCAACTGCTGAATCCTGTGCCACCTGTCATGCAGAAGGTAAATCCTTCGGCATCGACAAGTATCACGTATTCGAGCGATAACACGTCACCCATCATTTTTCCCTCACTCAAAGAGCCTAACCTCGGTTGGGCTCTTTTTTGGTTGCTACGCAGACAATCGGTTCGAAGTGCCGCACTCGAATGTTGAGGAGAAAAGGAACTCGGTGCTGCTGGAATGACGCAACTTACGCATCCCTATTGGCTAAGCGCTCGCCTCGCTGCAGCCTAGCCCGCAGGGCGCGGGCGGTGGCATCCACCGCCACGTTCAGCAGCGCCGCGGCGCCAATCAGCACCATGGCCCGGTCAAAGCGGAATTCCTCGAACGCCGAATCGATGTAGAAGCCCAATGTGGTGATCCCCAGTACTCCCAGAATGGCAGTTTCCCGCTGAATGATCTCCCAGCGATAGAGCAGCCAGGTGATCAATTGGGGGTAGACCCTGGGCAGCACCTGATAGAAGTAGAGCCCAACCCGGCTGTAGCCTGTGGGGGCATCGTCTGGCCTGAGTTTTAGCTCCTGAGTGTAGCCGCCCACAAGGTGGCCGATGATGGCGCCATTGTGAATCCCCAGGGCCAGCAGGGCAGGCAGTAGACTGGGTCCCAGAATCAGCAGGCCGACGAACGCCAGCACGAACTCCGGAGTGGAGCGGGTGACAATCAGAAACCCCTGGCCCAGGGCGCGCAGGGGGCGGCCAAAGAACCAGCGGCTGCGCAGGGGGAACCATATTAGGGTCAGCAGGGCGGTCAGCAACAGGGCCATCTGGCTCAGGAGCAGGGTATCGGTCAGTCCGGGGAAGATCTGTTCCTGCCACAGGCGCAGGAACCAGGGCCACAGTTCGCCACCGTTTTTCAGTGGCGCAGGCACGATGTCCTGGGTGAGGAACTGCAGGATCAGCTCACCGTTGATGGAGGCTACCGGCGGCAGGTACCACAGCGCCAGCCCCAGGTAGAGGGGCAGCAGGGGCGCCCGGCACCACCACTTCATGGTGGCGATGATCAGGTAGAACAGATAGAGCAGGGCGGCGGCTTCGCTGTAGAGGCCCTGACGAAAGGCGGTCTCCAGGTGGTAGCCCAGGGTTGGCAGGCCCACAAAGCCAAGCACCACTGAGGAGCGCAATCCGCACTCCAGCCGATATTTGGTGTAGTGGCGAATGTGGGGCCAGGCCAGGGGCAGCCTGGCATAAACGAGCCGGCTGATGGCGTTGGCCACTTCACCACTTCTTGGCAGCGCCTGCTCCGCCGCAGGGTCGACCTCTTCAAGGATCTCTCCAAACACCTTGGTAAAGATGCCGGTGTAGGGGATCCACAGGGCCAGCACACCGGTGAGGGAGCTCAGGCCAAACACCTGCAGGAACATCAGCGCCCAGAACAGCTCATGAACCGAGCGCAGCAGGGCGGCGGTCACCCGCACTACAGGGTATCGGTAAAACAGGGCAAGCAGCAGGCCGCACAGGGCGGCCAGGGCGATCCCCTGCAGGGCGAAGGCGAGGGTGGTGGCAATTGCCTCCAGCAGGTATTCGGTGGCGAAGAAGTCCGGGCTCAGGGCGCCAGCCAGAAGACGTGCCAGCTCGGCACCTGGGGATACCTGAGTAATCTCCAGATCTGCCCAGGGCAGACAGAACAGCGCCGCCAGGGCCAACAGCAGGGTGATGCGGCGAAACTCCGCGGCCCGGTTATTCGATGGGCTGGGCAGGGACTCAGCCATGCTGATGACTGGGGTAGAGGGTGAGCAGGGTGGCGGCATCCAGCTGGTGAGCCGGCTTATCCAGTACCACCTCGCCCTGACTCATGCCGATGATGCGGTCGGCACAGGCCAGTGCCAGGTCCACATCGTGCAGGGCCAGTACCGTGGTCTGGTGATGGGCCTTGATGCGCTCGATGATGCGCCTGGCCTGAGCTTCATCCACCGCGGACACCGGCTCATCCCCCAGAAAGATGGCGCGCTGCTGGAACAGGGCCCGGGAGATGTTGATCCTCTGCTGCTCGCCTCCGGAGAAGCGCTCGGCAGACTGACTCAGCCGCTTGTCGCCACTGCCGTTCAGCAGCCCCAGCTCATCGGCCAGTTGCTGAATGGCTTGCCACTGGGCCGGGTCGGGCCGGACCAGATTGGTCAGGTTCTGCCACAGGCCGAACTCATGGAGCCGGCCCATGTAGACATTGAGGTAGAGGCTGAGCATGGGCACCAGGGCCGGGTGCTGGGGGCACCAGGCAACCTTGTCCTCGTGGGCGCGGCGCAGCAGCTCCAACAGGGAGGATTTGCCGGCACCGCTTTCCCCCACCAGGGCCACGGTCTGGCCGGCGTCGATGGTCAGGGACAGGGGTTTGACGATCCATTGGTCGCCAATCTTCAGTGAGGCCCCTTGCAGGGCCAGCTCAGCACTCATGCTCGCCTTAGTCCATCAGGCCGATGGATTTGGCGGTGTCCTTGATGGGGGCGTAGTCGGCGTTGGTGGCCGGTACAAAGCTGGAGCGTGGGAAGGCGTTCAGCAGTTTCTCATCCTTCATCTCCAGCAGCGCCTTGGTCACCTTGGCTTTGAAGCCTTCACCGTACTGGGCGTCCACATCACCACGAATGGTCCACTGGTAGTCGGGGTAGGTGGGGGTCTCCCAGATCACCTTCACCTTGCTGGTGTCCACTTTGCCGGCGGCCAGCTCAGATTCCCACACCTTGTAGTTCACCGCGCCAACCTGGTAGCTTCCAGCCTGAACCAGGGCGATGGTGCGGCTGTGGTCGCCACTGAAGCCCACTTTACGGAAGCTCTTGTTGGGGGCTTCCTGGAAAGCTTCGCGCAGGTAGAACTCGGGCATCAGACGACCTGAGGTGGAGCCCTTGGAACCGAAGGTGAAGGTCATCCCTTTCATCGCCTGCTGCAGGGAGGCGGCGGCATCCAGACCGGTGCTGGTGTGAGCAATGATGTAGGACTTGAAGAACTGATCTTCGTAGCCCTGGGCGATCGCTTCGCTGCCGGGCACCCGGGCACGGGCCTGTACGCCGGAGAGGCCACCGAACCAGGCCAGCTGTACCTGGTTATTGCGGAACGCAGTGATGGAGGCGGCGTAGGACTTCACCGGGATGTACTTCACCTCGACACCCAGCTCGCCGGTCAGGTAGTCGGCAACCTGGTCGAAACGGCTGCGCAGCTTGGACTCATCCTGATCCGGGATGGCGGTAAAGGTAAAGGTTTGAGCGGAAACCAGGGGGGCAACCGCCAGGGTCAGCAGGGCAATCAGTCGACGCATGGCTCTATGATTCCTAAAGTGGATTGTGGCCAGGAGGCCGGAATTCGGTTCAAGGGGGCAATATGTTACGCCGAATTTATGGCATTGATAAGTCGAGTTTAGTTACTTGGCCACAGAGTAGGCGGATCGCCGGGTTGCCAGGGGGAAAACTTGCCCATGATGCGTCCATAGAGCTCCCCCTCCATCCACCAAGTCAGCCATCGGCTTAAACCCGGGTAGTGTGCGTCAAACCAGGGGCGGTCTACCATGGCGTACTGGCGGATAAAGGGCAGCAGCGCCGCATCCGCCAGGGTCAGCCTGCTGCCTAGTAGCCACGGCGTGTCGGTCAGCATGGATTCCAGCCGGTCGAGCCAGGGCTGGGATTTTTGCCGGTACCACTGCTGAGGGTGGGGGTGGCGGTCGGCGTATTTGTATCTGTCCAGCCAGTGCTTGAATTCGCCGTCGTTTCTCTGGATAAGCTCCAGGGTCAGTCGTTGCTGTTCGGGGGACTCTGGCCACCACTGTTTCGGGTCCGCCTGACCCAGCGCCCACAGCATGATCTCCAGGCTGTGCTCCAGTACCCGGCCATCGGCCAGTTGCAGTACCGGCACTGTGCCCTTGGGCGACAGGGCCAACAGTTCCCTGGGCTTGTCTTTCAGCACCACCTCCCTGAGGTCCATGGGTTGTCCCAGGTAGGCCAGGGCCAGCCGCGCCCTCATGGCATAGGGGCAGCGGCGGAAGCTGTACAGGATTGGTTGCGTCATCCGCGGGCTCTTTTATGCTTGGTCAGTCGCCGTCCCAGGCTCTGACGCAGGCCGCCAACGGCCAGAACACAGCCGGAGAGGGCGAACAGCAGGGCACTGACCGAGAAGATCATCAGCAAAGGATTGTTGAAATCCTCCCCCTCACCATAGTCCATGATGTGCAGCTTCCACAGCAGGTCAAACCCAACCCAGGCGTCGTTTCTCACCGTCACCAGGGTGCCATAGGCATCAAAATAGAGGCGGGTGCCGGGGCCGTCGTTGGCCTCGACCAGCCACAGATCGGTTCGTCCACCCACCTCATCCACCAGCCCAGCCACCTTGGGCGCCACGGTGTCGAGGAACTTTGGCGAGTTCAGGGATCCCGGACCGGTGTAGAGGGTTTGGGCGAAACGGGCGATGGCGTCCTTGTCGATGGGAAGGGCCTCATGACCGGTGTGGACGGAGAACACGCTCTGGCCGGTCTTGAGCAGAGGGCCCTGTGCCGATGGGCTCATGGTCAGCGACTCCAGGGGCTCGTCCATGTAGCGAATGGTTTCGGACACCGCCAGGGGATCGGCGGTGATGGCCGGGGGCTGATAGTAGTCCTGGCTCTTTACCAGAGGCTTGAAGGGGACCAGGGCGAAGTAGGCGCCCCCGGCAATCCACAGGGTGACCTGAATAAAGACAAAGTAGCTTAGGATTTTGTGCAGCTTCCTGGCTGGTTTTAACAGCGACATGAGGGCTGTGACACTCCCTGAATTATTATTTGGGCACAACATAAAGGATCCCGTGGCTGTCCGTCAAAATCCAGCGTCGGTCCAACAAGCTCCGACGGGGTTATGAACAGTGCTTTGGGCTCTGCTGATGGATTTGTCACCCCTTGGTTGCCTGAGTGTCGCAAGCCATAGAGCCAGGCCCGAATTCTCGTTATGATTGGCAGACTTAGCTTAGCAATGGATGCGTCGATGTCGGCTCAACTTCAACCCGGTCTCTCCATCATTCACGCCAACCAGATGGAGGACCTGCGCGATCTGCTGGTGCAGTGGGTCCGCCACCACCCGCTGGCCCCTCTGGAGCGGGAACTGTTCCTGGTGCAGAGTAACGGCATGGCCCAGTGGCTGAAGCTGGCCTTCGCATCGGACCCACAGCTGAAGATCGCCGCCGCCCAGGAGATGCAGCTGCCCTCCCGCTTCCTGTGGGAAAGCTACCGCACCGTATTGGGTGCCGAGGCGGTACCCAAGGATTCCCCCTTTGACAAACCCAGGCTTCGCTGGCGCATCCTCAAGCTGTTGCCGCAACTGCTCAGTCAGGAAGCCTTTGCGCCGCTGCGCCGTTTCCTGGAGCAGGATGACGATCTGCGCAAGCGGGATCAGCTGGCGGAGCAGCTGGCGGATCTGTTCGACCAATATCAGGTATACCGGGCGGACTGGCTCGATGCCTGGGCGGTCGGCCGGGACGAGATAGTCGATGGTGAGGGACGCAGCCAGCCTCTGGAGGAGGAGCTGTGCTGGCAGCCCAGGTTGTGGCGCGCCTTGATTGCCGACATGGCGCCTCACTGGCGGGGCAGCAGCCGGGCTTCCCTGCATCAGCATTTTATTCAGGCGCTGGAGAGTGCCGAGTCCCGTCCCCCTGGCTTGCCCAGGCGGCTGTTGGTGTTTGGCATCAGCGCCTTGCCTCAGCAGGCGGTGGAAGCCCTCAAGGCGCTGGCTAAGCACTGTCAGATCCTGCTTTGTGTGCAGAACCCCTGTCAGCACTTCTGGGCGGACATCGTCGAGGACCGGGAGCTGTTGCGGCGCGAGCTGGCTCGGGCCAGGCACAACCCCAAGCCCGGCACTCCGGAACTGCTCTCCCTGGAACAGATGCATCAGCACGCCAACCCCTTGCTGGCGGCCTGGGGCAAGCAGGGTAGGGACTACATCGGCATGCTCTATGGCATCGACGAGCCGGATCAGTACCGCAGCCATTTTCAGAGCATCGATCTCTGGTCCTCTCCCATGGACCTGGGGCCGGCGACCATGTTGAGGCGGATGCAGCAGGGGATCTTCGATCTGGATCCTATGCCGGAGACCCCCTGGCCGGCAGCCAGCGAGGATCACAGCCTGGCGTTCCACCTGGCCCACAGCCGTCAGCGTGAAGTGGAGATCCTGCACGATCAACTGCTGCAGCGCTTCCAGGAGGAGCCGGATCTGAGCCCCTCCGAGGTGATCGTCATGATGCCGGATGTGGATCTCTACGCCCCCCACATTGAGGCGGTGTTTGGCCACCTGGAGCGGGACGACAACCGTTACATCCCCTATACCATCGCCGATCGACCGGAGCGCGGCCATCAGGTGGTGGTGCTGGCCCTGGAGAAGCTGCTGCATCTGCCCCGATCCCGCTTTGCGGTGTCCGAACTGATGGAGCTGCTGTCGGTGCCGGCCCTGCGTGCCCGTTTTGGCATCGACGAGACCGAACTGGCCCTGCTGGGACGCTGGGTCGAGCAGGCGGGCATCCGCTGGGGCCTGGATGGCGAGCAGCGTCATGCCCTGGAGCTGCCCGCGCAGCTGGAGCAGAATACCTGGCGCTTCGGCCTCAAGCGGATGCTGCTGGGTTACGCCGTCGGTGACGGCGAAGCCTGGTGCGGCATCGAGCCCCTGGACGAGGTGGGCGGCCTGGATGCGGCCCTGGTGGGTAAACTCAGCCTGCTCATCGACCGGTTGGGTGAGTTGTGGCAGCAGCTGGGTCAGAGTCACACACCGGCCAAGTGGCACCAGCTGCTGCGGGAAACCGCAGAGTCGCTGTTCGAGCCCCAGGATGAGCAGGAGACCCTGCTCCTGACCCGGCTGCAGGATGCCATGGCCCACTGGCTGGAGGCCTGCGACGAGGCTCAGCTGGAGGAGGCGCTGCCCATTACCGTGGTGCGGGAGGTGGCCCTGGCCCCCTTCGGCGAGGAGGGGGTGTCCCAGCGCTTCCTGGCCGGTAAGGTCAACTTCTGTACCCTGATGCCCATGAGGGCGATCCCCTTCAAGCAGGTGTGCTTGCTGGGGATGAATGACGGCGACTACCCCAGGAGCCGTCCGCCCCTGGACTTCGACCTGATGGCGCTGCGTGGTCAGTACCGCCCCGGGGATCGTTCCCGCCGCGAAGATGATCGCTACCTGTTTCTCGAGGCGCTGCTGGCGGCCCGCAGCCAACTCTACATCAGCTATGTGGGGCGCAATGTCCGCGACAACACCGAGCGCACCCCTTCGGTGCTGGTGGGCCAACTCAGGGATTACCTGGCCAGTGCCTTCGAAGGTGGCGAGGCCCTGATAGAGCGCCTCACCTGCGTTCATCCGCTGCAACCCTTCTCCAGCAGCTATTTTGATGCCCGGTCAGGGGAACTCTTCTCCTATGGCCGGGAGTGGTGCCAGGTGCATACGCCGCCGGACACCCAGGTGCAATCGCAGATGGAGAGCTGGCAGGGGGAGGAGCCCATCGAACTGCGCGCCCTAGTGGGGCTGCTCAAGGATCCGGTGGGCTGCTTTATGAATAAGCGTCTCGGGGTGTGGTTCAATCTGGAGGTGGCGGCCAGCGAGGACTTAGAGCCTTTCGCCCTGGATAACCTGCAGCGTTACCTGCTCAGAGAGGAGCTGCTGGGTGAGCTCTATCTGGGCGAGCCGGACGGGGCCGAGGGCGCCGTGGACCATACCCTGTCCCGACTCACCGGCCGGGGGCAGCTGCCGATGAAGGGGTTCGCCGCGCTGGCGGGGGATGACCTGACCCGCCCGGCGGTGGAGGCGTTCGAGTCTCTGCGCCGCTACACCGCCAACCTGGAACTGGTGGAAACCTCCCTGGAGCTTCGGGCCGAGGTGCCCGGCCTGGCCCTGGAGGATTGGCTAAGTCGCCTCTATCGCAGTAGTGATGGCCACTGGCACCAGGTGGAGGTGCGCCCGGCGGTGCTGGCCACCGACAAGGGGCTGAAGAACCCGCTGCATCTGGCCAGGCTTTATCTCGGCCACCTGGCAGGCTGCGCCTGCGGCCATCCGATGACCTCGGTGCTCATCGGCGCCGACAGCAGTTGGAGCTTGCCGCCCATGGAAGCTGAATCGGCTCAGCAGCAGCTGCAAACCCTGTTGACCCGCTACCTGGAAGGGATGCAGGCGCCTCTGCCCGTGGCCCCTCGAGCGGCCCTGGCCTATCTGGCTGGCGACGGTGACGATGAGGAGCGTCTTCAAAAAGCGCGCACGGCTTATGAGCCGGGCTTCTTCGGCGGCGGCGACCTGGGTTACAGCCCCTACCTGACTCGTCAGTTCCCCGACTTTTCCCAACTGGATCCTCAGCGCTTTGCGAGCCTGGCCGAGGATCTCTACCAGCCGCTGCTGGTGCTGCCCACCCGGCTGGAGGCCTAGATGACGCAACGACTCGACCCGATCCGCTTCCCTCTCCAGGGAACCAGGCTGATTGAGGCCAGTGCCGGCACCGGCAAGACCTACACCATCGCCGCCCTCTATCTGAGGTTGGTGTTGGGCCATGGCGATGAGCAGGCCCACCCCCAAGGCCCCCTGCTGCCACCGGAGATCCTGGTGGTGACCTTCACCAATGCGGCCACCGAAGAGCTCAGGGATCGTATCCGCCTGAGACTGGTGGAGGGCGCCAAGGCGTTTCGCGGTCAGTTGGACCAGCTGGATCCCATTCTGACTCAGCTGCTGAAGGAATACCCCGCCGAGCAACACCCGGGCTGCGCCCTGAAGCTGGAGCTGGCGGCGCAGATGATGGACCTGGCCGCCATTCACACCATCCACGCTTGGTGTCAGCGAATGCTCAGGGAACACGCCTTCGATTCCGGCTCCCTGTTCAACCTGCAACTGGAGACCGATCTCAGCGGTCTGCGTCAGGAAGCGGTGAGGGATTACTGGCGACTGCACTTCTACCCCTTGGATACCGGGTCGCTCAGGCCCATCCACCGCCTCTATGCCACTCCGGCGGATCTGGAGAAGGCGCTGATGCCTCTGTTGGGGCGCAAGCTCGAGGGGCAAAACCCGGCGGATATCGCCGCCCAGCAGATGGAGGCGGTTCGCCGGGCCAAGTCGGTATGGCGCAGCGAGCTGGTGGCGGTCAGCGAGCTGGTGCATCAGGCCCTGTCCAACAAGCTGGTGTCCAAGGCCAAGATCAAGCTGGCGCTGCTGGAGGAGGTTCAGGCCTGGCTCGACGATGAGGGGCAGCTGCTGCCCATGAGCGGCAATAAGCGCTCCAAGGCCTGCGACCATTTCACCACAGAGGGGATTCAGGCGGCCTGCAACAAGGGCAAACAGGTGGATGCCAATCCCGCCTTCGACGCCATGCAGACCCTGGTGGATGCCCTGGATAGACTGGATCTCAAGCGCAACCTGCTGTGCCACGCGGCCAGTTGGGTCGGCGAGCGGATGGAGTCGGAGAAGCAGCGCCAGGCGGTGCTGGGCTTCGACGACCTGATGCGCCGGCTGGACACGGCCCTGGAGTCTGAGGGTGGTGAGGCCCTGGCCCAGACCATACGCGCTCAGTTCCCGGTGGCGCTCATCGATGAGTTCCAGGACACCGACCCGGTCCAGTACCGGCTGTTCCAGCGGCTCTACAAAGAGAGCCCGGAGCAGGCCCTGCTGATGATCGGCGATCCCAAGCAGGCGATCTACGCCTTTCGCGGCGCCGACATCCACACCTACCTGCAGGCGCGCAGCGATACCGCACCCAACCACTACACCCTGGGAACCAACTATCGCTCCACCCTGGCCATGGTGGCCTCGGTGAACCAGGTGTTCCGCCTGGCGGACGGTTACCCCCTGGGGGCCTTCCTGTTCGGCGAGCAGATCCCCTTCGAGTCGGTGGCCGCCAATGGCCGAAAAGCACACCTGGAGATTGAGGATGAAGCGACGCCGGCACTGAACCTGTGGCTGGACCCGGACGAGGGGCCCATCAACAAGGGTAGCTACCTGGAGCGTCAGGCGCACTCCGCCGCCTCGGAGATCTGTCGCTACCTCAACCTGGCCAGAGAGGGGCGGGCCGGTTTCCGCTCTGATGACGGGCTCACGCCACTGCGCGCCGCCGACATGGCGATCCTGGTCAGGGACTTTACCGAGGCCAAGGCGATTCGCCAGGCGCTGGACAGCCGCGGGGTGCGCAGCGTCTACCTGTCCGACAAAGACTCGGTCTACGCCAGCGCCGAAGCCCAGGATCTGTTGCTGATCCTCCAGGCGGTGGCGGCTCCGGAGCGCGAGGCCGGCGTTCGTGCCGCCCTGGCCTGCGCCACTTTGGGCATGGAGTGGGCCGAGCTGGATGCCCTCAACCGGGACGAGCGGGCCTGGGATGAGATGGTCGACAGCTTCCGCGAGCTGCTGGCGCACTGGCAGAGCAAAGGGGTGCTGTCGATGATTCGCGCCCTGATGGCCAAATTTGGTGTGGCCAGCAGACTGATGCATCAGGGAGGCGGAGAGCGCAGTCTCACCAATCTGTTGCACCTGGCCGAGTTGCTTCAGGGGGCTTCGGCCACTCTGGACGGCGAGCTGGCGCTGCTGCGTCTGCTGGCGGAGCAGATCGACTCCGGCCAGGGGGATGACGATCAGATCCTGCGCCTGGAGAGCGACGCCGAACTGGTTCAGGTGGTGACCATCCACAAATCCAAGGGACTGGAGTACCCCCTGGTGTTCCTGCCCTTCATCCTGGGCTTCCGTCAGGCCACCGCCAAAGATGGCCTGCTGACCTACCGCAGCGCCGAGGGCAGTCAGGTGGCCTTCAACCCTGAAGTTGAGGCCCTGGAGCAGGCGGAGCATGAGCGCCTGGCGGAAGACTTGCGCCTGCTTTATGTGGCACTGACCCGTCCGGTCTACGCCTGCTTCCTGGGGCTGGCCCCGGTCAAGCTGGGGCGCACCGGCAAGCGTGACATGAGCGATCTGCACCTGGGCGCCCTGGGTTACCTGCTCGGCGGCGGTCAGGCCATGAGCTACGGCGAACTGCAGCATGCCCTGCGCACCCTGGCTGGCGAGCAGGGGGTGGCACTGTCCAGCCTTCCTGAGGTGAGAGACAACCACTATCTGGCCGAGGTGACCGATCCGGCCCATCTCACCGCCCGGGAAGCGATGCGGGCGGTGCCGTCCGGCTGGCGGGTGGGCTCCTACTCTGGCCTGCTGACCGGCATGAGCCATCACCTGGATGAGAGCGACACCAGCACCAGCGGCGCCCTCACCCGGATGGAGGAGCTGATGGGCGAGGCGCAGATGCCAGTAGAGCAGGAGCCCGAGCCTGGCACCATTCATGCCTTCCCGCGAGGCGCAGCCCCGGGAACCTTCCTGCACGATCTGCTGGAGTGGATCGCCGATGAGGGCTTTGGCTCCGTGGACCCGCAGGCCCTCTCCGATGAGGTGGCCCGCCGCTGCGAACACAAGGGGCTGGACGAGTGGCAGCCGATGCTGGAGCAGTGGCTGGCGCAGATGCTGAATCAGCCCATGGCGCTGATGGACAGCCAGGCGGCCCTGAGCGATCTCTCCACCGTGGTGGCCGAGATGGAGTTCTGGTTTGCGGCTCATCAGCTGGATGTGCAGCACCTGGACAGCCTGGTGCGCCAACATATCTGGCCCGGGGAGCCCAGGCCGCAGCTGCGGCCCCAGCACCTGGATGGCATGCTCAAGGGCTTTATCGATCTGACCTTTGAGCATCAGGGCCGTTACTACGTGGCGGACTACAAATCCAACTACCTGGGCGCCGAGGCCGAGGCTTACGAGCCCCAGGCTATGAAGGCGGGGATGTTGTCACATAGATACGACCTGCAGCTGGCCCTCTACACCCTGGCCCTGCACCGACTATTGAAAAGCCGCATGACTGATTACGACTATGACCGCCATATGGGCGGCGGGCTCTACCTGTTCCTGCGAGGCATGGGCGACAACCGGGCGGACAAAGGGGTACTTGGGCTCTGCCCGGACCGGGCCCTGATTGAAGCGATGGACCTGGCTTTTGAGGGGGGACAGGCATGACCTTGAATGAACTGATGCAGCAGCTCGACGCCTATCTGGCCGAGGGCTGGCTCCGCCCCCTGGATCTGGCCCTGGCCAATCTGCTGCTGGAACAGCAGCCGGATACTCCGGCCCAGGTGGTGCTGGCCGCCATCTGGACCAGCCACCAGCTGAGGCGGGGCCATCTGTGCCTGGAGCTGTCGCAACTGCTGGCCCGTCCCGGCGAGGTGCTGGCTCTGCCCCCGGAGGGGCGCAAACCGGCCGAGCTGCCCCATCCCTCAGAGCTGATGGCTCACTGGAGTGAAGCCGCACTGGTGGAGGCCCTGTCCGCCTCGCCGCTGGTGTCGGTGTCCGAAGGGGAGGGCAGTGAGCCCCTGGTGCTGAGCCAGGGGCGGCTCTACCTGAGGCGCTACTACCGCTATGAGTGTCAGGTGGCCCGGCAGATTCAGGAGCGCCTGGCTCCGCTGGAGGTGGACGTCGACTCTACCCGGGCGGAGCTGGCTCAGCTGTTTGCTCCGCTGAAATCGGCGGATGAGGCCAGTGGCGAGTCGGTGCACTGGCAGAGTGTGGCGGCGGCCCTGGCCTGTCGCAGCCGCTTTACGGTGATCTCCGGTGGCCCGGGAACCGGCAAAACCACTACCGTGGTGCGGCTGCTGGCGGCGCTGCAGGGCCCGAAGATGGCCCAGGGCGAGCCTCTGCGAATCCGCCTGGCGGCGCCGACGGGTAAGGCGGCAGCCAGGTTGTCTGAGTCTCTTTCCGGCGCCTTGAGCGGCCTGCCGGACGCGGTGCAGCAGGGCATTCCCACTCAGGTGACCACCTTGCACCGCCTGCTGGGCTCTCGTCCGGACAGCCGTCACTTTCGTCATCACCGGGGAAACCCTCTGCACCTGGATCTCTTGGTGGTGGATGAGGCCTCCATGGTGGATCTGGAGATGATGGCCGCCCTGCTGGAGGCGATGCCGGAGCACGCCTCCCTGATTCTGCTGGGGGATAAGGATCAGCTGGCCTCGGTGGAAGCCGGCGCCGTATTGGGGGACCTCTGTCGCCGGGCCGATGGTGCCAACTATGCTCCCGCCACCCTGGCGTATTTATCACAAGCCAGCGGTTATGATCTGACTCCCTGGCTCGGTGAGGGCACCGCCCTGGACCAGCAGATTGCCCTGCTCAGAAAGAGCCATCGCTTCGATGCCAACAGTGGCATCGGCCGTCTGGCGACCGCCGTCAACCTGGGGGACAGCCGCGAAGCATCCAGACTGTTCGGCGAGCCCTGGCCGGATCTGCTCAGCGCCTCTCTCGGCGGCGAGCAGGACCGCGCCCTGGAGCGCCTCTGCATCGAGGGGGACGCCAGTGACGCCAGAGCCATTAAGGGCGCCCAGCCATTGGGGTATCGGAACTACCTGGAGCAGATGCAGCAGGGCTTATCTGAGCTGGAGCAGAGGGCGGCCCAATGCAGCAGTGAGCAGGAGTGGGCCGAACTGGTGGAGGCGCAGAGTCAGTGGGCCCTGGAACTTCACCGGGCCTTCGGCGCCTTCCAGCTATTGTGCGCGGTGCGTGACGGGGAGTTCGGGGTCAGTGGCCTCAACCGCCGCATCGCCCAGGCCCTGAAAGGGGCGGGGCTCATCGAGCGGGATCAGGGCTGGTACCCGGGGCGGCCGGTGATCCTCACTCGAAACGATTACAGCCTCAAGCTGATGAACGGCGACATTGGCCTGTGCCTGCCACTGTACGATGAACAGGGCGTGCGCCGATTGCGGGTGGCATTTCCCACGGCGGAGGGCGGGCTGAAATCGGTGCAGCCAAGTCGCCTGGCCGATGCCGACACCGTGTTTGCCATGACGGTGCACAAATCTCAGGGATCGGAGTTTGCCCACACCGCCATGGTGCTGCCGGCAGCGGACAGCCCCATCCTGACCCGGGAGCTGCTCTACACAGGCATCACCCGGGCCCGCACCTGGTTCAGCCTGCTACTGCCCCGGCCCCAACTGGTGGCCAGTGCCATAGGTCGGCGCACCGTCCGGGCCTCCGGCCTGGCTCAGCGACTGGCCAGCCTGGAGGAGAGAGGATGAGCAGCAAGGTCAAATCGCTCATCTGGCTGGCCACCCTGGCGCTGATGGGGCTGATAGCCTGGGTCATCTACCTGGCGGACACCGGCCAGTCCAGCATCTTCTTCAGCCTGGTTCGGCAACTGCCCTACGGCGATAAGCTGGGCCACTTCGCTCTGTTCGGCTTGCTCACCCTGGGGCTGAACCTGGTGACCGGCGGCCGCAGCTGGTGCTGCGGCCCCCTCAATCTCTATTGGGGCGCCACTCTGGTGTTTGTGGTGGCGGCCCTGGAGGAGCTCAGTCAGGCCTGGTTTCCCAACCGCACTCTGGACATCACCGATCTGATGGCCGATGTGGTGGGGATCCTGGTGTTCTCCTGGCTGAGCCGGGCCCTGCTCAGGCGTGTAGGCTGAACTGCCCGCAGTTGTGCGAGAGGGTCTGGGACAGGCCTTTGAGCTCCTGACTCTGCTGAGACACGGTTTCTGTGACTCTTGATGCCGACTGGCCTGCTTCCTCTATCTGGTGCAGGCCCCGGCTCACTTCATGGGTGGCCAGGGATTGCTCCTTGCAGGCCGCGGCGATGTGGGCCATCGCCTCGGTAGAGCTGCTCATATGAGCCACCAGCTCCGTCAATGCCTGCTGGGTGCTTTGCGCCATCCGATTGCCCATCTCCATCTGGCTGCGACTGTGCTGAACCAGCTCGCGACTGCGCTCTGCGGCGTCAGCGCTCCTGGCCGCCAGGTTGCGAACCTCTTCGGCCACCACGGAGAAACCCCGGCCATGCTCGCCGGCCCGGGCCGCTTCGATGGCCGCATTCAGGGCGATGAGATTGGTTTGTTCACTGATGGCGGTGATCTCCCCCATGATGCCGGCCACCTTCTCGCCTGAGTCGATGATCTCCTTCATCGCGTCGGTAAGACCGGCCATCTGGTCACTCCCCTGATGGGCTTTGTGCATCCCTTCGCTGGCGCTCTGTGCCAGGGTGCTGCCCTGATCGGCGGTGAGGGTGATCTGGCTGTCGATCTGTTGCAGGGCCGTGCCTACCTCGGCCAGGGAATTAAACTGCTCTGTGGTGCTCTGGGCCAGCAGCTGGGCGTCTCTCTCGAGGGAGTCTGTGGTGCTCTGCACCTCCAGGGCGCTGCGTTTAAGCTCGGCCACCAGTTGCTTCAATTGGGTCTGCATATGGGTCAGCGATTGACCCAGACTGTCGTGCTCTCCGGCACAGGTCACTGACTGGCCCAGATCCCCCTTGGCCACCGCATCGGCGCACTGGGCAAGCCGTCGTTGGTGAGCCACCAGGCGGTCGATGGCACCGGCCATGCCGCCAAGCTCATCCTGACGATGTTGAACCCGGCCCCAGGAGGCCCTGTTCAGAGAGGAGAGCTCGATGTCTCCTTCGGCGAGGGCGTCGATGGCCAGCACCATGGTCCCCAGGCCCCGGGTAATGCTGCGCACCAACAGCAGGATCAGGCCAAGGCAGATGAGCAAAACAACGCCCGACACCCAGAATGACAAGCTCATCATCTGCTGTTGGCTGTGCTTGAGATCTTCGAGACTGTGGGCGCTGAGCAGCAGCCAACCGGTTACCGGATCCGGGTGGGCCCAGCCCAGGTAGGCAACCTCATTGAGCTCGAAATGCACCAGCCCCTGCTGCTGACAGAGATTGGTCAGGTCAGGCAGGCCAAGCTTATCGTCAAAGGCGACCGGGTCGCAGCTCCCTGAGAGGATCAGCGCGTAATCGGCAGGGTCATCGGATTGGACCTGAGATTCGTAGATCCGTTTGACCGAGAGACTGAGAAACAGTACCTGACCCGACGCCAGACGCTGGGCAAAGCTCACCAGCTGGGCGCCATCCACCCGGCTGGCCCTGGGCTCAGAGATCACCAGCTGTTGTTGCGACAGAGCTTGTTTCACGTAGGAGAGAGAGCCGTAGTCCTTGCCAATTCGATCCTCATTTGCCGAGGCCTGAGCCACCCCGTTTGGGGAGAGCAGGGCGATGTTTCTCAGGCCATAGGCGTGCTTCAAAGTTGCCATGTGCTCTGACAGAGCGTCGAAGCCATACCGGTCTGCTGAGCGAAGAAGAGGGCTATGGGCCAGGCTGGTGAGCAGTTGTTTCTGGTTGGCGACCCAGTCGGCAACACCTTGGTTCATCTCTTGTGCCCGGCTTTCAACAAGGTTTTTGTTGGAGTTTTCCAGCTTGTTGATTGCGGTACGGGTGATGAGGCCACTGGTCAGTATCAGGCCCAGCATCACCAGAGGAATCAGGGTTATCAGAAAGCGTCGTCCCAGACTGGCAGTATTCATTGCTCTACCTTTGTGTAATATTAGGTTGAAACTATTTGAATGTTACACCCTAAATGGAAAGGAAAACCTGAGCTGGCTCAAACATCATCGGCCTGGGGTGGGGACCTGCATCACAGGAACTTCGCTTTACTCTGAAAATCAAAGCAGTAAGTTACATTTTGTTGGTTATTAACTGTGGTTAAACACAGTGTTTGCTGGTAGGTTCGAGGCCCTGATTGGCAACAAGCCCAGCCCAGCGCACGTTCGAAGCAGGTCGCTATGATCACCATTGAAAGCCTAACCAAACATTATCAGATGGGGGAGAGCCAGGTGGCCGCCCTCAAAGGGGTCAGTCTGACCATCCAGGCCGGCGAGTTCGTGGCCATCATGGGGCCATCGGGATCCGGTAAATCCACCCTGATGAACCTCATCGGCTGTCTGGACAGGCCCAGCAGCGGCCACTATCACCTCGACGGTCAGTTCGTGGATGAACTGGACGATGACACCCTCTCCCGGGTGCGTAATGAGCGCATAGGTTTTGTGTTCCAGAGCTTCCATCTGCTTCCTCGCCTCTCTGCATTGCAGAACGTGCTGCTTCCCCTGCGTTACCGCCGTGAGCAGGGCGACCCCCAACAGGATAAGGCGCGAGCCACCGAGTTGCTGAGCCGGGTCGGTCTGGAGGGGCGGATGGGGCACAGGCCCAATCAGCTCTCCGGAGGCCAGCGCCAGCGGGTGGCCATCGCCCGATCCCTGATCAATCAGCCGGCGATTCTGCTGGCGGACGAGCCCACCGGCGCCCTGGACAGCAAGACCTCGGTGGAGATCATGACTCTGTTCAAGGAGCTCAATGCCCGGGGGCAGACCATCATCCTGGTGACCCACGAAGAGGAGGTGGCCCGTAATGCCAGGCGGATCCTGTGGATGCGCGACGGTGCCATTGAGCGCATCGAGGAGGGCACTCACTATGCGGCTTAGTGTCATTGTGATGGTGTTCGTGGGGCTGTTTGTCCCTCGCCTGGAGGCGGCGCCACTGCTGCTGACTGGCGAGGTGGCCTCGGCGCAGGCGCAAAGCCTGACTGTGCCCAGGGCCGGCCGCTCCTGGCGTTACCAGATCCAGTGGATGGCCCCCGAAGGCAGCATGGTCAAGGCGGGGGAGACTGTGGTGGTGTTCGATAAGTCCACCGTCAGCGCCGAGTTGGATCAGCTGGAGGCCAGACTGATCCAGGTGGAGGCCTCCAGGCAGGCGAAACGGGTGGAGGTGGAACAGAGCAACCTCAAGGCGGAGTTTGATCTCAAGGAGAAGCGGCTTCAGCTGGAAAAGGCTGAACTGGATGCCGAGGTCCCGCCGGACTTCCAGAGCCCCAAGGAGTACGCAGATAAGCAGTTTGAGCTTCTCAAGGCCCAGTCTGAACTGGAAAAAGCCCAGGAAGCGCTGGAGCAGGCCCGGCTCACCGCCCGGCGAGAGCAGGCCAAACTGGACCTGGACAAAGCCAAGGTGGAGATGGAGCTGAGCAATGCCCAGGCGCTCATCTCCGGCCTGGAGCTCAAGGCCACCCACAATGGCCCGATGATCTACGCCCGTGGTCGCTGGAATGGGGTGAAGACCGAGATTGGCGATACGGTTCAGGTGGGCACCCAGGTTGCCACCATCCCCAGGTTTGATGCCCTCCAGGTGTGGGCATGGGCAAACGAAGTGGATGTGGACAGGGTTACGCCCGGAACTGGCGTGTCGTTGAAGCTGGATGCCAACCCGGATATCGACCTTCAGGGCCGGGTGACTTCCGTGGCCCTCAACGGTGAGCGTCGCCATGGCTGGGGCGAGAGCAACTGGTTTCAGATAGAGATCGCACTGGTGGACGGTGATGCCGTAGAGCTGACGCCGGGCATGAGTGTGCAGGTTCGGCTGGAGGATCAGCGATGAGGTTAGTTTGGATGATGTTGGCGTCTTTGGTGCTCGCCGCATGTACCTCAGAGGCGCCCACTGAGAAGCAGGGAGAACCTCAGGCGCAGAGCCGGCTGCAACTCAGTGGTGAGCTGGCGTCGGCGGATTCTCTGGGGCTGTCGCCGCCGCCGGTTCGGCGCCAGTGGCAGTATCAGGTGAAGTATCTGGCCCCGGAAGGGGTCGAGGTCGACAAAGGTGAGGTGCTGGTCAGGCTGGACACCTCGGATCTGCGCCAGCGGCTGCAGCTGCGCCAGGCGGACCTGGCGGCGGTTGAGCAGGATATCCATACCTCGGGCATGCGCAACGAGAAGAAGCTTGAGGAGCTGAAGCTGAATCTGGCCGAGGCCCGGATGAATCTGGAGAAAGCCAGGCGCAAGTATGAGATTCAGGATGATTCGGTGGCCAGGCTGGAGCGGGAGAAGTACGCCCGGGATGCGGAGATCGCCGAAGCCCGGGTGGCCCTGATCGACAAGGAGATCGAGCTGGAGCGCGAGGGTGCGGCCCAGCGCCTGGTGATGCTGGAAGGGGATCGTCAGCGCTGGCAGGCCAGGGTCAAACAGCTTAAAGCCGACATAGGCAAGATGACCATCACCGCGCCCCGCAGTGGCATGGTGGTGATTGGCACCACCTTTGATGGCAACAAGATTAAGGAGGGGGCATCGGTCTTCGCCGGGGATGACCTGATTCGTTTGCCGGACCTGTCCAAGATGGAGGTGAGGTTGGCCATTCCCGAAGTGGAGGCGGGCAGGGTTGCCCTGGGCCAATCGGTGCTGATTCGCCTGGACGCAGCGCCTGAGAGAGAGTTTCACGGCAGTTTGACCGAGATAAGCCCGGTGTTTCGCCGCAAGAATCAGGAGGTGCCCGTTGTGGTCTTCGATGCGGTGGCCACCATAGAACAGGCGGACGCCGAACTGATGCGCCCCGGGATGACCGCCAAGGTGGAGGTGGTGTTATGAACCGCTCGTTAGTACTGCTGCTGTTTCTCGTCGGGTGCGGTCAGGCCCCTCAGCAGCAGGTGTTGACCCTCGACGTCGACCCCCAGGCCTTTACCCACGTCATCGACGCCCATGGTCAGTTGGAGCCTGCTAAGGCCAAGACGGTGTCGGTGCCCGGTGGATTGCGTGGCCCTCAGAGTCTCTCCTGGGTGGCGGAGAACTTTACCCCGGTCACCAAGGGGCAGGTGGTGGCCAGGCTCGATGGTCAGCGTCAGCAACTGGACGCTTCTCTGGCTCAGTTTGAGATCGACAAGCTGGCCCTCGACGGCCAGTTGCAACAGGGCAGGGATCAGGTGCAGCTCAATGAGATCCTCTCCGGACGACAGGTGACCGGTGAGGAGAGGGAGCTGGCGGAGCGTTTTCACAGCGACGACCCCAGGGTCTACTCCCGCATCGAGATCATCGACAACATGAGAAACCGGGATTACCTGGATGCCAAACTGGGCTACCTGGACTGGGACGAGGGTGAGCAGCGCAACCGCTCCCAGGCGGAGCAGCAGCTGATTGAACTCAAGCAGCAGGGGCACCGCTCCAAGGTGCAGACTGCCACCCAGAATCTGAAACAGATGGAGGTGGTGGCACCGGCCGATGGCCTGTTTGTGCTGGTGAACGGCTTCCAGGGTCGTCCGGCCATCAGCGGAGACATGGTGTGGTCGGGCATGGCCATAGGTAAGATCCCCGATGTCAGCAAGATGGAAGCCAGGCTCTGGGTGCTGGAGTCGGAAGCGGCAGGACTGAAGGTTGGTCTGCCGGTGGAGCTGCATCTCGACGCCTATCCGGACCGGCCGATCAAAGGAAAGGTCAGCCGGGTCGAGGCCCTGGCCAAGCCTAAGGACAACAACTCACCGGTCAACTACTTTGCCTTCAACGTGGAGCTGGAGTCGACCGATACCCAGGTGATGTTCCCCGGCAGGGAGGTGACTGCCCGGGTCCTGGTGGGCCACCAGGAGCAGGTGGTGTCCATCCCCAATCAGGCGCTGTTCCAGGAGGAGGGGCAGGCCTGGGTGTATCTGCAGCAGAGAGAGGGTTTTGTGAAGCAATCGGTAACGCCCGGGGATCGGAGTCTGAACCGCACCGTGATCCTGTCCGGCCTCGAGGCGGGCGACACCATCGCCCTGGCCAAGCCAGATGAGGTGGCCCTATGAATCAGCTGAATGAGATCCGTCAGGCCCTGGGTGAAATGGCTCATCACAAGCTGCGCACCGGCCTGACTCTGCTGGGGATGATCTTCGGCGTGGGCGCGGTGATCGCCATGCTCTCCATTGGCGAAGGCGCCGAGCGGGAGGCACTGTCGATGATCGAGTCCATGGGGCTGCGCAACGTGGTGGTGGAATCCCGCCCCAGTGAAGGTGAAGCCCTGAAGACGGTGCGCGAGCACAGCGTTGGTCTCAGCCTGGGGGATGTGCACAGCGCCATGGAGACCCTGCCCTTCATTCAGGGGTGGAGTGCCAGCAAGGAGGTACGGGTACACAACCTGTTCAGCCCTTTGGGCCGAAGCGACGCCAAGGTGGTGGGCGTGACCCCCAGCCATTTCGACCTGAGCAACATCCGCCTGGCCCAAGGGCGACTGTTTGATCGTCAGGATAACCGTTTCTACCGTCAGGTGGCGGTGCTGGGCAGTGAGGCGGCCGTTTCCCTGTTTCCCGGTCGGTCGCCACTGGGACAGAGCATCAAGGTAAATCACCAGTGGTTTGAGGTGGTCGGTGTTTTGGCCCAGGGCGAGCAAACCAAGTCGAAGATCGAGGGGGTCAAACTGGGCGGTGAACGAAACCAGGTGTTTGTTCCCCTGAACACCGCCCTGAAGAAGCTGGCGTTCAAACCCCTGGAGGACCAGCTGGACAGCATCAAACTGCAACTGGTGGACGGGGTAGAGCCTCCGTTGGCGGCCTCCTCCATAGACCACCTGTTCGGTCGTCGTCACGGGGGCGAGTTTGATTATCAGGTGGTGGTGCCGGCGGACCTGCTGGCCCAGTATCAGCAAACCCAGCGCATCTTCAATATCGTCATGGCCTGTGTGGCCGGGATCTCCCTGCTGGTTGGCGGCATCGGCATCATGAACATCATGCTGGCCACCGTCATGGAGCGCACCGGCGAGATTGGATTGCTGCGGGCTCTGGGGGCCACCAAGCGAGACATTGCCCGGCAGTTCATTACCGAGTCTCTGGTGATTGCCGCCTGCGGTGGTCTTATTGGCATCCTGGCGGGCATATTGCTGTCCCTGGTAATTGGCGCCTATGCCGACTGGCAGGTGGCCTGGTCCCCCATGTCACTGCTGCTGTCCGTGGGGGTGTGCATGGTGGTTGGGGTGGCCTTTGGCTGGTACCCGGCGCGTAAGGCGGCGGAGCTGGACCCCATCATCGCCCTGCAGAGGGACTGAGCCAAAACCGGCGAGCCCCCGATGTCGGGGGCTCGCTGTGTGCAGATAAGAGGCGATCACCCCAGGGCATTGGCCCGTTTCAGCCGGAACCATTGCACCACCAGGCTCACCAGGCTGAGTAGCAGCAACATCCACCCCAGGGGAATCAGTGCGAAGGGTTCAATCAGTACCCCTGCCTCATCGATAGTGCCGCCGATGAGGTGGTAGCCAAACATGCACAACAAACTCAGGCCCAACAGGAGCAGGGGCATTCTCAACATCTTCAGACTCAACTTCTACCTCTCCCCAATATCACGTCCACTTCCTCTGCTTTATGGGGTCGAAATCAGCGGTTTTCAATCTCTGTGGCAAACAACCCGATAAGATTCGGCGTCATTACCCGGCCATTTCCGATGAAAGTTTTTCATTCGGTACTGAATGAAAGCCTCTGATCGCCTGTAACTTTTCTTATAGGGAATTACGCTAAGTGATAAAACACCGTCTAAGCTTGCCTTAAACCCAAACGGAGTGTCCCCATGGCATGGATGGAGCGCTGCTCAATCAAAACCAAGTTTGCGTTGCTGGTGTGGCTGCCCTTTGGCCTGGTGCTGTTGCTGGCCGGGTCTCTGCTGGGAGCGCAGGGAGGCAAGCTGTGGCAAGACCGGCTGTTGCCAGAGCGCGCACAGCTTATGGCAGAGGGGCGACGCCTGGTGTTGACCCTGCAGCGGGAGAGAGTGGGATTGATCCCTGGCCGCACCCCGGGGGAAAACAGCAGCAGTTTGTCCATCGCCACGGATCTGGCGGTCAACAATTTCCTGGCCGCCCAGGGGCAGTGGTTATCGGAGCAGGAGGCCAAGACGCCGGAGCTGGTGGGCGTTAACGCGGTTCTGGGCCGTCTGGGCTGGATGCGTAACACCTGGCTTGACCAGGAGTTGTCCCTGACCCAGTGGAGCAGCTACCTCAGCCAGAGTGTTGCGGCGGTAAACCGCTGGGAGAAACAGTTTTTGGCAACCCTGCCTCATGGGGAGTTGGCTTCAAGGGCTCAGGCTTTGGCCGAGGTGGCTCAGGCTCAGGAGAGTCTGTTGCTGTTGCCCTTTGCTTCATCCGAAGTGTCACGACAACGGCTGGTTCAAGAGACCAACCTCCATCTGAGCCAATATCGCGACAGCCTGAACGCCAAGTCCGCGGGTCAGGGCGGCAGCCGTCCGCCCCTGGCCCTGGCACAGGTTTTGGGGGATCAGGGGGCGCCGGCGCAGGAGCGGGCCCAGGCGCTGACCTCTCATATGAAGCTGCAAAGTCAGTTTCTGTTCGATGAGATGCAGTCCCAGTGGCGCGGCAGTGTGGTGGGCCTGGGGTGGCTGCTCAGCATTCTGACGCCTGTGGTGTTACTGGCCTGGGGAGGCTGCCGCGGGCTGGCCTTGAGTCTGCAGCGGCGGATCATCGGCTTGTCTCTGGCTATCCGGGCATTGGATCAGCAGCGAAACTACCATGTGAAACTGACTGCTGGCGACCAAGATGAACTTGATACCATGATTCATCATCTCAACAATGTGATAGATGATGCCTGCAAAATGAGGTCGGAACTGCAACTCGCCCGGCAGCAATTGGACAGGGCGGTGCACAGCCAATCGTCATTCACTGACCCTAAGGTGACCCCCATACGCCCTGTCGAGGGGGCGCAATCTGAACCTTCTCTGAACCAAACTTAATCCTGTCCGCCTCGGTAATTTGTTGTTAAGTTAATCACTTGAGTGGTTTGCTTCCGGTAGGCCCTCTCTCGATTCGCGCCAAACAGCACAGTGGAGGGCAGTATGGTGGAGTTCGGACACCATCCTTTTTCAATGCTCGGGAAATTCGAGTTAAAAGCCCAAAAGAATCGATTATATGGAAGTGTGTGTAGCGTCTACACTTCTCCTACCTGTTTTTGGAGCTAATAAATGAAGACCGTCATTAAGAACTTTTTTAACCAGGAGTCATCCGGGGGCATCATCCTTATGGTGATGGTGGCCTTGGCCATGTTGATGGCCAATACCCCGCTGGATCGCTTCTATGATGCCTTTTTGAACACCCCCGTACAGATTCGGGTGGGGGCATTGGATCTGCACAAACCTATGCTGCTGTGGATCAACGATTTGCTGATGGCCTTCTTCTTCCTGTTGATTGGACTCGAGGTGAAGCGAGAGCTGCTCCACGGCACCCTCTCCAGCCTGAGCCAAGCGTCGCTGCCCAGCTTTGCTGCCATCGGCGGCATGGTGGCCCCCGCAGCTGTGTTCCTGATGTTTAACCACCAGGATCCCCTGGCCGCCAGCGGCTGGGCCATTCCTGCTGCGACCGACATCGCCTTTGCCCTGGGCATTCTGGCCCTGCTGGGCAGCCGGGTACCCCTGGCCCTGAAGGTGTTCCTGTTGGCTCTGGCGATCATCGATGACCTTCTGGCCATCATCATCATTGCGCTGTTCTACAGTGGCGATCTCTCCAGCACCAGCCTGGTGATAGCGGCAGCGGCAGTCGCGGCGTTGGTGGTGATCAATCGTCTTGGGGTGCGCAGCCTGGTGCCCTATATGTTGCTGGGTACAGTGCTGTGGATTGCGGTACTGAAATCTGGTGTGCACGCGACCCTGGCGGGCGTAGTGCTGGCATTCACCATCCCTCTGACCAAGGATGAGGATGGCGATTGCCCCAGTGAGTTCCTGGAGCACAAGTTGCACCCCTGGAGCACCTACATGATTCTGCCGGTCTTTGCTTTCGCCAACGCCGGGGTGAGCTTCGAGGGGATGTCCATCACCGATCTGGTGTCGCCTCTGCCCATGGGGATTGCGCTGGGACTGCTGCTGGGTAAACCGCTGGGGATCCTGGGTATGAGTTACCTGGCGGTGAAGCTCAAGCTGGCCAAACTGCCTGAGGGGATCCGCTGGGCCCAACTGCTGGGAGTGTCGCTGCTGTGTGGTATCGGCTTTACCATGGCGATGTTTGTAGCTTCTCTGGCGTTTGAAGCCGGTGTGATGAATTACGGGGATATGTCCAGGTTGGGGATTCTGCTGGGATCCGCTCTGTCTGCCATAGGTGGTTACCTGGTCCTTAAGAGTACGTTAACTGAGAATAAGAGAGGTACCCATGAGAAGGATGGTGGCGATAGCAGCACTGATGGTCAGCCCGGCACTGTGGGCCAATGACATCAACCTGGCTCAGTGTCAGGAGGCGCCAAAAAGTGATGCGTGCCTTAACTACCTCCAGGGAGCCGTAGACGGCGCCCTGGCCCTGAGGTCGGGTAGCAATGTCACCGGTTTGCCGACGGATACCCTGAGCGAACGGGCTCTGAAGTATCGCGGTGGCAAGCGCTTCAAGCAGGCCAACGAAGCCCTGTGTCGGCAAAACATGCCGCAGCGGGACCAGATGGTGCTGGCGCTGGATGAGTTGGCCGCCCAGGGGATGATCAGCTCTCAGGCGGAGCTGTCCCAGGCGCTGGCGGAGCTGATGACCTGTCCTAAATAATCGGTATTCTGAAAAAAAGAGAGGGCTCATATGAGCCCTCTCTCTGTTTATGGCGCCGCTATCGGGTGCACTCCTCCACCAGATAGGCCAGGTGACGGTAGGAGATGCCACTCTGCCGGGTCAGGCCCATTTCGCACATGCGGTTGGCGTAGTAGCCCTCGCTGATCTCTGAGGGCAGACGCTCCTTGAGGTGACGCAGCGCCGAGGCGTTGATCTCTGGCTTGTACAGGCCTTTCTCGCCAGCGAAGCCACAGCAGATGATCCCCTCAGGGCGCACAATCTCGTCGGCGTAGCGGTTGACGATCGCCTCCATCTTGGCGCCAGCGCCCATATGGGTGGCGGAGCAGCCCACGTGCAGAGCCACTGACCCCTTCTTGTGAGAGGGGGGCAGCCGGTCCATCAACTCGTCGTGGATAAAGTCCACGGCGTCGAGCATCTTGAAGTCGATGTCGCTGTCCTGCATGGTTCGCTTGGTGCAGGAGAGGGCGTCGATGATCACCGGAATCCGGCCATTATCGGTCATCTCCTTCAGAGCCTGAACCATCTCATTGCGCTTGAAGTCGGCGTTTTTGTAGTCGCCCTTGGACTCCCACATCTGGCCGCAGCACAGGTGGCGGGTGTTGCCCGGCACCAGGACATTGTATCCGGCGCGCTCGAGCAGGGTGACCATCACATCCGGCAGGGTGGTGTCATCCGGGTCTTCCGGAGTCGCGCCAAAGGTGCGGCCACCACAGGCGGGGAAGTAGACCACCTGGGGCTTGTCGGCGCCATTGCTGGGTTGCGGACTGGGCAGGTTACTGCCTTTGGGGAAGCTCGGATCCCAATAGGGGACCTCCTTGGAGACCTTACGGCCCAGGTCCATGATCTTGCCGGTAACCGTGCTGCCGGTCAGCTTGTGGATGCCATGGAGCATATTGAATCCGGTGGAGAGCACCCCGTTGACCGC
The DNA here is from genome assembly GCF_030296015.1 of Ferrimonas sp. YFM. Taxonomy (NCBI): domain Bacteria; kingdom Pseudomonadati; phylum Pseudomonadota; class Gammaproteobacteria; order Alteromonadales; family Ferrimonadaceae; genus Ferrimonas; species Ferrimonas sp. YFM. The sequence goes on from NZ_AP027368.1 coordinate 1,913,263, forward strand.
GCCGAAGTTCTTGGCCTGGAAGTCCAGCACCTTCTGGGCGGTGGAGTCGATAAGGTCGGTGCGCAGCTGACGCACCAGCATGCCCATGTTGTTGTCCACCGGACAGGAGATGGTACACAGCTGGCAGGCGGCGCAGGTGTCGATGACGTCGTACTGAGAGTCTGCCTTAAGCTTGGCGGCGGCCTGCTGCTCCCCCTCCTGCTCCAGACGGGCGATCTCACGCAGGGTGGTGATCCGCTGGCGGGGCGACATGTTCAGCTCTGAGGTGGGACAGGTCTTCTCACAGAATCCACACTCGATGCAGCGGTCCACCCAGTCGTCCACCACGGCGGCCTGTTTGATCGCCTTGACGTGGATCTCCTTGTCGTCGTTCAGCACCACCCCCGGGTTGAGAATGCCCTGGGGGTCGAAGGCGGCCTTGAGCTTCTTCATCATCTCATAGGCCTGGACTCCCCATTCCATCTCTACGAAGGGAGCCACCGCACGGCCGGTGCCGTGTTCCGCCTTCATGGAGCCGTCGTACTTGTCGATCACCAGCTTGGCCACATCCTGCATGAAGCGGTCGAATTGGTCGATATCCTGCTGACGCTTGAAGTGAGGGGTAATGATGAAGTGGAAGTTGCCGTCCAGGGCGTGACCGTAGATCACCCCCTCAGGGTATCCGTGCTTGTGGAACAGATCGGTGAGATCCGCCGCCGCCGCCGCCAAATCTTCCACCCGGAAGGCCACGTCCTCGATGATCACCGAGGTGCCCTTGGGACGCTCTCCGCCGATGATGGGGAACAGGCCCGAGCGCATGGCCCAGTACTTGCCGTACACAGAGGGATCAGTACTGAACTCGATGGGGCGCTCGGTTTCGATGTGCTTGATGGCATCGATGGTCTGTTGGGTGTAATCCTCCAGGGTATCCTGGTCGTTGGCTCGGCACTCGATCAGCAAGATGGCGGAGCCTTCCGGCAGATCGGAGAGCCAGTCCGGCATGCCGGGTTTGCCGGTCACCGACTTGATGGAGGCCCAGTCCAGCAGCTCGCCGGCGGAAACCGCATCCATCTGCAGCGGCGGAATGGCCGAGGCGGCGTCCACCATGTTGTAGAACACCGCCATGGCAGAGGCTTTGAATTTGGCTTCCACTACGGTGTGGTAGGTGACCTCTTCCACGAAGGCGAAGGTGCCTTCTGAACCCACAATCAGGTGGTTGATGATGTCGAAGGGGTCGGAGAAGTCCACCAGGGCATTGAGGCTATAGCCTGTGGTGTTTTTAATGGCGAACTTGTGATTGATGCGATTACTCAGGACTTCGTTGTTGCGTGTCTCTTCTGCCAGTTCGGTCAGAGACTTGAGCAGCTCGGGACGCTTATCGGCGAAGGCCTTCTTGGAGGCTTCATCCCCGGTATCCAGGTAAGTGCCGTCCGCAAACAGCAACTTGGCGCTGGCGATGGTCTTATAGCTGTTTTCTGTGGTGCCACAGCACATGCCGGAGGCGTTGTTGGCCACGATGCCGCCCACCATGCAAGAGGCCAGGGTGGCGGGATCCGGTCCTATCTTTTTGTCGAAGGGCTTGAGCTTGGCGTTGGCGTCGGCGCCGATTACCGCGGCGCCCAGGGTGACGTGGTGGTGATCTTCACTGATGTCGATTTTTCGAAATCCGTCGTAACCCAGTCTCAGCAGAATGCCTTCACCCACCGCCTGGCCGGACAGGCTGGTACCCGCGGCCCTGAAGGTCACCGGCGCGTTGTGCTGTCGGGCGACGGCCAGGGTTTCTTCAACCTCTTTCAGGGAGTTTGCGGTCACAACCAGCTCTGGCACGATGCGGAAATAACTGCCATCGGTGGACCAGGCGAAGCGTCGTACGGGATCGTCGGTGACCGCTTTGGGCCCCAGTCGGGAAAGAAGCTCTCTGTGGACCTGAGAATAATCGATGCTCATTGCGTACCCTCCGGCGCGGGCCCGCAGGAAGGGGCCCGGATTTTCTGTTGTTATTGATGCTTGCTCTGACTGCTATAAAGCTTAGTCGCTTATTTTTTATAGCGAATAATATTGTGCTACCTGCAGCAGAAAGAGTGACTTGCATCACGCCGGAAGTGTGACTTAGGTTGCAGAAATTGTGCTCAAAGTGTGATGGTTGGCGTCAGTTGGGTGTGATAACCACCTTGATGTCCTGAGGCGGAGCGTAATAGGGGGCGGAGGTAATAAACAGCTTGGCACCGGCCTTGGCATAGTCGGCGATGGTGTTCGGGTTGATGCCGCCGGCAACGGACAGTTCACAACGGGCCCCAAGCTGCCGCTTCAGGGCGAAGGCATCGGCCACCTGGGCCGGGGAAAACTTGTCCAGCTGGATGATGTCCGGGCCTGCGCTCAGCAACGCGGGTAACTGCTCGGGGGTGTCTGCTTCGATGGCCAGTTTATGCTCAGGAGAATGGCGTCGTGCCTGGTCCACCATCTGCTGATAATCCTCCGGGCGCTGCAGCAGATTTCTGTGGTTGGTAAAGATCAGCAGAGAATCGCTCAGGCCACTTCGGTGGATGGTGCCGCCTCCGGCAATCACCGCCGCGGTCGCCAGTTTGCGGGTGCCGGGTATGCTTTTGCGCGTGCAGGCCACCTGGGCGTGGGGCTGATGGAGGCGGGCGGTGTCCACCATGGTGCGGGTGCACTGGGCCACGCCACCGCACCACTCCAGGACCACCTGCACCAGCTTCCAGGCACTGTGCAGCTGATCGGCCCGCCCCTGAGCACTGAGCAGCAGTGCCATTTCGTCGACCCACTCTCCCTCGGCGGCGTGCACCCTGGCAGTCAGGCCCAGCTTGGTCATCATCTTCACCGCCACATTCAGGCCAGCGATTGGGCCGGCATTTTTGCGACGAAACTCTATGGTGGCGGCTTGGTTGGACAGGTTCAGGGTTCGGCTGGTGAGGTCACCCCGGGGAATATCCTCAAGAATAAGGGCATCCAGCTCTTGGTCGGAGAAGTACAGCATCATCCACTCCAATTGGATAAAAAGGCATTAAGATCAAAGGAGTGGATTGTAGGTCAGGGGTACCCCGGGAAAACCCGGAGCAGATCCCATTTTTGGTTCGGAGTGTTAGCCCAGTGGCCAGTCCAGGGTGATAAATGAGGCGTTGGCCTGAAGTGGGGTGTTGTCTGACCAGGCCGGGTGGCCTGCGTGGGCGTTGCCGACGCTGCGCAGCCACTCTCCGTGGCTGACGACGGCTACCCGGCCCTGGGGATGGGCCAGATGAATGCGCTGCAGGGCATCCAGGGCACGGGACTGCAACTCATCAGCCGGCTCGAAACCCGGGACATCGACACTGTTCTGGCTAAAGCGCAGAGACAGGGCTTGCCACAGTTCCACCTGCTCCTCCCGCTGGCACCCTTCCAGTGCCCCAAAGGCTCGCTCCTTCAGGCCGTCATCCAGCAGCAGCGGCAGGGCATGGGGCTGATTGATGATCTCCGCGGTGATGCGGGCGCGTTCCAGTGGGCTGGCGTAGATGGCATCGAATGTGAGGTCGGCCAGTTCTCGGGAGAGGGCTTCGGCCTGGGCCAGTCCCGCCTCGGTGAGAGGGCTGTTCTGGCTGCCCTGAAGGCGACGCTGGCGGTTCCACAGGGTTTCCCCGTGGCGAATCAAGTAAAACTGGGTCACGGCAGGTGTGGTATGAGTGACGAAACGGGCGGGCAGTATATCACCAATGGATATAAAAAGGGCGCGGCCCTGGGGGAGGGTACCGCGCCAAAAGCTCAGGCGTTGACTCTCAGCTTCGCTTAAAAACGGTAGTCGATGGACAGGTACAGCTGCTGGGTATCGTCCAGGGAGAAGTTCTGGCCGATGCTTGGGCCATCGTTTTCATAATCCTGGTCCAGGTAGCGGTAGCCGATCTCGGTGCTCCAGTTCTGGGTCAGGCGGTATTCGGCGCCGACCTGGCCACCCCAGACGAAGTCACTCTGTGAATCGCTGGCAATCTTGTTGTCAGCCACACCGGCAGAGAGGCCGGCAAACAGGTTGAACTTGCCTGTGTTGCCTACGGGGAACAGGTAGTCGTAGGAGGCGAGGAACAGGTGCTGTTCCTGCTTGATGGAGTTACCCACCACATTGAACTTGTCCTCTTTGTAGCTGTAGGTGCCGGCAAAGCGGTGGTGGTCGTTCAGGATGGCACCGCCGCGCAGCTGCCAGGCCACATCATCGCTGTCTTTGTGGGCGTCGCCCTTGATGGTGTCTTGCTGCCAGCCAGCACCGGCACCGGCGAACCACTGGACATCAGCGGCCAGGGCAGAAGTGGAGATAAGGGCGGTGGCGATAAGAGTTGCGGTCAGTTTTTTCATGGTAATGCTCCAATGACGTTGTGTCTGTCGATGGGTCCTACCATACGCGCCCTAATTGAACCCACTCTGAACCAGAGGGGCCCAAACTTAACCCTTGCTTAATCCGGCACTTAAAAAATATAAACGCCCGTTTAGAGCGGGCGTTTTATGGTTGAAAGGGGATTGGATCAGCGCCGGCTTAGCTGAGCCAGCCTGTGATACAGGGGTTGCAACCGGCCGTAGAGGTTGAGGTACACCTCTTTATACAGGGTGCGATACCTTTGGTGGTGCAGTGGGTTGGGCTCGAATCGTTTGCCAACCCGAACCATCCCCTGTGTAGCCTGAGTCACGTCCGGGTACCAGTTAAGATGCAGGGCCGCGCACAGGGCGGCGCCCAGGCCCGAGGTCTCGGTGGTGTGGGCGCGCTCCACAGGCACGCCAAACAGATCTGCAGTCAACTGCAGTATGGCGTCACTCTGAGCGCCACCGCCTGAGACTCGCAGTAGCTGGGTGTGCGCGCCGGTGCGTTTCTCGACCCGCTCCAGCCCTTCTTTGAGCCCATACCCCAGCCCCTCGATGATGGCGCGATAGAGGTGGGCCCGGGTGTGATGATCGCTAAAGCCGATGATGGAGCCCCTGGCTTCAGGTCCGGGCTGGCGTACGCCTGCGCCCCAGTAGGGCTGAAGGATAAGCCCTTCGCTGCCCGGCTCCACCGCATTGATAAGCTCATCCAGCAGCTTTTCTGCCACCGTGTTCTGCTCCTCGGCCAGCAACTGCTCCAACTGGCCAAACTGCTCCTTGAACCAGCTGACCATCCAGAAGCCGCGAAACAGCATCACCTCACACAGATACTCGCCGGCGACCGCGGCCGGGTAGGCGGGCATCAGTGGCACTATCTCGCGGTAGCGCGGGCTGACCACATTGACCGTAGCTGTGGTGCCAAAGCTCAGGCTGGCCACCCCCTCCTGATGGCCACCGCTGCCGAGGATTTCGCAGGCCTTGTCGCCGCCGGCGGCCACCACAGGCAGGCCTGAAGGCAGGCCTAACTGCTCGGCGACCTCGGGGCGAAGATCTCCCAGGGTGTCTCCCGGGGCCACCAGCTCAGGCATCTGCTCAGGCACCAGGCTCAACGCTTGCCAGCGCCAGTTGTTGGGGGTGGCCCACTGCTGCTTCTTGTAATCGAAGGGCAGATACCCCACCTGACCTGCGGTGCTGTCCCGGTAGTGGCCGGTCAGGCGCTGGGTGAGGAAGCCGCCCACCTGTACCACCTTGGTACAGCGTTGCCACAGCATGGGCTCGTAGCTGGCCAGGGTGTTGCTGAAGGCGCGGCGGCGCAGGGTGTTAAAGCTGTGTCCGATCACCGGCAACCAGGCAAGAGGTTTGAGGTACCAGGGCAGGGGCGGCAGTTCACGGCACTGGCGCTGATCCGTCCAGAGCACCGCCGGGCGAAGGGACTGGCCCTCCTTGTCCAGAAACACCAGGGAGGTGCGCTGGGCGGTGAGGGTGACGGCCTTGACCTGACTCAGGTCATTGCCTTGCTCGCGAAGCTGGCTGACGGAGTCTACCAGAGCCTGCCAGTACACCTCTGGGTCCATCTCCGCCGCTCCGGGTTGCGGGGTGTGATAGGGCGGAGAGAAGTGGATCTGGGTCTTGTCCAGCAGGGTGCCCTGGCGGTCAAACAGCAGGGCTCTCAGGCTTTGGGTGCCATTGTCGATGGCGAGAATGGCGTCAGTCATCGTTGCACCTGAATGGCTGTGGGCTGTAATAGCGCTCCCACAGGCGCCAGTATCTGTCCCACTCATCCTGGCACTGCGCTTCGTTCCAGCCCAGGTGCTGCTGGCAGAGTAAACTGATGCGCGTCTGATGATGGTGCACACCACGACCCAGCAGCAGCCCCAATCGGGTGCGGCGCAGCAGCAGATCATCCAGGTGAGCAATGGCCTGGTGCTCTATGGCGTGCTCCAGCTGGTTCCAGCATACGGTGGCGGCGCCTATGGGCTCTCCAACACTGTGTCCCTCAGGCACGGGCGGCAGTTCTGGCTCCCTCAACGGGGCATCGAGCATGGCCGCGGCCTGTTCCAGCACCTGTTGGCCTGTCTCCAGGAAGGTGGTGAGCTTGCCGCCGGTCAGATTCACCAGTCCGGGTTCTTGCCAGATCAGATGCTCGCGGCTGGCGTCCGAAGGCGCCGAGTGCTCCGAGGCGGAGCAGACCACCGGCCGGACTCCGCTCCAGCTGGCGAGGACATCCTCCTCCTGGGCGGTGGGATCCAGGGCATGCATCGCCTGCCATAGGTAATCGAACTCCTCCCGGCTCATGGCCACGTCCTGATTGAGTGGCGCCTCATGATCCAGATCCGTGGTGCCCATGATGGAGGTACCCAGCCAGGGATAGAGGTAGACCGGCCGGCCATCTTCCGGATGGGCAAAGGTCAGTGCCGCCGGAGCAGGGTAGCGCCAGGCGGGCAGAACCAGATGGCTGCCTCGCAGGGGACGAATCACCTGGTTTCCCGGCAGCGGCGTCAATCGATCGCACCAGGCGCCGGCGCAGTTGATGACGCAGCCTGAGGTGATCGGCATGGAGTGGGCATCAATCTGGGCCTGCACTCCGGTGCAACGACCATGTTTCTCCAGCAGGTTGTCCACCGGGCTGTAATGGCTGAGATCCAGCCCTTCTCGCACCGCTTCTTCAAGCAGCCAGGTGATGAGGCCGCAATCGTCGCTGATGGCATCGAAATAGCTGCTGGCGCCCTCTATCTCATGCAGAGGGTAGGGCAGAGCGTCCTGCAGCTGATGTTGCGACAGCCAGCCTGGACGGCAGCCGGGCGCGAAGGCGCGGTAGATCTGCAGCGCCACCTGCATCATCCAGGGCTTGGGGTGACCGCCGGGGGGATGCATAAACCAAAAGGGCAGGGGCTGCACCAAAGAGGGGTGGTGTGCCATCAACGCATCCCGGGCGCGGGCGGCTTCCCGGGTCAGGCGCCAGTCGCCCTTGGCCAGGTAGCGCAGTCCGCCGTGCACCATCTTGGAGGAGCGGCTGGAGGTGCCTGAGCTGAAATCCTCGGCCTCCAGCAGCAGGGTCTTCAGGCCGTTGTGACAGGCCAGCCAGGCCACGGCGGCGCCGTTGATCCCTCCGCCAACCACAATGACATCGTAGTGGCGCTCGCCCGCGTCGAGTCTGGCGCGGGTGTCCGCAACTCTGGCGGTGAGGCTCATCATGGCGTCTCCAGCAGCTTACCCGGATTCATTTGACCCTGAGGGTCGTAGTGGTCAAACAGGGCCTGGATGCCGGATCGGGTCAGCTCATCCTTCTCCACGTGCAGATAGGGGCGGTGGTCCTCGCCGACACCGTGCTGATGGCTGATGGTGCCGCCTCCTTCCACGACGGCACGGCTGGCGGCGTCCTTGAACTTGCGCCACTGTTCCAGGCTGGCGTCGAAGTGCTCCTTCGCGGGGAAGACATAGGTGGTGTAGAGGCTGCACCCCTGCTTATACACATGGCTAAGATGGGTGTAGCAGAGCAGGGGCGTGTCACCGGCCACCGCCTTGAGGCTAAGCTCCATCTGCTGTTGCAGCGTTTCGATGCGGTCCCAATTGGCGGCGGTTTCGAAGGTGTCCACCAGATAGCCGTGCTCCCACAGGCTTTGCCTCAGGTAGGGGGCGCTGTAGCGGTTCTCTTTCCAGTGGCGGCCAAGGCCCTTGAGTGCCAGCCTGCCACCGTATTCGTGCAGGATGCGGCGTATGGCCCGGGTGCTGTGGCGTACCTGTGGCCTGTCACCGGTGACGCCCCAGGTGAGCATGGCGGGCTTGTCGCCCACCTTGAGCAGCCGGAACAGCTTCATCAGGCGGCGGTGTTTCTCTGGAGAGAGCGCCAGCTGCAACTGGGTGTCGGTTTCGGTTGGATGGCTCAGTCGCATCATGCTGGCGGGGATGCTGGCCTGGGCGATGTCGCGTACCGCGTCCAGACCCCTTTCCCAGTTTGGGAAGAAGGAGACATAGAACTGCTCCTTCTGAGGCAGAGGTTGTACCCGCATATCTGCTTCACTGATGACGCCGATGCGCCCTTCGGAGCCCAGAATGACCTCTCGCCAATCCGGCCCTGCGGAACTGGCGGGTATGGTGGGCAGCTTGATGTCGCCCTTGGGGGTATGGACCAGGCCGCCGGCGAACAGCTGCTCGATGCGGCCATAGCGCAGGGACTGCTGGCCGGAACTGCGGCTGGCTATCCAGCCACCCAGGGTGGAGCATTCAAAGGACTGAGGGAAGTGGCCCAGGGTGAAGCCGCGGGCATTGAGCTGAGCTTCAAGGTCCGGACCGCGCACGCCGGCTTCGAAGCGGGCCAACTGGCTGACGGAGTCGATGTGCAGCAGCCGGGTCATCCTCTCCATGGACAGGGTAATGACCGGGCGGTCTCCCTGCCTGGGGTTGATGTGACCGGCAACACTGGTGCCACCGCCATAGGGGATCACCACCCAGTTGTTCTCCATCGCCAAGGTCAGCAATGCTTGCAGATCGTCCCGGCTTTCGGGAAAGGCGACCGCATCGGGCGCGCAGCCCAGCTTACCCTGCTTGAACGCCAGCCAGTCGGCCAGGCTCTGGCCGCGGGAGTAACGGGCCCGGGTCTGGGCGTCGATGGAGTAGAGATCGTGAGCGGGGAGACGGCTGGCAGGCAGTGCCTGCGCTGTTTCTTCGAGAGTGGCTTCGCCCAGTGGGTTACCAGGACCAAGAAGTGAAGTGAGCACCGCTTTGGCGACGGCGGGTAAGGGGCGCTGTTTGTTTAAGTCTCCCCAACCATTCCATACCTTTTCCATGAGACATCCTGTTCATGTTGTTAATTTTTTGTTTATCTCCTAAGAGTTACGGATTTTTGGGTTTTATACAAGTGTTTGAAATGCATTGATGAATGAACAGGAAGGTATGCTGGTCTACAGCGGTTTTCTCAGGGCAAAAAAAGGCCGGTGGGCAAGCCACCGGCAGGGATCACTGAGTTGCTGCCCGGCCTCAAACGGAGTGGCGACAGCAAACCCCTGGGGGTTGTTGAAGGAGGCCGGTAACAACACTAGCCACACTAGCAAGCTGGACAGATGTCTGTCGTCATCAAAATTGGTGATTTTTTGTTCTTGGCTTGGTGGGAACTGTTGAGGTTACAAGGTGATGCAAAAACTGCCGCTAAAACTGGCTGACGCCGGGTGTCGAGAGCGCAAAGCTTGCCTAATATTCCCTAGATGGTAATTTGCATCCAAAGCACGTTAACTGAGACTGAGTAACAATGCCAAAGGCTAGTGAAATCAAAAAGAACGCCGTTGTTGAGCACAACGGTAAAGTGTACTCCGTGAAGGACATCGCCAAGCTGACCCCCAGCGGTCGCGCGGGCAGCAGCCTGTACCGCATGCGCATGTACGATGTGGCCACCGGCGCTAAGCTGGACGAGAGCTTCAAAGCCGATGAGATCCTGAGCCTGGCGGATTTCAGCCGTCATCAGGTGAGCTTCTCCTACATCGACGGTGATGAGTACGTCTTCATGGACAATGAGGACTACACCCCCTTCAATTTCCGCAAGGAAAGCATTGAAGAGGAACTGCTGTACTTCACCGAGGACACTCAGGGCATTCAGGTACTGGCGGTAGAGGGCAACCCGGTAGCACTTGAGTTGCCTACCAGCGTTGACCTGGAAATCGTGGAAACTGACCCGTCCATTAAAGGCGCGTCCGCGACCTCTCGCACCAAGCCCGCCACCCTGACCACAGGTTTGGTTGTTCAGGTGCCTGAATACATCAGCACTGGCGACAAGATCAAAGTGAACACCGCTGAAGGCAAGTTCATGAGCCGTGCAGACGGAAAGTAAGCATCTTGCGGAATCTAAGCCCGGCCGAGTGCCGGGCTTTTTTGTATCTCTGCCAAGTTAGTTAGACGGTCTAACCGACTCTGCCACACCAATGTGACTTATCCACTTCTCTTCCGGGGCAATTCTCGCTAACTTAGTTCACTCTATAAATCAGCAAGATAAGCATCTTTCGGAGCACTTTAGTGTGCCGCCGATGGCGGAGCCTTGCTCCCTGCCAATGCACCTCGATTTAAATGTGTTTTAAATCAGTTGCATAGGTGTAAACGGTCGCTCACCATTCGAGCGGTATTTTAAAGTGAAGGTGACTGTGTGTATATACAGTGTTGCGAGCAATCCGCCTTTCTACAAGCAAGATCCGCCTTTTACGCAAAATAGGCGGTGCGAACTAAGCGCGAAAAGACAGAATTACGTAGAAGTGATAGAAACTTGCCGAATTCGCACTGAACTGGTGCATGCATGATAGGCGGCAAGATTTTAATGAGTGATAGGCGGCGAGTCGCCGCATAATAAGCTTTTATGCTTTAAGTCAGGATTGTTCGTGTATGCCAAAAAAATTGAAAGATCATGTTGTGGAAGGCAACAATCTAGAACTTAAAAAAAGCATTGATAAGATCATAAAAAAGTCCCGGTTTATCTGTAGATGGATAAACAAAAATTCACCTCGAACTGAAAGAACAGTGTTGCTTGTAAATATTTTGAATTCGGTGTGTGACTACCTTGAAGTAACAAAGCTATCGATAAATCAGCATATTTCAGTGCTGGCATTATCGACTCGTAGTATTTACGAGCTTAATGTTCGATTAAGAACCCTTACAAATGAAGATTAACAAAAAAAATGGGCGTCTGAAGCTGTTACAGACAAGGTTCAAACCTTAGAGGGAATACTGTCACTTGGTTCCGAAAGTGAGAATATACAACAGCGCAGTATTTTAGAGGCAGAAATAGCAAGGTTGAAGCAGCTGGTTACGAAGTATAATTTACCAAGCATTAAGCAGCCGGCTAGTACTGGTAACTTAGCAAAGACTGTAGATCTAGAATCTGAGCATAAAGGCTTGTTTAAACTTTATTCTAAACTCGTCCACCCCAGCTCATATTTAGTTAATGATTATGCGAATTCAGCGGCAGTTGAAAATCAAAAAATACTGCAGATACATGCCCAACTATATGCACACGATAGCGTTTCTCGAATTTGCGAAGAGCTAAATATTCCTTATGAAGTAAGTAAGCCCTATGGAAAAGCCTAACAAGTCAATCAACTACGCGCTGAAGTTGACCCGTTTTAGTGGACACCAAAATCGTTAGATTGAGGTGTCACAATGCCTGCCTACAAGACAGGAAAACGAACCCAGCAGTACAGTGTAGAGTTCAAGGTAAAAGCGGTGACTTGGTCACACCTTCCTCATCGTTCAGTAAAGGAAGTAGCCCAAGCTCTGGACATTCATCCGTTCATGTTGTCTCGTTGGCGCAAAGAGTATCGAGACGGCAAATGGGGCATGACAAAAAAGACTAAAAAGCAGCCAGATCAGCTTTCCAAAAGTGATGAAATCAGCCAACTCAAGCGGCGTCTTGCTGAGTTAGAGCTGGAGAATGATCTGCTAAAAAAGTGGCAACGGTTTCAAGCCGAGGAACAGAGGAATCGTTCCGATTCGTAGCGCGCTATCAGGGTAAAATCCGACTATCGAGATTATGCCAGTTTGTCGGCGTTTCACGGTCAGGTTTCTATGCCTGGAAGAAGCGTCAGCCCAGCCAACGCGCCCAAACTGATAGTGTCCTGAGCAGAGAGATTCAGCGGCTTTTCCGTTTGTCCAAAGAGCGCTACGGCAGCCCTCGAATTCATGCCCAGTTGAAGCAGAAAGGCATTAGCGTGGCTCGAAAGCGAGTGGCTAGGCTAATGCGTGAACTTGGCCTTAGGGCGCGTTCTGTGAGGGTTTACCGTCAAATGAATAAGCGGCGGCAAACTTTGAAGGCAACAGAAAACCTGAGGCTGACTAGTGACGCCCCAACTGCTGTCAATCAGCAATGGTCCGGCGACGTTACCTACTTAAAGCACGGACGGAAATGGTACTACCTGGCAGTGATTATCGACCTGTACTCCAGAAAGGTTGTTGGTTGGTCATTCAGCGATAACCGGACGTCAAAATTGACCGAAGGTGCCTTGGTGAAAGCGCTACGTACGCGGCGCCCGAAAGAGGGCTTACTGTTCCATTCTGACCGAGGTATTGAGTACCTGAATGAAAACCTACAGGGTTACTACAAGCGTCATGGAATCAGACACAGCTTGAACCGAGCTGGTTGCTGTACTGACAACGCCGAGGTGGAGTCATTTTTCCATACATTGAAAGGCGAAATGTTCCAGGGAGCACGGTTCCGAGATCATTGGAAGTTGAGAGACGAACTGGCTAACTATATTGACCAGTTCTATAACCGTCGACGTTTACACTCGAGCTTGGGCTACCAAAGTCCACACCAGTTCGAGAGACTCGCGGCATAACAAACCAGTGTCCACTTTATCGGGTCAGGATCACGCCTACGGCGCCGGACGCAGCAAAGCTGCGCCGGTTATTGAGGCGTTAAGTGACCCATGAAAATTAGAATCGAAGAGTTTTTAAAATCCGGTAGATTTGGCCCATTAGAGTTGGGTACATCAAAAGATTTGGCTATTGCCTCTCTCGGTGAACCAGATTGTGATGCTGACTTAGGGAAAACCGGTAGCATCCTTTTATATGGATGGTATGAGCTTTTTTTCAATCGTGAGAATCAGCTGCACTCTATACAGAATGACAACTATGATCCATCTCGTAAAGAATCTTACTTATTTAAGAATGAGAAGATTGAGATAGATCCTTGGTTTCTGAATGAGGCCTTGAACCAGTGTATAGGCGACATATCAAGAGCTCTGGAAGAAAAAGGTATGGAATATGAAGTGATTGACTACTATGGTCGCGATGCGATCAAGCTAAAAAGTGGTGTAGTGATTGACTTTGATGAAGAGGAAAATGATTGTGGCATTAAGGCCCTTACAGGCATCGTGTTATGGCCATAAATCCATACTTAACAATCACAGGCAAGCGACGCCAAAAAGCGGCGCGCCTGTTGTAAGCGTTGATATGATTCCCCCTGTCAATAGGCACAGACTTGTCCATGCCGGGCCCCAAAAGGCCGGCTTGGACACCCTGGTGAGAGACCTTTGGCAAGTCAATGTTCGGCGGTTGACCTTGCTGATATTCGCGGGTTTGGTTATCCGCATTACTTGTTTGCGCCGCTGGAGCCTTGCCTCATTCTATGTGCGCGCATGTAAACGCCTAACGCCGTCGAGGGTTGCTCTCACCGCTGCCGCCGGTCTGCATCACCAGGATGGTTTTCCAGATTATCAGCCTATGTGGACACGTCGCTCCGGTTCAAAACGCTGAGCGATGTCCCACAGGTAGCCCGTGAGCTCTCTGGCCACGGCGGTGACCACTTTGTTGTACTCCTTGCCTCGTGCTTGCAACCGCCGGAAGCGGGCACACAAGCGCAGTTGTACCTCCCAGGAGCGTTGTTGCAGCTTGTGTGAGTGGTACTGCTGACGTATCTGCATTTCTCGGGAGACTTTGGGGCTAAAGCGATAGGCCCAGGCGGCTTCAATGAGGATGCGCCGAGCGTGGGTATTGCCACATTTGGTGATGTTCCCGCGCCTTTCCCTAGAACCACTTGAACGTTCACTGGGGGTTAGCCCTACGAAGTTCATGAGCTGCCTGGGGTTGGTGAAACGCCGCAGGTCGCCAAGTTCCGCCATCAGGGTGATGGCCGACAGGAAGCGGATGCCTCGCAGCGCCGTGAGTTGCTGTACCAAGGGGTACCAGCGCCAGGATTCGGCCAGGGTCTCCATTTCGAGTTCGAGGCGTTGCAGGCGCTCGTAACGCTCGGTGACGGTGTGAATATAGTCCTGAAAGGTTATCTTCTGTGCTGGTTCGGAGAAGTGGATGTCAGCCAAGTGGCGCTTATAGGCGTCGGTCCAGTTTTGTCGACCACTGCAAGGGTGGCCATTGCGCAGTAGAAACGATTTGAGCCGCTGACGAGCCTGGCGGAGGTCAAGCATGGCATCCTCGCGACAGCGAATGAGATCGCGAATGGCCTCGTCTCTGGCGTCGGGTATGTATATGGGGGCAATGTCTCCCGAACGAGCCAGGCGTGCCAAGGTGCACGCGTCGCGTTTGTCGGTCTTCACTTTATCGCCAGGAGCTCTTGGGATGAGAGCAGGTGCAATGACCCAGCAGTCGATATCGCGCTTATTGAGATGGCGGTAGAGCCAGAAGCCGCAAGGGCCGGCTTCATAGACAACACAGAGTTTATTGGCCTTGGTCGCCTGCTGTTTCAGCAGCTTGTCGAAGGCCCTAATGTTGGTGGGAACGGTGCCGTAGTAGCGAACGGTGTCACCCATCGAATCGTAAATCAAAGCGACATCAGTGGTTTCCTTGTGCACATCCAGTCCGACGAAAAGTGTGTTAGCTTTAATCATGTCGACCTCCTGTTGTGTTTGATTGCGTGATACAACAAACAGTGTGGCTCTGGTTTTACTAACCCACGATAAAACGCAGGAGGTCGACCTTTGCACAGGGAATCATGATGTCTAGGTGCATGGAGGTAGCATTGAATAAATTTATAACACTCGTATTTATACTCTTAATTCAAGGTTGTGTGCAAAAAAGTGATACTGAATTATCTCAGTTGATTGTTGGCACATGGTCATATAACTATGATTCTGGCTCTTATGGTTTCATTGAGTACACCGATAACGGCGATAAGTGCGAGATGAATTTTTCTTTTGGTGAAAGCGGCAATTTGTCAATAAACTTGTATTGGAATAAATGGCAAGTTGAAGATTCCATAATTAAGTCTAAAGTGCATGCTAGTACTGTATCCGTCATGGAAAAAGGTTATGTGATTCACGACAAAGTTATAGAGATCAACAGTAATGTACTTACCGTAGACATGATTGTTCCTGAGGGTAATTTCAAAACAGAGTATCACCAAAAAAGTAAATATTCTGAAAGCGGAAAAGTATGTTCAATCGTTAAAATGCACCTAAAAAGAGCTTTGAGGTAGGATTGAAGTTGGCCCGCTTTAGTGGACGCCGATATCGTTAGGTTGAGATCATAAGTTTCCTGTTTGTAGTACATTGGATATAAGGTGTTTGGCTTAGAATGAAGCAAAGAACTATCATATGTTTTAGTCAGTTCATTAGTCTTTCAAGGGGATATGATGAAACAATCAACATTTTATAGGCTAATGATTCTGGTATTCTGTTCTACCAGTTTCTATCTAAACTATAT
This sequence comes from Ferrimonas sp. YFM, assembly GCF_030296015.1. NCBI lineage: Bacteria > Pseudomonadati > Pseudomonadota > Gammaproteobacteria > Alteromonadales > Ferrimonadaceae > Ferrimonas > Ferrimonas sp. YFM. Next base: position 1,928,710 of record NZ_AP027368.1, read on the forward strand.
GACCGGTGACGTGATTTACAGGAGTGACTTAGTCAGTGCAATGGGTTGGCACGGATATGACTCACAAATTCCACATTGGCTAAAGCTGTCAGTGGTAGGTCCTTTACAAATATCCGCTATGTTTATGCTCATATTTAATGTGGTCGCTAAGTATCTATTCTCACTGCTAAGTGCTGCCTTGCTGATGATTACTATTTTTGATGGGGTAGCCTCTTATACTGCAGTGGAAGTTTTCATTGTGCAATTGAATTATCTATCAATGGGCGTTGTTTTAACGTTATCATTTACATCGTTGAGTCAGTATTTTAAGTTAAAGTTATGGTGATAAACGACTAATATTTCAGGTGAGTTAATTCGTTCTAAAAAGAAATTTGCCTCAAATGTGTTTTCTTATCTTCGTGGTGCGAAAATGAAGAAGGTGCTTCGATTAATAATTGCAGTAATGTTTGTTTTGTTTGCTGCCTACAAATTGAATTTTTTCATTCTTCCAAGTGTTACAGTTATCAATGGCTCTGAAGTGATTATCAAACAAGCGACGGTCACTCTGCCAAGCAGCAACTTGAACTTTGGACTAATCGATGGCGCAATGGAAAATACCATACATTATTCACTCGAACAGTCCGATGGCGTTTACCGGTACCAATTCGACTTATTGAATGATGAACGAATCGCCGGTGAGTGTGGTTATGTGACCAGCAATGAAGTGCACAAACGTGTAAGGATTGAACTTCACGCTGACCACAGGGTGCGTTGTACGCGATAATCCATAACGTGTGTTTGCAGTGGAGTTCCAATTCTAATACTGCTGGCCTGTCACATTCTATTTCTCTTAATATAGCTTTAATTAACACACAGAACGACAAATAGAGGTGTGTATGTCGTTTTTGTTTCGAACCGTCATGGCTGCCTGGAATCGTACTAAGGTGGAAGGCGAGTACTTTGATCCTATTTGTAAGAGATGTGGCTATAAGATCTCGTATAGCAAGGGGGATGTTGAGTGCATGAGGTGTACAGGAAAGTCAAATGAAGAGGTGTTGCTTCTTCAGGCTCAAAGGCAGAATGAAAAGGCAGATTTGAAATCGCTAGGTAAGATCATGATAGTTATGTGTTTTATTATAGTGATATCATTGGCCTTGCTCGGGTTGTGAGAGGATCTCGAAGGGCTACTTAGATATGTCAGACTTTATAATTTTTATCGCTGTGTCGATTGTATCCTTCGTTGTAGCCATCGACGTGATGTGCAGGATACAGACCGCTCTCCTTAAATCGGCTAAAACAAAAGCTAAGGTAATCGTGTTTTATGGGATGCCGGTTGTTATTTGCATTGCTCTGGGAATCTGGGTAATGAGCCTGCAAAGATTTACCGCTGAACTAAGTGTGTCTGGTTTCTACGAATTTTTGCTAATGTCGGTATCGGCTTTCTCTGTCGTCGCATCTATGTTCTATACGAGTGATCGACGTTATCCGGGCCTGTCGACCCAAGCAAACACCTGGACAGAAGACAATGGTCACTGAGTATTGATTCAGATGATAAAGGTAAATATCAACAAGTTGGTAAAATGCTCTTTACTGTTTGGGGTGACTTTAACGTTATTGGTGGGGTGCGCCGAGCAATTTGTCCTGAAAGAAGGGGAGCTCCCGGGTTTCTTTACCGGTCTAACTCAGGGATTTTTCATTGTTATCGCTTTTATAGCTAGTTTGTTTTCCGACATCCAGATCTACACATACCCCAATGAGGGTGGCTGGTACGACTTTGGCTATGTCATCGGAGTAATTACTGTGGTCGCCGCGGGAACGTCCAAGTCTTGATAGCATTAAGACGGCGTACAACATGAGCAAGACTCATTATAAAAATAGAGGTGTAGATTGGAACAAGTATTGGAAACCCTTAGAGCTCGTGAATACGACGCTGAGGAGAAGGATGGAAAAGTCTTGGTTAAACTTGGTTTTCCGTGCATCCGTGTGAGTGTTTCATATGATTATGCTTTTGCCGGTTTTGTGGTAAGCCCTAAGCCGGCGAGGGGAGTGATAGCCGGAATAATGTTTGTGGCTTTAGGGCTTTAGGGCTTTGGGCGCTCTCTACGAGCTCAGTTTCCTTGGGAGTTCTTCAGGTGTGTAATGGGTTATTACTTCTCATGTCAGTTGTTCTCACCGAAGTAAAATCGATAGAAGTCAGGCGACTGGTGACTGACATTAATTTGGCAAGAAGACAAGCGCAGAACAAGCCCTAGTGGGAGCTTGAAAGGGCGATGTCAGTAAGTAAAAGGGAGAAGTCATATGGATATGACGTTTCGTTCGAAAATCGATACCTGGCTGCTGGTGGTTTTGCTAGTTGCCATAGCGGGCAGCCTGTATGGTGCTGCTGAGGCGGTTCGGATTGACTCCGGTTGGGTGATTGCCGGTGTGTTGATCATCACTGCAGGGTTGCTTGTCTGGTTGTTGGTATCAACCAAGTATGTGGTGAGCGATGAAATGCTCCGAGTTCAGGCTGGACCGTTTTCCTGGCAGATTAACATCGAGTCGATTCGCTCGGTTCGCGAGACTCGTAATCCGCTGTCCAGCCCGGCATTGTCCTTGGACAGATTGGAGATCAGCTATGGCGCAGGTCAAACGATCATGGTGTCCCCGACAGATAAAGAACGCTTTTTGAAGGCCATAGGTCAGAGCGGGGGCACGGGCTGAACTTGTCTAAAACACAAGAGATCGAACTGGGTTCGCTTTGAGTGAGTCAATCTATGGCATGCAATCCGCAGGACTGACTTAAATTTAACCCCAACCATTGGAGCAAAGGAATGAAGGGAATGGTGTTGGCCGGGCTTATGTTGCCCGGTATCTGTTGTGCGGAGATCGTGATTCAAGGGCAGGTGACCGATAAGTTAGGTGAGCCGGTCAGTAAATGTGATGTCTATTTCAATAAGAGCCGCTGGATTAGTGATGACTCCATCCACGTGCGTTGTGACGAAAAGGGGCGTTATGAAGCGCGCATTCCTGCAGGGTTGTACAACTCCATGTACGTCTGTGATGAGGACAAGTACGGCAAGATTGCGCTGGAGTTCTGGGGCTGGAACCTGAATCTCATGGAATCTCAGGAAATCGATGCTGCGTTCGATACCCTAGAGGTGTTCAGCCTGTCGGCTTGGTCCTCCAATGGTGGCTCAAACTCGATGTTTGCGTCGTTCAGGCCCATGAGTTTGGTGAAGCCCGGGTTCAGCATGAAAGAGATAAACGGTGAACAGGCTGCCGTTATCGACATTGCACCTGAACTCGACAGCAGTTCCATTCGAGGCTTTGTGGACGGTAAACCAGTCGAACTGCTGAGTTACAATTGGGCCTATGAGAAGCTGAACAACTGCAAGGGCTTCCCCGAGAAGATGGATACGCCCAACGGTTGTTACATGCCTATGGTGATCGCACAGTTTAAAAAGCCAAAACTCGGTGAAGGGCAGCACTTGCTGAAGGTGAGGCTGGTCGATGCTAAAACCCAGAACCTGGGCGAGGGCATTACCCACTTCTCCTCCAACAGTGCTGGCTTTGGCTTTTAGGAGACAGAGAAGCGTAATGAAGATTGAAGTGACCAGTGACCACAATGCCGAGCTGTTTGATGCCCTGGTGGATGGCGTGCGCCAGTTCAATGCCCAACATATGGGAGACGAGACCTCCAAGCCGCTGATGGTCTGTGCCAAAGACAAACAGGGTAGGGTGGTCGGCGGTGTGGCCGGGCGTACCATCTATCGCCAGTTTCTTATCGAGGTGCTGTGGGTATCTGAGTCGTGTCGCGGTACTGGACTGGGCCGCACCCTGATGGTTCAAGCGGAAGAGGAAGCGAGGCGTAGGGGCTGTATTGCTGCCCAGGTGGATACGCTTCAGTTTCAGGCTCCGGACTTTTACCAGAAGCTGGGGTTTGAGGTCATCGGTCAGGTGACCGATGTGCCGCCCAGTCCCGACCGGGTCTTTCTGTTTAAGCGCTACGTTTAGCTGCGGGCTAGAAACATTCTCTAGAGATACAAACAAAAAGGGCTGCCATTGGGCAGCCCTTTGTCGTTACTGGTTCAGCAGCGTTGCCGCTGGCGCCGGTGTGACCCGGTAGAAGTAACGTCTGAGCAACTCGGGCAGGCGCTCAAGAATGTGGGATTTCAGTGCCAGCTTGCTCTGCTTCAGATGCTCGGCCAGGGCGCGCTCATCGAAGGCGGCCAGGGCGGGCAGGGCCACAGGTGCAAAACTCAGGTGCCAGGGTTCAGGCTGCACGCCGCCCAGGTTCTTAGTGTAGGGGCGGAAGAAGCCAAAACGGGTCATGTGCTCATCCAGCCAGCGGTTCAGTTTGCCGTTGGGGGCTCGGCCACGATACTCCGCTGGCTCCAGCTTAAGCTCATCACGGGAGATGGCGCTGGCGTCGTAGAAGTCGAAGTCGGTGCCCCAGTGGTGGCGTGAGCTGCCGGGCAGGGCAGACCAGGCCAGGATGGCGCGAATCAGTTCGTTGTCATTGAGGTTGGCGGGGTTCAGGGGTCGGCCCTCTTCATCCACCAGGGGGCGCTTGCCCATCACCTTGCCGTTGAAGATGCTCAGTTGGCGGTCGAAGCTGCGCCAGCCGGAGGCACACTGAAGATCAAAGCCTGCTTCACGGGCTGCGTCCTGCATCTGCCTGAAGGCCACCGCGGTGCGGCACTCCAGCAGTTGGTCTTCCACTTCCATCAGGTGGTTCTGTTCTAGTCCCATGAGTTGGGGTTGGGTCAGCACAATAGCTTCTCCATAATCGCTTCGTAGCAGTCTGCCAGAATCTCCAGATCGCGAATGCTGACGCACTCGTTCACCTTGTGGATGGTGGCGTTGATTGGGCCCAGTTCCAGCACCTCTGCACCGGTGGGGGCAATAAAGCGTCCATCGGAGGTGCCGCCACTGGTTTGAGGATCGGTGTCGTAACCGGTGACCTCGCGTATCGCCTCACAGGTCGCTTCCAGCAGTTTACCGTGATCCGTCAGGAAGGGGGAACCATTGTGTACCCAGTCGATGCGGTAATCCAGGCCGTACTTGTCGAACAGGTTGTGCACCCGGTTCTTCAGATCGGCGGCGTGGGTCTCGGTGCAGTAGCGGAAGTTGAACTGCACATGCAGTTCGCCGGGAATCACGTTGGGGGCACCGGTGCCTGCATCGATGTTGGCGATCTGGAAGCTGGTGGGGGGAAAGAACTCGTTGCCATCGTCCCATTTCACCGAGGCAAGCTCCGCCAGGGCCGGTGCGGTCTTGTGGACCGGGTTGTCCGCCAGTTGCGGGTAGGCGACGTGCCCCTGAATGCCCTTAACGTAGAGATCGCCGGTCAGGCTGCCACGGCGGCCATTTTTGATGACGTCGCCCAGCTTGGCCGAGCTTGAGGGTTCACCGACGATGCACCACTTAATCTTCTCATTACGGGCTTCCAGAGTGTCGATCACCCGGGTGGTGCCGTTGATGAAAGGGCCCTCTTCATCGGAGGTGATGAGGTAGGCGATGGAGCCTTTGTGCTCTGGGTGCTTGGTGACAAAGCGCTTGGTGGCCACCAGCATGGCGGCCAGGCTGCCCTTCATGTCGGCGGCGCCACGGGCGTGGAGAATGCCGTCGATGATGGTGGGGGTGAAGGGCGGGGTGTGCCAGTCGTCCAGCTTGCCGGCAGGCACCACATCGGTGTGGCCCGCAAAGCAGAACAGAGGCCCTTCACTGTTGCGTCTGGCCCACATGTTGGTGGTGTCTTCGAAAATCATCGGCTCGATGTCGAAACCCAGCTTGGCCAGGTATTCCGCCATCATCGGCTGACAGCCGGCGTCTTCTGGGGTGACCGATTCTCTCGACAGCAGGTCGATGGCCAGTTGCAGTACTTCCGATTGTTGAGTCTCAGCCATTGGCAGTCACCAGGGCGTCGTAGTCGGCAGACTTATAGCCTACCTGAACTGTGTCGCCGTTGACCAATACCGGCCGCTTGACCAGGGTGGGGTTGTCCAACATCAGCGCCTTGGCCTTGTCTCTGTCCACATCGATTTTCTGCTCATCACTCAGCTGGCGCCAGCTGGTGGAGCGGGTGTTCAGCAGAGTTTTCCACTCTACCTTCTCGAGCCAGGCTTCCAGGGTGGCGTCATCCAGACCGGCTTCACGAAAGTCGTGAAACTGGTAGGGGGTGTTGCTGTTGTCCAGATGTTTGCGTGCCTTCTTTACGGTGTCGCATTTATTGGGAGAAATACCGTACATTATTAGGGTTGGCTTGTTTGAGGTGTTCATCACTATCAGCCTAGTTCTATCTTAGTTGGTCCCAAGCATACCAGAGGATGCCAGGATGAGCAGTAATACCAAGATTATACAGGCATATTCCTACCTGAGGTTCAGTACTCCCCGGCAGATGAGGGGGGATAGCTACCGTCGGCAGATCGGATTGGCTCAGGAGTATGCTGAGCGCCATGGGTTGGAATTACAGGAGTCAGCTGTTGCTGACTTGGGTGTAAGTGCTTTCAGGGGCGCTAACCGGGTTGGAGCACTTGGTCAATTCCTCGATATGGTGAAATCGGGAGCGGTTCCGCAGGGCTCTTATCTACTCGTAGAGTCTCACGATCGTTTGAGTCGGGAGCAGGTAGAGCGAGCATTGGCACAGTTTCTAGAGATCGTGAATCAGGGTGTAGTCATTGTGACCTTATCGGATGAGCAGGTTTACCGGGCAGGTGAACTCGACATGCTGAAGTTGATGACCACCTTGGTGTACATGAGCCGGGCCAACGAAGAGTCGGAAATGAAGAGTCGACGGGCGACGGCTGCATGGGAGTCTCAGCGGCTAAAAGCAGTAGCGGGGGCTAAGATAAAGAACTCAGCGCTACCAGGTTGGCTTAAGTGGCAGGGCAATGACATTGTACCTAAGGAGCGGGAAACTGCCGTGATTCGTCAGATGTTCGACTTAGCACTAGCAGGGGCAGGGTACGAGCAGATTGCTGCGTTTCTAAATAGTAATGGCATACCCACCTTTCGAAAGCAGAGCAAATGGCGGCCAGCAGGAGTAAGTGCTCTGTTAAAAAGCCGTGCTCTAATCGGTGAGTATCAACCTCACCAGAGGATGGATGGGGTTCGCAAGCCTATCGGGGAGCCTATACATGATTACTATCCTTCAGTGATCGACCTAGCCGATTTTCTTGAAGTCCAGAGGCTCATCGCCACCCGCAATAAGCACAGTGGGTCATATCGAAAGGGGCTGTTTAAGTACCTGTTTTCCGGAATTATCCGCTGCCAATGCGGCCAACTGCTGCGCCATCATAATAAGGGCAGTAAGGAGTCCCCCAGGCACTATCTGGTCTGTCCGATGAAGACTGCCGGGCAGTGTGATATGCCATTCCTCAGATACGATCATTTTGAGCCTCAGGTGTTAGTGACCATCAGTCACCTCCCCAGATTGTTTCAGCGACAAAATGGTAATCAAGAAGCCGTCAGGCGTGTCGTACACGAACTTGTAGAAACTCAGGAGCAGTATAAGCAACTGAGTCAAAAAGAAGTGAATGCGACGCGGTTGCTTATCGACTACCCAGATGACAAAGAGTTACGTCGGCAGTTTACTCAGATCAAGGAGGATATCGCTGCTTGTAAGCGGTCTATTGACGAGCTTGAGGCGGAGCGAGACCGATTGTTACAGTCGGAGCGAACGATAACTTTGCTAACCAACGATAATCTCAGCACTACCGAGTCGAGGCAGAAGTTCAACTCACGGCTGAAGCAGACGCTATCATCCATAAAGTTAATCATGGAGAACGGTACCATCGCCCTGAGTTTTTACGCCTCCAACCACATCTTGCTGTGTGAGCAGGTGTTCAATACAGAGTGGAAGCCAAGGCGGGGCGTTGAACTACGCGGGAGTCATGTAATGGAACTCGATGGAACAACAGTCTGCCGTACGACTCGGGAGCCACCATATATCGATGATGCCTGGGCTGAAGAGACCCCGTTCGGGGAACTTCCATCATACCCGGAGATTGAGGAGGAGGGCGTATTCAACTGGGAAACCGGGGAAGGTAGGGTTAGCCCAGCCTCCGGGGGATCAGACAAACATTAAAGGGGCCGATGGGCCCCTTTCTCCTCCGTTCCTACACCGAGTACCCGCCAGCAGGCTCTGGTGGTGTTTCTATGGTGCTGCCAGCATCACCATAGGGTGAGAGCAGTCGCAACCCTAAGATCGCGGCCTTATTATTTTTGCGGCCCTTCTTGAAGCCCCGCTCCACCAGCTTTTTGGTCATGATACTGCGGGTCATCGACCACTCCCCATCTCGGGTCGCCCATTCCTTGAACGCATCATACAGTTCATCAGTGTGAATCCACTGGCCTTCTTCGCTGGCGGCACGTTCAGTCAAGAACTGTCCCAGAAGGTCCGATTCATCCTGGTAGGAACGGATGAGCTGGGCAATACGGGGGGGAATGCTGCTCTTGATGCCCTTGCTCCTCCACTCGCTGGTGCCTCTGATGGCCCAGTTCAGGATACCTGGCAGTTCAGCTTCCAGCTTGACCGTCAACTGCGGGTCGAGTTGGCTCTTGTTGAATGAGGCTTCGAAGGGCAGGAGCAGCATCCTACGCCACATGCCATGGCTGTTATCGCGAATCACCGCTTTGTGGTTACCAACGATGACTAGAGAGAAGGTTGAACGATACTCCATCTCCGTCTTGGCATAGGGGGCCCTGGCCACAATCACATCACCGCCGGTCATGGTCTTGATTTCATTCTCATTCATCCGTGACCCTTCGGGCAGTTCGTTGGCCACAACCAGGCGGGAACCTACCAGTTTCGTTAAGGCCGCATTAGGTCCAGATGTTGGTCCGAACCTGTTCTGAAGTAGAACATCCGAGTTGATTTGGTGGGCATAGGTGCCCAGCAGATGCTGAATGACCGACATGAAGGTGCTCTTACCGTTGCAGCCATGGCCGTATAGGTAGAAGAGCAACTGTTCGTCGGTGCGACCGGTGATCCAGTAGCCAACACAACGCTGTATGAACTCCGCCAGCTGATGGTCACCACAGCAGATCTCGTTGATGAACTGCTCCCACCGTGAGCAGGTAGCATTGGCATCGTAGGCGACGGGACTGTAGCGAGTAATCAAGTGCTCACGTCGGGCAGACTCATGTTGTCCAGTACGCAGATTGACGACTCCGTTTGCAACGCCCAGCAGCATAGGGTCGGCGTTGAGTTCATCGGCACTCACAGTCAGGGAAGCCTGGGCAACATCCAGCATCGAGCTCATGCGGCTTCGGTTAAGGCATTCGTTACCGAATCGGACTACGCTCCGGGCGAATTTCTCGCGGGCATCACTCTCAGACTCTTGGGCGGAGCGGAGCTGGCGGCCACCAATGTCAACGATGCTTTCACCCACCTTGCGGGCATACTTCATCGCCTGGTTGGACTTGTCCGCTTCCCAGTGATGGCCATTGTAGATGAGGTAGCTATCCATTTCGGCGACATACCTCAGGTCATGACCGACGAGGGCTACCAGCCTGTCCGCATTGCGGCTGTCGTTGAAGTCCGTGGGCTCGAAGGTCCTGATAGGGGTGACGACAGGGTTATCCTCTATAGCCAACCCTGGCTTCACTTCCTGAACCTCCGCCTTCGTCTCTTCTGTGATAGTGAATCGGTCCACAATCTCGGTTAGCGTCAAGGGCGAATCAGAGTGCAGGTACTCATCGATGTCCTTGTGTTCCTGGGGTAGCTTCACCTGTATGAGGTCCTTCAACCCCAGAGCCGTAACGGCCTCACGGTATCCATCACCCGCATCATCGGTATCGAAGAAGGTCACCACCTCACGCTCAGCTAGGTTCTGTGTCATCCAAGTTTTTTGGTCTCGGGACAGTGTGCCGATGGTGGCGAGTACTGGACCACCCCAGTCGGCATCGACGAGACTCACCAAGTCATGCTCTCCTTCGACCACTGCCACCGGACCTTGGATCTCCAGGCTGTCTTCGCCATAGAAGCAGACACCGTTGAGCCAGGACTCCCGAGCGAGCTGCCACAGCTTCTCCTTCTTGGGGTCCTTAAAGGTGAAGCGGGAGACCTCTTCATTCCTGTCGAAGTGTGGGAAGACATAGACTCCATAGGGGAAGAGGTCCCGATAGGCGTTACCCCGTTTCTTCACCAGCCCTGAGGCCAGTATTTCATCTTCGCTGTAGCCCTGTTGGAATAGGAATCCATGCAGGTTGCCTGTGGCAAAGCCGATGCTAAGGCCCAAGATGACACTCGCAGAGTGCTGGCGGGCATCCTGTAAGGCTTTTAGCTTAGGCAAGTTACCTTCCAATTGGCTTTGGTAATACTTGGCGGTATCTGCAAACAGCATTTGGATTCGCTCAGGAGCGGCGTTGTACTGCATCCGCGGCTTCGGGGAGCACTCGGGTAGCTTTACCGGCTCAATCGTCCCCAGCTCGCCTCTGAGGAGCTTATTGGCTGCATCATACGGTGTGGAAGCGGCTCCCATAGCCACTAACAAATCGTAGACATCCCCTGAAGAACCACAGGAAGCTGAGAAGCATTCATATCGCTGGCTTTCAGGATAGAGAGTGAAACTTCCGCTATGCCCGCAGATGGGACAGCTCTCGTCTTCGAGGCGACAGTAATTACCGCCAGCCGCTTTGATTTCCAGGTCAGTCAGCAGTTGGGTGACTGCCAGGATGTCGAACCGCTCCTTTACTGCGGAGAGCCCGATCTGCTCTAGCTCCAAGTGGTTAAAGCCGGAGTGGTGCCCGTGTACGTCAGTTGTGCCCTCCTTAGTGGGCGAAGTGTTTGTGCATGTATTCATGATGAATACCCTTATGTCAGTGCTACTGACTGAGCTAAAATATAATTGAAAGTCAAGCTCTTAGTAGCAATCAGATGGGGGAGTCCAAGCTCCCCCTAGCCTCAAGGCTCTTTGCCTATCGGTTTACTGTCTTTATCCAATAGAGAGTCGGTCCAGACGCCCCGCACTCCGCCTTCTGGGCTTCGTATCCAAGCCATCCAGCCCGAACCAAAAGGTTTAGATGACGCCTTGCCGTCCTCACCGAGTAATCACACCGAGTCGCCAGCAGTTTAGCGACGCTTCGAGTGCCGCCAGCCAGGTAACCCTGCTCGTTCACCATGCGGGTGATTTCGTAGCAGGTCCGCTGTAGGTTGTGTGGTAAAGCCGTCAAAGGTACGTACATCTTTTTTCTCCCTATTGGCACCTAGGGGGATCATCTGATGACCACCCTATGTGCTTCATCCTTATCTTAAGTGGCTGGAGAGGACCGAGACCGAAAAAAATCGAAAAAATAATGGCCTACCATGAAAAGAGCCGTCATCACGGGAGAATCTGCGAGAAAATTTTTTAATGATGAAGCTGAAGTGATACTTCATGACCTCAAAAAACATCATCACGCCATCTGTTCTACTTTGTTGGTGGTCAGGGCAGGTCAGGCTTGCTGACATCAATTATCTTGAAAGTCTTGCTATGCTTGGTTAGGATGTTGTCAACCTTCTTACAAGTTGTCAGTAACGATGAGCATTCAAGTTCGGGTAGAGTCCCGCATCAAGCGTCTTCAGAAAGGCCAGCCTTTTGCTATTCAGAGTTTCTATGCTCTGGGTACAAATGCGGCTGTTCAAAAAGCCTTCAGCCGGTTGGTTGCTCAGGGTGAATTGGCTCGTGTTGGGCGTGGGATCTATTGCCGTCCCAAGCCACTTCAGGCGATGCCAAGTGTGAAAACCACAACGACTGCGGAGAAGCTGGCTCGTTACTGGGTACGTTTGCACGGTTACAAGATGGTGCCTCAAGGCGTTGAGGAGGCGTATCGCTTAGGATTACAAACTCAGGCTCCTATGCGAACCATCTACTGGACCAATGGGCCGAGTAAGGTCTTTACCATTGGCAACCAGAAGGTCGAGGTACGCCATGTCGCCAATGAGCTTATTCGAGGTGGTATGAGTGCTCCTGCCAGGCTTCGTAGAGGCTTGGCGGTGATGAAGTCATACAAGCTGGAAAGCACCAGTCTGGCGGTGGCACAGAGCCGTCTTAATATGAGTCGCGAGAGCTTCCAGAGAGCTCTGGGTGAGTACCAGCCTCATCGTCACGCTCTGTCTTCCCGTTAACCGGATTTCTTTCAATGTCGATACTTGACCTGTACCGCTCTGAAGAGGGGCGGACTCAGCTTGGTGAGCTGCTTGTCTTTGCTGAGCAGAATCACCCCGACGGCTTAACAGCTCCATTCCTTGAGAAAGACCTCTGGGTGACCGAACTGCTCAACATCCTATTCGGTCCTGAAGGACTGCTGGGAGGCACCAGAGTGGCATTTAAGGGGGGAACTGCTCTTTCCAAGCGTTGGCGAGCCATCGAACGATTCTCGGAAGATATCGACCTGTCCGTGCACTGGTTTGAATTGTGCCCTGATGACGTCGAAGAAGAGGTAGCCTGGGAAGCAACAACCAAGTCAAAGTCTCAAATCAGAAAGTTTAGGGATGAGCAGAAGCCTCGACTGGAGGAATGGTCTGCAGAGCTGGTTGAACGTCTGTCTGAGCGACTGGCTGGGTATGGCATTGCAGATCTCAGAGCGGAACTGCTCCCAGACAGTGGCGGTGAGAAGGTTCAAGTGCACTTTCCCGCCGTAGCTGCCCTCGAAGGCCAGTATCAGCTGGATTATGTGTTGCTGGAGTTTGGGGCTCGTAACCGAGGGGAGCCTACCTCTCCCAGCCAACTGAACACCTACATGTCTGAAGTGGAAGCACTGGCAGCGGAAATGGTGTTCCCAGTAGCAGATGGTGTGAAGGTGTTTGATGAAGGTTACATCATCTGGGAAAAGCTCACCGCCCTGCATCAGTTTTGCACCCAGGAGAAAATACCTGATGCTGCCCGATTGGCTCGTCACTGGTACGACGTTGACTGCCTCATACAGAAAGGCATCGTTGACCCAATAGAGCACCCTAAAGCCATGAACGATGTGATCGAGATGAAGTCCTGTCGTTGGGCTGCGAGAGGGGTGGACTATACGCTTGCCTCTAAAGGGGAGATTCGGCTTGTTCCCCAAGGAGATCTCCTTGACAGTCTACGTCAAGACCAAGCCGAAATGGTAGGTTCCGGTATGTATACCAACGTCCCGGATGACTTCGATAAGATTATGGAGCGGGTTGCTGCCCTTCAGGAGCGGATAAACCAGGCTCTTACCCCAACACAAGACTAGGGCGAACGATTTACCCCCTCTGCCGGTTTTCACCAGAACCGGCAGCGGTGATCGCCCCGTCATCACAACCAAAATGGCTGTTGGAGCCTGTCTCCCTGCCGATTTTCCGGCATATATAAAAACTTTTTTCTACGATGAGATCTCTGACGTAAAGATTTCTATATAAAGGAGATTATCGGCAGAGGACGGAGGTTGAATCGGGGAATCGCCCCAGCTTTTGCGGGTATCGGCCCTGCCGGTTTTCAGCAGAAATCGGCAGAACCAGTAGAGGGTGTGGTGGGGGTATAGGGTGGTGGAGAGGAGAGGCGAGTCGTTCCTATCCGTTCCTGGTTCACACCCTCCTATTCCGGCCACACCATATACACCGCTACCGCCGTCATCAGTATCAGGGGCAGTGCTTTCACCAGCAGGATGAGCAGCAGGTCCATCGTACGTACTCCTTCCGAAGCGTCCTGCTTCAGTTATACCTCAGCGGTTTCAATCCATTGACCACCTCAGGATAATGCTAGCAAGGCGACACCGATGTTACCAGCGGTTAACATATTGCCACCGTTGATATTTTAATGGGGAACTGTGAGCTTTCAGCCATTGCACGGGGTAGCCCAGCTGGTACACTGCGGGGATTCGGTTTTTACCCCCATCTTCCGGCAGGGACGCCAGTATGTTGTTAGAGAACACACCCCATATGAATGCTAATACCTCCTCCTTGGCGGGCCTTATCTGGTCCGTAGCCGACTTGCTCCGTGGTGACTTCAAGCAGTCCCAGTATGGCCGCATCATCCTGCCCTTCACGGTACTTCGCCGCCTGGAGTGCGTTCTCGCACCTACCAAGGATAAGGTTCTGGGTATGGTTGACACCACCAAGTCGATGCCGGAGGAGGCCGCCAACAAGCTGTTGCTGAATGCCGCCAGCCAGTCCTTCTACAACACCTCCAAGTTGGACCTGTCCAAGCTGGGGGAGACCCAGATCTGGGATAACCTGGACGCCTATGTCCGGGCCTTCTCCCCGGACGCACGGGAGATTTTCGAGCACTTCGCCTTCGAGAAGTTCATCACCGAGTTGGACAAGGCCGACCTGCTCTACAAGGTGGTGCAGAAGTTCGCTCACTTCGACCTCTCCCCTGAGGCAGTGGACAACTACCACATGGGCCTGGTGTTCGAGGATCTGATCCGCCGCTTCGCCGAGAGCTCCAACGAGACCGCCGGTGAACACTTTACCCCCCGAGACATCGTCCGCCTGACCACCTCCCTGGTGTTTGCTACTGACGACGATGCCCTGACCAAGCCTGGGGTGATCCGCTCCATCTATGACCCCACAGCGGGTACGGGCGGCTTCCTCTCCTGTGGCATGGAGTACCTGCACGAGCTGAACGACAAGGCGGTGCTGAAGACCTTCGGCCAGGAACTCAACCCCGAGTCCTACGCCATCTGTAAGGCGGACATGCTGATCAAGGGCCAGGAGATCTCCAACATCAAGCTGGGCAATACCCTCTCTAACGACCAGCTGCCGGGCAACCGCTTCGACTACTGCCTCTCCAACCCGCCCTTCGGTGTGGACTGGAAGAAGGTGGAGAAGACCATCAAGGATGAGCACACCCTGAGGGGCTACGATGGCCGCTTCGGCCCTGGTCTGCCACGGGTCTCCGATGGCTCCCTGCTGTTCCTGATGCACCTTATCAGCAAGATGCAGCAGCCCACAGTGGAGATCCCCGGTTCCCGTATCGGCATCATCCTCAACGGCTCCCCTCTGTTTACCGGCGGAGCGGGCAGCGGAGAGAGCGAGATCCGTCGTTACATCCTGGAGCAGGACCTGCTGGACGCCATCATCGCCCTGCCCACGGACATGTTCTACAACACCGGAATCGCCACCTATATCTGGGTGCTGTCCAACCACAAACCGGCACAGCGCAAGAACAAGGTACTGCTGGTGAACGCAGCCGACCTGCACTCCCCGATGCGGAAGTCCCTGGGCTCCAAGCGTAAGTACCTCAATGACGATGTGCTGGAGCAGTTGGTGAGTCTCTATAGTCGCTACGACGAAGCCGAGATCGAGCAGAGCGGCATCGCCAAGTTGTTCAGCACCCGAGACTTCGGCTATCGCCGCATCACCGTGGAACGCCCACTGAAGCTTGCCTTCTACCCTCACGACGCTGATCGCATCGAGGCGATGAAAGCGGACAAGCCCTGGGCCAAGCTGGACGGCACCCTGCAGTCCGCTGTTCTTACCGCCTTGGGTCGATTCACTGCAGAGAAGCTGCTCTCTCGCGATCAGTTCAAGAAGGCGTTGGTCGCTCAGATGGATGGCATCAAGTTGCCTGCTCCGGCCTTTAAGCTGATCTGCAAGCATATCGGCGAGCAGGATGACGCCGCCGAAGTGTGCAAGACCAAGGGCCAACCGGAACCCAACCCGGACCTGCGGGACAATGAGAACGTGCCGCTGTCAGAAAACATCGACGACTACTTTGCCCGTGAGGTACTGCCCCACGTGCCGGACGCCTGGATCGACACCGGCAAGACCGACGAACTGGACGGCCAGGTGGGCATCGTAGGCTACGAGATCCCCTTTAACCGACACTTCTACCAGTACCAGCCACCTCGTTCACTCGAGGTCATTGACGCCGATCTGGATGCAGTCTCCAAGGAGATTATGGCCATGCTGGCGGAGGTGCACTCGTGACAGGAAGTTATTCATCGTATCCGGAGCAACGGGGTTCCGATATCGAATGGGTTGGAGCCATTCCTGCTCATTGGCTTGTAAAACCGGCTTTTGCAGTAGTCTCAGAGGAGTGCATCAAGAACTCTGGCGGAGTTGAAAATAATGTTCTGTCTCTAAGCTATGGCGGTATCAAAAAACGCGATGTAGAAACAAACTTTGGCCTCCTACCAGAGTCTTTTAACACCTATCAGATCGTTGAGGAAGGTGACATCATCTTGCGGTTGACGGATCTGCAAAACGATAAGAGAAGCCTGCGTGTTGGTCGATCGGGTCAAAGAGGGATCATCACTTCGGCCTACCTCAAACTGGTTTGTAAGCCAGAGCTTGATGACAGGTATGCCTATCGACTTCTACATTCTTACGATACAACAAAGGTGTTCTATGGGATGGGTGGTGGCTTGCGGCAGTCCATGAAGTTCGAAGACTTTAGAAGACTGCCTCTTGTTGTACCCCCACTGGAGGAACAACGCACCATCGCCGCCTTCCTCGATTACGAGACCGCTCGCATTGATGCCCTGATCGCCAAGCAGCAGCGTCTGATTGAGCTGCTGAAGGAGAAGCGTCAGGCGGTGATCTCCCATGCCGTTACCGTTCGCGAAGGTGAAAAGTCTGCCAAGCTGTCCTATTTTGTCGATTTGTTACCAGGCTATGCATTTCCCAGTTCAGGTTTTCTGACGGAAGCCGAGGGAAATGTTCCTCTATTGAGGGGGGTAAACGTCGGGGTTGGTAACCTGAAATGGGGGGAAACCGTCTATTGGCCGACGAGTGATTGCAAAAAGCTTAAGGCCTTCGAGTTACATGAAGGCGATATTGTCTTTGGTATGGATAGACCGTGGATTTCCGCAGGTGCCCGAGTAGCTGAAGTTACGCCGGATGATCTACCTTGCCTACTTCTTCAGCGAGTAGCACGTATTCGGTCCCATAAATGCACATATCAACCATTCGTGAAGTTGTGCTTGTCCAGTCATGAATTCAAATCATTCATCGAGTCAGATCTCACGGGTGTGAGTGTACCTCACATAAGTCCGGAGCAGATTAAGAGCTTCCCAGTGCGTGCAATCAGCTACGAGCAACAGAAAGCAGAGACAGAAGTAGCTTTGCTCAAGTGTCAAGAGTTGGAAGTTGTGGAGGTAAAGGCCAGAGAAGCCATCGAGCTAATGCAAGAACGTCGCACTGCACTGATCTCCGCCGCCGTTACCGGCAAGATTGATCTTCGTGAATGGACTCACCCCGAGGAGGCACAATGAGTACTTCTATCCAGTTTAACTATGGGGAGAAGGCGTCAGATGCGGTCATCTCCGCCTGTCAGGCTTACCGCTATGCATTAACCCGGGTGTGGGATGCCGATAAGCCTTACGTGATGTTTGTCGGCCTGAATCCGTCTACCGCAGATGCCGTGGATGATGACCCAACTATTCGACGCTGTATAGGCTTTGCTCAGAGCTGGGGATACGGTGGTTTAGTAATGGCGAACCTGTTTGCTTACCGGGCAACCGAGCCTCATGTGATGATGTCAGCTGGCGACCCGGTTGGCCCTGATAACGATGACTGGCTGACTCGCCTTGGCGAGAAGGCTGGGGTTGTTGTCGCCGCTTGGGGAAATGATGGCGCTTTCCTAAACAGGTCATCTCAAGTACATGAGCTCTTGCCTAATCTGCACTACCTGAAGATGAATAAGTCCGGTGAACCCGCCCACCCCCTGTATCTGAAGGCTACCCTAACTCCCACTGCATGGGAGGCCGAGCATGCATAACGATGCCAAAGCCCTGGAGCTGACCTTCCAGAACCACATTATCGACGCCCTTAAGGCTCAGGGTTGGCTAGTAGGCCAATCCGGGGGCTACGACCGTGACCGAGCACTCTACCCGGATGACCTTGTGGCCTACGTGCAGGAGACCCAGCCGGAAACCTGGGAGAAGTTCTGCACTGTCTATGGCTGCGAGCCGGAGCGGCATCTGCTGAACGCAGCAGTCCGCCAGCTAGAGCGAAAGGGCACCCTGTGGCTGCTGCGAAACCAGATAGAGGACCGGGGACTGCGGATCAAGGCTGCCACCTTTAAGCCGGACAACGAGCTGAATCCGGAGCTGAACATCCGCTACAGCAAGAACATCCTGCGGGTGGTGCCGGAGCTGGTATACAGCCCAAACGGCTATGAGGGTCGCATCGACCTCACCCTGTTCTTAAACGGTATCCCGGTATCCACTCTGGAGCTCAAGTCCTGCTTCAAGCAGAGCCTGGAGAACGCCAAGCGCCAGTATCGGTACGACCGGCCTCCGAAGACAGGTAACAAAGATGAGCCTCTGCTCAAGTTCCGCCGGGGAGCCCTGGTGCACTTCGCCCTCAACCAGTTTGAAGTGGCGATGACCACCAAGCTGGTGGGCAAGGAGACCTTCTTCCTGCCCTTTAACCGGGGTACAGAAGCCGGTGGTGCCGGTAATGACCATCCTGCCGAGGGCTATGCCACCGAATACCTGTGGAACGAGGTACTACAGCCGGACAATTGGCTGCGGATCTTGCAGCGGTTCATGCACTTGGAGGTGAAGGAGAGCTACGATGAGCTCGGAGCTCTGAGGCGGAAGGAGACGATGATCTTCCCCCGCTACCACCAGTGGAAGGTGGTCAACCGGTTGCTGCAGACAGTACGGGCGGAGGGAACCGGCAGGAAGTACCTGATTCAGCACTCCGCAGGCTCCGGGAAATCTAATTCCATTGCCTGGTTGGCTCATCAGGCATCGTCGTTGACCGACGCCAAGGGCGATAAGATCTTTAACTCGGTGATCGTCATTACCGACCGCACCGTGCTGGACAGCCAGCTCCAGGAAACCATTAGCCAGTTCGAACACGCCGACGGTGTGGTAGGCCGGATCAACCGTGACGAAGGCACTGGCAGCAAGTCCAGCCAGCTTACCGATGCCCTGGCGACAGGAACGCCTATTATCATCGTCACCATTCAGACCTTCCCCCATGTCCTTAAGGCGATTCAGGAGTCTACTGGCCTGAAGGATCGCACTTTCGCGGTGATCGCCGATGAAGCCCACTCCAGCCAGACTGGCAGCACCGCCCGTCAGTTGCGGGAAGTGTTGATGGCGGAGCAACTGGAGGATGGCCAGGAGCTCTCTGCCGAGGATGTGATGAACGCCACTCTGGCGGCCCGTGGTGGCTCCAACCAGATCAGCTACTTCGCCTTCACGGCGACCCCCAAGGCCAAGACCCTGGAGCTGTTCGGGCGTCCCGAAGATGACACCCTGCCTCCCTCCAAGAAGAACCCGCCCAGGGCTTTCGACGTTTACTCCATGCGTCAGGCCATCGAGGAGGGATTCATCCTGGATGTGCTGAAGAACTACACCAACTACAAGATGGCTTACCGACTGGCAATGAAAGGCCAGGAGGCGGACGAAGAGGTGGACAGCAAGAAGGCCAAGACCAAGCTCGCCAGGTGGGTTCGACTGCACCCCCACAACATCGCCCAGAAGGCCCAGGTGATTGTGGAGCACTTCAGGGAGACGGTGATGCCTTTGCTGGCGGGAGAGGCCAAGGCGATGGTGGTCACCTCCAGCCGAATAGAAGCGGTGCACTACAAGCTGGCTTTCGACAAGTACGTGGCCGAGCAGGGCTATGACCGCATTCAGGCGATGGTGGCTTTCTCCGGTGAGGTGAACGACCCCGAGACCCGGCCAGAGCCCTTTACCGAGCTCAACATGAACCCCGGCCTTAAGGGACGGGATATGCGTAAAGCCTTCGATACCGACGAGTATCAGGTGATGCTGGTGGCCAACAAGTTCCAGACCGGCTTCGATCAGCCTAAGCTGTGTGCCATGTACGTGGACAAGAAGCTGACCGGCGTGGATTGCATCCAGACGCTGTCCCGGCTTAACCGTACCTATCCCGGTAAGGACACCACCTACGTGCTGGACTTCGTCAATGAGCCGGAAGAGATTCTGGAGCAGTTCCAGCAGTACTTTGAGACGGCGGAGATTGAGCAGCCCTCTGATCCCAACTTGGTGTATGACATGCAGCACAAGCTGCTTGAGAACACCATCATTAACCGCTCCGAGGTCACCGCCTTCGCCGATGCCTACTTCGATCCCAAACGAGGGGCCGAGGCGTTGACCGGCTACATCAAGCCAGCGGTGGACAGGTACAGCAAACGCTACCGGCATGCCAACGAGACCTTGAGGGAGGCCAGGAAGCAGCTTAAACGGCTTGGGCTGGAGGGCACCGATACCGACAGGGCTAACGCCGAGCGTAGCGTTAAGATGGCCGAAGAGGCCCGCAGCGAACTGGACATCTTCAAGAAGGATGTGAACAGCTTCATCCGCTTCTATGAGTTCGTCTCCCAGATCGCTCCCTTCCAGGATGTGGAGCTGGAGCAATTGAACGTCTACTGCCGACACCTGCTGCCGCTGCTGAAGCAGGAGGTGATCGAGGAGGAGGATATCGACCTCTCTGCGGTGGTGCTAAGCCACTACAACCTGAAACACAAGCGGACCCAGGACTTGAAGCTCAAAGAGGGTGAAGGGGAAGGTCTGACAGGCATCACCGGCCTGGGCAGTGCCGCTCCCAAGGAGCAGAAGAAGGACATGCTGTCGGAGATCCTGGAGAAGATGAACGAGCTGTTTGGGGTAGAGACCACCGACGGTGACAAGCTAACCTTGCTTCAGGGGGCGGTCTCCAAGATCAGCGAGAACGACGCCGTGATGGATCAGGTGAAGAACAACAGCTCCGAAGCCCAGATCATGATGGGCGACTTCCCCAAGGCGATGGAGAGCGCCATGATTGAGGCGATGGGCTCCTACACCCAATTAACCACCGACTACCTATCCAAGCCGGAGGTAGCCAAGGAGTTCAACAAGCTGGTGTTGGGGATGTTGATGAAGGGCCTGGTAGCCGGGGCATCTGCCGGGTCATAGTGATGGAGATGGATAACATGGACGTTAAGTACTGCCTTCGGGAGCCTATCCCGGAGATCTTCGACGCAGCTCGTTACCTGGATGCAGCGGTCTCTGCTCACTTGAGCGGTCACCAGGAGCTCGCAGAGGAGCTCCTGAGACTTTCTGATATGGACGTGTTGCGTGAGTGGACGGAATCGCTCTGGGGAGCGGATAGCCCCTATGTTCAGCGTCGGGAGATACCAGGAGCTCCTGCTCATCTCCCTAAAGAGCTTAGGGTGCCGGTAAGGATGCCGAACGCTGCAGAGCGTGATGCATTGCATAAGCGTGATGGCTTTCACTGTCGGTTCTGCGGTACACCTCTAATACGCAAGGAGGTGAGGCAGGTACTGAATAGGTGCTATCCAGAGGCTTCTCGGTGGGGAACCCGCAACATCGAACAGCATGCTGCACTCCAACTGATGTGGCTGCAGTACGATCACTTGGTACCTCATGCCCGGGGTGGCAACAACGACCTCTCCAACCTGGTTCTGACCTGTGCACCCTGCAATTACGGCAGGTTAGACAGCCTGGTTGAGGAGGTCGGCTTGGTGTCTCCCTTCAGCAGGAAGCCGAACCCTGCTGACTGGGACGGGCTAGAGAGGCTACTTCGCTAGCGGTATAGCGACGGTAAGCACTGTCGCCAGAGGTCAGCAGATTGAAGGTTCTTACTGCAAGTGCTTCTGCGACCTCCGGTGAGACCCCCGAAAGCGTAAAGCCATCTTGGCCTGTATGGCACCACTCGTCTTTTTCAAGTTCATCACAGAGAAGCTTCTTTAGGCGTTCTACAACATCATAGTCCACAGAGGGGTATTCCCCTTGGAGGTCAACCTTGCCTTTGGGTTGTTTGATGATGCGGATTGCGGGTAGGCCCTTGGTCATCATGTCATCGTGGTGTTCGTTCCAGCGTTTGTTATCCTCCTGCTGGCCAGAGATTATGAATATCTTCATGAGATATCTCCTATGTTTACGACTCTCACCGAGCCGCCTTTAAGAGAATTCTGCTGAAAAGGTAGTATCAAGTCCAAGTGGAACTGGTTGAATGATGAGCTAATTCTGAGCGGAAACCCTAGGTTTTATCTGACTGTCTCTCGGGTTCTGGAATATGGCTTAGATCTAGGCTGAATCCTGCAGAATAAATCACTTCCCGCATTAGACATGTTCACTTCTCTTATACCCCGGAATCAACATCAGTTCCCTCGTTTGGCATAAGAATCCTGAGAACCACATTCATACTCAGGAGGGCTTATGTCTGAATCTACTTCCAATCACATCTACCCCGGTCATCGTCCTGGTGACCACATCATCCACAAGGCATTGACCATTCTGGAGAGCCGCCAGCAACAGCCTGGAGATTCCCTGACCTCTGCGTTGGATGCAAAGAACTACCTGCGTCTGAAGTTGGCGGAACAGCAGCGGGAAGTATTCGCCGTTCTGATGCTCGACAGCCAGCACCGCGTCATCGAGTATCAAGAGCTTTTCCTCGGCACCATCGACGTAGCCAACGTCTATCCCCGCGAGGTCGTTAAGGCAGTGCTGGGATGTAACGCAGCGGCGGTGATCTTGTCCCACAACCATCCGTCAGGGCATGCGGAGCCTAGTCAGGCTGATCGCCAGGTCACTAGCAAGTTGCAGCGAGCACTAACCGTGATCGATGTGCCAGTGTTGGACCACCTGATCATAGGTAACCCCGGTGTGACCTCCTTCGCCGAGCGGGGGTGGTTATGACACAGATTGCCCATATCGACACCATAGGATTGCCGTTCCGCTTGAAGCTTTCTCTGCTTCGGCAGTTGGAGTTTCGCCTCTCGGAGGTGCTGAAGATACAGCCTGGTGCCTCAAGCCTGATACTCAACTTCCGAGACCCGAGCTACAGTCCTCAGACCGGTGGTTATCACCCGGTCGAAATCAGGTTAGAGCGGTGTGTGGGGGAGAGCAGCTGGCGGCTGTGCTACATCACCGACTTCGCCTACTTTGGTGACGGCCCCTATGTGGAGCTCGCCAAGGAGTTGGATTTCGACTTCACCAGCGGCGTGGGTTACCAGGCGTATGCTGGTGAGCACCCGATCCGGCGATGCCTTCAGTTGTTCCGCCTCTGGGAAACCAACTTCCTTCACTACCTCAGTAATGGGGTTTACCAGGTGCAGCCTTCCGTAGGCTGACACGTTCACAGCTAAACCAACCGTTAAACCGCAGCCGAATGGTACCGCATCCACCTTAGTGGGCGTGGAGCTTCGTGCTGCCCAACCATAGGAGAGTCTCCATGCAAGACGATGATGAAGAAGAGCCGTTTCCGAAGCAGTTGCTACAAGAAACGCTACGGGCAGTCCTGTCGGCTGCCATCCCGGTCATTATGAGTGCACTGATGTCCCGATACCTACCGGAGGAATCGGACAATGACCACCATAACGATGACCGGTTCTAAGTGGCTACTCCGGTAACCAATAGACCATGCCCTAGTGGGAGACGTAGGCGAACCTGCCTGTGCCTCTCACTAGGGTCCATTCTGGCCTTTTGGGAGACACGTCCCACAGGGTCTTTAACCCTAAAAGGAGACCATCATGGCCATAGTCGGATATGCACGGGTATCGACGACGGGGCAATCCATCGACCAGCAGCTACGTACCCTGGAGGGCTGCGACAAAGTATTCCAGGAGAAGATCAGCGGTAGTCGTACCGACCGCCCGCAGCTTGAGGCCCTGCTCGATTACGTGAGGGCTGGGGACATTCTAAAGGTAACGAAGCTGGACCGTCTGGCAAGAAACACCCGTCACCTTCTGGAGCTGGTCGAACTGCTGGACCGCAAAGGGGTAGCCCTACAGGTCGTCAACCTGGGGATCGATACTTCCACCCCGACGGGGAAGCTGATGCTT
This sequence comes from Ferrimonas sp. YFM, assembly GCF_030296015.1. Classification (NCBI taxonomy): domain Bacteria; kingdom Pseudomonadati; phylum Pseudomonadota; class Gammaproteobacteria; order Alteromonadales; family Ferrimonadaceae; genus Ferrimonas; species Ferrimonas sp. YFM. The sequence continues at coordinate 1,952,385 of NZ_AP027368.1, forward strand.
ACCATGATCGGTGCCATCGCGACCTTCGAGAGGGAGATCATGCTGGAACGTCAGGCGGAGGGCATCGTCCTGGCCAAGCAAAGAGGGGTTTACAAGGGCCGCAAGCCTACCGCACAGGCCAAGAAGGCGGAGCTGATGGAACTGCTCAGCCAGGGTGTACCCAAGCGCCAGGCCGCAGCAGAGCTCGGAATTAGTGAATCCAGCCTGTACCGCATGCTAAGTGGTCAGAGGTAGCCGTCAGGCGCCTCTTTTAGTACTCCGTCGTAGTATATCTAGGAGACTTTTGGCGAGATGAAATACATAACGTTGCTGGGTAGGGGTTAGTGGTTCGCCCCCGTTCTTGGCAACTTCGAGAGCTGTAAGTCCAACTAGATACGTTTGCAGTTGAGCGATCACGCTCCCTGCACCACAAAGCAAACCAAAAGCCCACGCAGACCCACTTCCCCAAGCGAGCCCTTTGGCTACCTCAATGAATAATGCTCTGCCGAATAGGTTAGTGGTAGCGGCAATACTGAAGGAGGACACAATGCTTGTCCAACTGAGTGGAACCCCATACTTCCTGGAGATGTGAGAGATCATTACTGCATTGTTAACGACGATTGCCGATGACGATGCTGGAACCGGTATCCCACCTTTGATTCCTGCGGCGGTGGCGTAATCACTGATAATAGAGATACATTCATCTTCCAAGTCACGGTGATGTGCTCTGTCCACACTAACCTCAATACGATGTTCGGTACTGAACTTATGTTAGTAGATCATTTTTGACCTCTTACGGCATTTCCTATAAAAATAGCTCGCAATTTTTGATGCCAAACAGGATCATCCATGGCTCTCCAATATCAAAATGGTCTGACATTGTGACACTGGCCTCACAGGCGGGCAAGGCAGATTCTCGCTTGCCTTCCATAAAGCTCTGTGATGGGTGGGTTTTAGCCCAGGTTAAGGGCTGTTAGTGTTGGTTTCATAATGGACAATCAGTCACGGATCCCGCCGTTCGGGGGTGAGTTTGATTCCTCTTTGATCCACAATATCTAGCCTGTTGCACTCTAACGTCAATTCAGTCACATTGAGTGCGGGTTTATGCGGTGATGGACCAGCAATGCCAGAGACAAATGAAATCGAATCTTCAGTAGAAGACCTGGGCGAGGAAGCCGGTCTGCAAGATGCGTTGAGCGATGTGCGTAAGGCGCAGCGTCTGCTGGTGGCGTATCACCAGCGGGTGATGCCGATCATCGAGACTCTGGCTCAGCGCCTGGGGTGCAGGTTTCATTACTGGCAGCCCACCCACCACAATGCCCCCTCCCACGGCGCCATTGAGCCCTTTGCCCAGTGGGCCTGGGATTTCTCCCCTCTAAACGATGCCAGTTTCCTGTTTCTCACCGATGAGGCGGAAGAGGGTCAATTCAACGGCCCCGAAGCCTGGATGCTGGTGATTCGCCTGGTGACCGACAGCGGGTTCGATCGCTGCATTCGTCAGGACAGGACCCATTGGGATGCGATGCAGATTGAACCACAGCCCCACCAAAGCGACACGCGGCTGGATCTGCACGCCTATCGCATGACCAAGCCAGTCCCCGAAGACGAGGGGATCGTTTGGTGGCAGCTGTTCAACGATGAGCCGCTGCCGCAAAGCTGGGATCAGGGCCATAAGATGAAGTCCGGCGCCCTGTGCATCAGCCAGACGGTGCCTCTCTCCATGCTTGGCCAACAGGGCGGCATGCGGCGGGCCCTGGACAGCTTCCAGAACCTGCTCCTGGCCCACGGCTTCTCCACCACCATGGATTGCTAGACCCCTTTCGCAATTCAGTTGTCATCATCTGCCAATGCCTTTTGCTGAAGTCCGCGTAGAATTGGGCTGATGGTCATGGGGAGAAACAGATGAAACAGGCAACAAAATTTGCGGTTCACCGAGGCTGGCAACTGCTGCTGACCGACATGGGGATGGATGCGGCCGAGGTGCTCAGGCTGGCCGGACTGCCCGGGGATCTGTTCAGTCGCAACGATGCCCATATGACCACCAGCGAATACTACCGCCTGTGGGACGCTCTGGAACAGCTGGCAGGAGCGCGTCAGCTGCCGCTGATGCTGGCCAACGCCATCTCTGCCGAGGCCTTTGACGCCCCTATCTTTGCGGCCCTGTGCAGCGATAACCTCAACCATGGCTTCTCTCGCCTGAGCCAGTTTAAGCGTCTTATCGGCCCTCTGACCCTTAAGGTGGAAATTGGTGAACACCGCACCCGTGCTATTGCTGGGTGTTATGGCTATCCAGGTCAGTTGCCCAGGGCACTGGCGCTCACCGAAATGGTGTTTCTGTGTCAACTGGTCAGGCTGGCCACCCGCCATCGCGTCGAGCCATTGGCGGTGACTGTACCGTCGCTGCCACAGGACCTGGCCGCCTATCAGGCCTATTTCGGTGTGGCGCCGAAGCTTGGGAAGGAGGCCAGGATTGAGTTCAGTGCCGAGGATGCCCAAAGGCCGTTTCTGACCCGAAACGAAGCGATGTGGGCCCAGTTTGAGCCTGGGCTGCGCCAGTCTCTGGCTTCTCTGGACGCCAATGCCTCGACGGTAGAGCGGCTGCGAAGCCTGCTGCTGGAGATGCTTCCCGCGGGCCAGAGCGGCGCCGAGCAGGCGGCGTCTCGTCTGGCCATGAGCAAGCGCACCTTGCAGCGCAGGCTGTCGTCAGAGCAGAGCAATTTTCAACAGGTGCTGGATGATACCCGGCTGGAACTGGCCCACCACTACCTGGGCAGACAGCAGAGCGCCGCCGAGGTGGCGTTCCTGCTGGGCTATCAGGACACCACCTCCTTCTACCGGGCGTTTCAGGCCTGGACAGGCACCACGCCGGAGCGCTACCGCCAGGCCCATTAAGGGGCTAGCGTGCCACCATCATGCCGCGGATAAAGGCTTCCAGCTCGCCATAGGAGCTGAAGTAGCCGGGCACCGGATAGGGGCTGCGGTAGGCTTCGTCGATGACATTGCGGGTGATCTGCTCGATGTCTTCCTCTTTGACCATGCTCAGCAGCGGCTGAATCTCCAATTGACCGCAGAGGTTGTGCACCGCGTCCACCAGGGCCAGGGCAAGGTCGGCATCGGTATCGCCCTTCAAGCCGAGGTGGCGCGCCATTTCGGCCATGCGGGTTTCCGCGAAGGGCAGGTAGAAGGCCAGCACATGGGGCAGCACCATGGCATTGGCCAGGCCATGAGGCACACCATAGAAGGCGCCCAGCTGATGGGCGATGGCGTGTACCCAGCCGACACTGGTGCGGGTAAAGGCGACACCGGCATTGTGGGAGGCGATGGCCATCTGCCGCCTGGCCTCCTCGTCGTTGGCGCCGTCGTGGAAGGCCCGGGGCAGGTGATCGAAGATCCGCGCCATGCTCTCCAGGTTGAGGGCGTCTGTCTTGGCGGTGGCGTAGCGGCTCAGGTAGGACTCCATGGCGTGGGTGAGGGCGTCCATGCCGGTGGCAGCGGTGATCCCCGGAGGCAGGCCCATCATCAGAGAGGGGTCCAGTACCGCCAGTTCCGGCACCACGGTGAGGCTGATCACCACCTTTTTCTGATGAGTCTGCTCGTCGGTGATCACCGCGGCGGCGGTGGCTTCGGAGCCGGTGCCCGCGGTGGTGGGAATGGCCATGAAGTAGTGACCTCGTTTGCGCAGCTTCAGCATGCCGGGCACCGAGCGGGGATCGATGTTGTGACGGGCACAGGGGTTGATCACCTTGGTGGCGTCGATGGAGGAGCCACCGCCGATGGCGATGACACCATCGAACTCATGATTGCGGCAGTGCTCGATGCCGCGCTCGATGACGGAGAAGTCCGGGTCCGGGACTATGTCACTGAATACCGAGTAGTCCAACTTGGCCTCATTCATGGCGTCCAGCAACCGCTGGAACACAGGCAAACCCACGAAGGCGGTGTCGGTGATCACCACAGGGCGCTTGATCCCCTGTTTGGTCAATTCGGCAATCCCCTCGGCCAGGGCCTGACTGCCGCTGAATACCTCCGGGCTGGCAATGGGCAAGATCCGGTAGACCGGCTTGGCCAAGGCGGCCCATCCCCTGTACAGGGTCTGACGCAGGGCAAATCCTGGCTCGGGTGAATGGTGATTTGCCTGAAGCGATTGATTCATGCTGCCCTCCCTCTCGGCTGCTGCCGGTAACTCCTGCCGGCCCATGAATGTTTGTTACCGACTAGTCGGTCGGTTGTCAGACTAGGCGATGGCGCTGTTCCCTGTCAACTGGCGGTCAAAGTTCACACAATTGGACTGTTTATGAGCAAGATAACAGAGGGTGTGCGTCAGGTGTGAAGGATTTGTGCGCCAGTTGATTTGGCACAAGTGTGGTGGACTGAAGATTCAGGCTAAAACAGGGAAGGGGGCCGCCGGCTGCGGCCCCCAGAGTCTGGGAGATCAGTGGTCGTGGTGGTGATGGCCGTGGTTTTTGGCCGGGCCATTGCGAAAGCCCTGGTTGATCATCTTTGACAGCAGAGGGTCCTGCTCATTGTCGCCGATGTCGGCATAGTCGGTCAGCTGATAGCTGTCCCAGTTGGCCATCCAGTGGCTGACCGCCTCGTCGCCGGTTTGTACCGACACCAGGCTGAGCTGCTGATGGGGCGCGGCGAGGGTTTCGATGAGGCCTTGGCCTTCAAGCCACACCAGTTCGGTGTCGCCCTTGGCGCGGTAGTCATGGGCCTGGCAGCCTTCCCCCTCCTGCTTGACCAAAGGCAGTGCTTCCAGGGCGGCTTGGGTGATCAGTTGATACTTGAGTTGCCACAGGCGATCGCCGGAGCGAGCGCTGATCTCGTCGGGCTGATATTCAATTCCCCTCTGATACTGTTCAAACAGGCGCTCAAGTTGAAGCAAGCCGTTGCTGGTGCGGGTCCAGCGCTCGGTGATCCCCTTGGCTGGCCAGTGCAGGGCGACCCGGTTGCCCTGACGAATCAAGGTGAGCTCCTGGGCGGGCTGGGCTGCAGGCTGCAGGCGGTAATGAGCCACCAGGGTATCGCGGTCGCACTGGGCCAGGGCGGGTCCGGCTGTCAGGGCGAGGGAGAGTAGGGCTGTCTTATACATGGGTTACTCCAAAGGGAGCGCCAAAGCGCTCCCTTGTCTGGTCTAACAGTTACTTCAGGGCTTGTTCGGCGCGGCCGCTGAGGTCGGCGGCGTGCTCCATCACGTGGAACAGGTAGCTCTGCTCATTGGTGCCGGTCACCAGTTGGGCGCCGGGGCCGCGGGCGTAGACACCCACATCTTCGGCGGCGTGGGTTTCCGAGCTGCGGGGCACTAGGGCTTCCTGGTGATAACCGGGGGCGGTGGTGTCCACATCGGTCAGGTCGTGACGACCGGCATTGATGGCCTGATCATAGCTTGCGTCGGCGTTGGTCTCTTCGCCCAGATCCTGGAAGCCGCGGCCGTTGGTGTAGCCCAGGGTGGTGTAGGGCAGGCCGTCGGAGGCGGTGGCCTGCTCGCCATCCACACCGACTACCTTGCCCAGGATGGGGTTGCCCCGCTTGGGGTAGCCGGCGATGGTGAACACGTGGCTGTGATCGGCGGTGACCAGGATCAGGGTGTCACTGTCAGAGGTCATCTCGGCCGCTTTGGCCACGGCTTCAGACATCTCGATGGTGTCGGTCAGGGCGCCGTAGGCGGAGCCGGCGTGGTGGCCGTGATCGATTCGACCCGCTTCAACCACCAGGAAGTAGCCCTTGTCGTTGTTGTCGAGGATGTCGATCGCCTTGGCGGTCATCTCCGCCAGGGAGGGTTCACCGGCGATGTCGTTACCCCGGTCCGCTTCATACTGCATGTGGGACTCGTTGAACAGGCCGAACACCTTGGTGGCGGTGGCGGCATCGATGGCGTCGAAGCCGCTCTTGTCCATCACATAGGTGCCCTGAGGGTACTTGGCCTGCCATTCGCTCACCAGGTTGCGGTCGTCGGTGCGATCTCCCTCGACAGAGGAGCGGGCATCGGCGCTGTTGGCGGAGGCATCCTTGGGCAGGAAGTGACGGCGGCCACCGCCCATGACCACGTCCAGGCCGTCCACATCCAGACCACTGATGCGGCTCTCCAGGTAGTGTTCAAACTTCACCAGCTGATCGGCGATGTCGGGGAAGCCGGCGTCCACGGCGTCCTGAGGCATGTCGGACACATCTTCCCAGTTACGGTCGGCTGACTTGGCGTAGGTGGCGGCGGGGGTGGCGTGGGTGATGCGGGCGGTGGATACCACACCGGTGGACATGCCGGCGATCTCCGCCATCTCGACGGCGCTCATCAGCTCATTACCGGCTACGGTGGCGTAGTCGCCGCGGATGATGTCCTCATCGACGCCAATCACGCCGACGTCGGTTTTCACGCCGCTGATCAGCGCGGTCATGGTGCCGGCGGAATCCGGGGTCTGGGCGTCGACGTTGTAGGTCTTAACCAAGCCGGAGTAGGGGAAGCTGTCGAAGCTCAGGTTGTTCTCCTCGCCCAGGCCACCTTTCATCTGACCGTCCAGGATGCGGGCGGCGGTGACGGTGGAGATGCCCATACCATCGCCGACGAACAGGATGACGTTCTTGGCGGCGCCGCGGTGGTTGTCGGCAGTGCGCGCCTTGGCGGCGGCGACGTTGGACTCGCCGGCCTGGTAGTAGGGGTTGCTGGTATTGGTGGCGATGTCCGCCTTGGCAACGCGGAACGGCTCGGGGGTGACGGTGTCACTGTCGTTGTCGCTGGAGTTACAGCCGGCCAGGGCGGCAGTGATGGCCAGGGCCAGCAGGGATTGAGTGGTCAGTTTCATTGCATTACTTCCTTATTTGGCAACCAGGTTCAGGGCGTCGTCGATCAGGTGGAACACCTGGCTCTGTTCAATGACTCCTTGAACATACTGAGCACCGGGGCCGGTGGCGTGCAGGCTGATGTCCTCGCCGGCGTGGGTTTCCGAGCTCTTGGGAATCACCGCTTCCTGGTGGTAACCGGAGGTGGTAGTGTCTACCAGGGTCAGATCGTGGCGCCCGGCGGCGATCTCTTCGCCATAGCTGGCGTCGCCATCGGTCTCTGTGCCGAGATCCTGGAAGCCCCGGCCATTGGTGTAGCCCAAAGTGGTGTAGGGCAGGCCGTCGGAGGCCATGGCCACCTGGCCATCGACGCCAACCACCTTGCCGAGGATGGGGTTGCCGCGGCGCGGGTAGCCGGCAATGGTGAACACGTGGCTGTGGTCGGCGGTCACCAGAATCAGGGTGTCGTCGCCGGCGGCGGCCTGGGCCATCTCGACCGCCTTGGCCAGTTCGATGGTGTCGGTGAGGGCGGTGGAGGCGGAGCCTGCGTGGTGGCCGTGGTCGATGCGGCCGGATTCCACCACCAGCAGGTAGCCGTCCTCATCCTGTTTCAGGATCTCAATGGCCTTGGTGGTCATCTCGCTCAGGGAGGGCTCGCCGGCAATGTCGTTGTGGCGGTCCGCCTCATACTGCATGTGAGACTCGTTAAACAGCCCCAGTACCCGGTGGGTGCTGGCTGGGTCGATGGCGTCGAAGCCAGCCTGGTCCATCACATAGACGCCGTCGCTGTACTTCTGCTGCCATTCGGCGGTCAGGTCACGGCCATCGGTACGGTCACCCTCAACGGCGGAGCGGGCGTCGCTGCTGTTGAAGGCTTCCTCTTTGGGCAGGAAATGGCGGCGGCCGCCGCCCATGACCACATCCAGGCCATCGATTTGTGCGTCCGGGAAGCGAGCTTGCAGGTTCTCCTTAAAGTTCACCAGCTGATCGGCGATGTCTTTACACCCGGCGGCCACCGCCTCTTCAGGCATATCGGAAATATCTTCCCAGTTGCGGTCGGCAGATTTGGCGTAGGTGGCGGCCGGGGTGGCGTGGGTGATTCGGGCGGTGGAGATGACCCCGGTGGCCAGGCCTTTGATCTCCGCCAGTTCGATGGCGGTAGTCAGTTCATTGCCTGACACCGTGCTGCACTGGCCCCGTTCGATGTCCTCATCGACGCTGAGTACGCCGGCATCGGTTTTCACCCCGGCGATCATGGCGGTCATGGTGCCGGCGGAGTCCGGAGTCTGGGCATCGGTGTTGTAGGTTTTTACCAGGGCGGAGTAGCCAAACTTCTCGAAGCTCAGGGCGTGCTCTTCACCCAGCATGCCCTGCTGCTGGCCCTCAAGGATGCGGGCCGCGGTCAGGGTGGAGATCCCCATGCCATCGCCGACAAATAGGATGACGTTCTTCGCTTGGGTGCCGCTGTCGGCGGTCAGCTTGGTGTGCAGATCCTGTTGGGCCTGCTGGTACCAGGGGTTGCTGATTTGATAGTTGGGCAGGACCTGGGCCCCGGCGGTGTGGGAGAGCGACAGGGCCACGGCGGTGGCGAGAGAGCTCCATAAAAGTTTCATAACTGCTTCCTGTAGTTGTGATGCTTGGATACGTAAGCGGAAGCAGGTTATCTGTGGTTTATGTCGGTGAGGTTAAAGCTCTATGTCACTAATATGAATGAAAAAAGACCGCGGTGCGGTCTTTTTTATCTAAGGGATGTCGGCTGTTACAGGAACACTTGCAGGGCTGGGGTCTGGCCGCCAACCGCTTCGCCATCGGCTTTGGAGAGCTCTTTGACGTCCTCCATGTTGGCGATGACCAGGGGAGTCAGGACGCTCTTGGCGTGCTCTTTGAGGTAGTCCAGGTCAAACTTCAGGATGGGATCGCCGGCTTTGACCTTCTGACCCTCCTGAGCGATCCGCTCAAAGCCATTGCCCCTGAGTTCCACTGTGTCGATGCCAAAGTGCACGAACAGCTCCAACCCCAGGTTGGATTCGATACTGAAGGCGTGGTTGGACTCGAAAATCTTGCCAATGGTGCCGTCAATGGGGGCATAAACGGTGTCGCCGCTGGGGTCGATGGCGATGCCGTCACCGATGATCTTCCGAGAGAACACCACGTCCGGCACCTTTTCAATCTCCACCACCTCTCCGGAGACCGGAGCCACCACGGTGATTCCGCCGGTGGGGGGAGTATTTTTCATCATACGTTGCATGCGGCTGAAAAATCCCATGCGCACCTCTTTTCCTTTATCCCTGTTATTGTTGATCTTATCTAATTTTTGCTATGAATCACAGCGAGTTAAGTATAGATGTTAATTCCCTTGTGGTCTGACTTCTCAGCGCCCGTTCCAACACCTTTTGACAGCGGCTGACACTGAGGGCAGACAGCGCGCCCTTGATGGCCGGCCTCTGGGTGGGGACCATGGAGAGACCGTCAATTCCCAAGGCGACCAGAAGAGGTAACGCCTTAATATCTGAGGCCATTTCTCCACATAGGGTGATTTTCATTCCGTGAGCCTGTGCCCGTGAGCACACCCAGGCCAGGGCTCGGATCATCGCCGGCGACACCGGGGTATAGAGCTTGGACATGGTGGGGTCGTTGCGATCCGCCGCGTACAGATACTGGGTCAGATCGTTGGTGCCGATGGAGATAAAGTCCAGTCGGCTGGCCAGGGCGTCAATGTTCATTACCGACGCCGGGGTCTCAATCATCACCCCCAGCTCGGGCTTTTTCTGTTTCTGTTCTGCCGGCAGGTCGGCGGTGGCCTGGTCATAGAGACCGGCGAGCATCTCCAGCTCCTCCACCTGATTGACCATGGGCACCAGCATGCGCACCTGATGACTCTGGCTCAGCCGGGCGATGGCCCGAAGCTGAGGCAGCAGCAGGTGGGGCCGCTCCAGTCCCAGGCGCACTCCGCGATGCCCCAGTGCCGGGTTGGCTTCCTCCAGGTTCTCCTCCTCCATCACCTTGTCGGCGCCGAAGTCGAACAGGCGGATGGTGACCGGATGGGGGGAGATGGCGTCGGCAATGGTGCGGTAGGCCAGGTATTGCTCATCGGCGTTGGGCAGGCTCAGCCTGTCCATAAACAGCAGTTCGGTCCGCAGCAGGCCAATCTCCTGGCAGCCATAGCGTTCCACCTGGGGCAGCTCAGCCAGGGTGGCGACGTTGGCGGCGATGGTGATCTCGTGACCGTCTGCGGTCAGGGCCGGAGACTGGGCATCGTGTTCAATCTGCTGCAGCCGCTCCAGGTAGTTGGCCATCCGGGCGTCGAAGGCTTCGGACTGAACTCTGGAGGGGGTGACGGTGACGGTGGCCTGTTCGCCGTCCAGCAGGATGTCGGCGCCGTGGGGCAGGGGGGCCAGCTCCTCGGGGGAGAGCACCAGCAGGGGAACCTGCATGCCCCGGGCCAGGATCGCCAGATGATCCTGATAGGTGGCCTGACTGACCACCAGACCACTGATGTCGGGATAACGCAAAAACTCGGCAGGGGAGAGGTAGTCCACCACCAGAATGTGTTTGGGAGAGAGGCTCTTCGGCAGAGGGCATCTGTGGCCCAGGGCGTGCTGGGTCAGGCGCTGCTTCAACTGCTGCAGCTCGGCAGCGCGTTTCTGCAGGTTGGGATCTTCTATGCCGGAGATCTCATCCACCATGGGGGTGAGCACCCGCTCGAAGGCGCTGGCGGCACTGCAATGGTGCAGGGTGACGTGCTGGTGGAGGTCCCGCTTGAGCTCTTCATCCTGGAGCATCAGTCTGTCCGCTTCAACCAGCTCACGCTCGGTTTCGGACAGGGCCTGGGTCTGCAGGGCGTTGAGGGCGTCGAGCTCGGCACCCAGTGCCTGGTCGATGTGGCTCAGCTCTGCGGGGATCTGCTGGTAGCCGATCTTGGAGTGGTCCACCGGGTTGATGCGGCGGTGGCAGCGATACAGCGCGCCTCGAACCAGTCCTGCGGAGAGGACCTGGGCGACAAAGGTGTGTGACACTCCGTGTCCTCCCTCTCTATTCTCTAGTCCATGTTGGCGATAAATCGGCATAGGCTGTCGACGGCCTGTTCTGCCTGGTCACCACTGGCGCTGACTTCGATTTCGGTACCGTGGGCCAGACTCAGGGTCTGGAGTCGGTAGAGGCTCTTGGCACTGGCCTGCTTTCCATTGCAATACACGATGATGTCACAGGGATACTGTTTTGCCTGCTGAACCAGCAGGGCGGCGGGACGGGTGTGAATGCCTTGTTTGGCGGCAATGGTTACAGACTGACGATACATGATCTGCCTTGAAGCTGGTGAGACGGCCTCAGCATACTGGTCTGGGGGGCAGGAATCAACAAATCCACTAGTGAAGTGAGAGGGCGCAAGATCGCCCTCTGGTGGATTTCAGACCGGTCACACTTTGAACTGATTCAGTTGGTGTGACAGCTCGTCGGTGACCCCCTGCACCGAGCGACTGGCGTTGGCGTTGCTCTCGTTGGCTTTGACTGATGCCTGGGCCAGCTCGGCAATGTTGTTGATGTTTTGATTGATTTCGCCGGTTACCTGACTCTGCTGGCGGGTGGCGGAGGCGATTTGCATGTTCATGTCGACTATGGTGGCGATTCGGTCCAGCACCTGGTTCAGGGTCTCGCCGGCGTCGTTGGTCTGGCTTGCCAGGTGACTGAATTGGGTTTGGGCAGAGTTTGCTGAATTTGTGACCTGGGCCACGCCGGACTGGATGCTGTCTATGATGGCTGCAATCTCATCGGTGGAGCTTTGGGTGCGACTGGCCAGGGCCCGCACCTCATCGGCCACCACCGCAAAGCCTCGTCCCTGATCGCCGGCTCGGGCAGCCTCAATGGCGGCGTTCAGGGCCAGCAGGTTGGTCTGCTCGGCGATGTCGCGGATGGTGTCGAGGATGCCGCCAATCTGGGCGGAGTCTTTGGCCAGACTGTCGGCGGTGTTACCGGTTTGGCCTATGCCCTGTGAGACCTGCTGAAGCAGGCTGCGGTTTTGCGCCATGGCATCCCGGCACACCCCAACCTGCTGCTGGGTCTGGGAGGCGGTTTCCGACGCCAGGGCGGTATTGCTGGCGATCTCTTCGGTGGCGGACAGCATTTGGGTGACGGCAGAGGCCACCGATTGCGCCTCATTGTTCATGGCGCCCGCGGTCTGATTGGATTGGGTTACTGTGGCATCCAACTGAGCGGAGCTGGCGGTCAGCCCCTGAATGTCGCGTCCTACGATGCGAATCAGGGTGCTGATCTTGTCGGTAAATTCATTAAACCCCCTGGAGAACAGCGACACCTCATCCTGGCCGCCGTCATCCAGCCTCAGGGTCAGGTCTCCGTCGCCGCGAGCGATCTCCTCCATGGTGGTGGTGGCGTTCTTGAGGGGACGGGTAATGGACAGGTTTATCATCACAAACATGATCAGCAGAGGCAGTGACAGCAGGGTCAGAAACCCGGCATAGCTGATCATCACCTGGGTCATGTGTCCCATTACCTGATGGGCATCGCTGATCAGCACAAAGGTGACCTCCTCCCTTTTAAAGCCGTACAGCCAGAACGCCATGCCCTTGACCTCTACCTCGAGACTGCCCTGTTGCCTGGACAATGCGCGAAATGCCTGTTGGCCTTGCGGGGAGCGGGCCAACCGGGTCAGGTCATCGTCCACGGTGCGCTGATAGATAAGCTTGCCGTTGGCATCCAGTTTGATCAGATTGACGTTGTCTCCCAGCTCTAGATCCTCGATGAGGGTCTGGCTGTCCCGCAGTTTCAAAGAGGCGATGGCCTGCCCCAGGTGGTGGGTACTGATCTGTGCATCCATCAGCAGCTGGTTATGCTGTTGGTTCAGGCTGAACAGGGTATACAGCAGGGTGGCCAGGGCGGTGAGGCAGAGTAGCAGCAATAAGCGCAGGGATACCGAGAGGCGTCGCAGCAGTGAAAGCATGTATATCTTCCTGATTATTAATTATTTTACCTTCTAGTAGCTTGTATACATTGGGGGAGGACGCCCGGTCATCTGACCAGGCGAGGCAATTTTCGGCTTTGTGCTGGGCACGGCAAAATTAAGAAGATGCTAAATTACATCTTTCGAATGTTCCTCGTGGGGCGGAACCGGTTTTGATGAGATTTGTGGAGAGAGAAGGGCGGGTCGAGTGACCCGCCCTGAGGCTCACACTTTGAACTGGCGCAGCTGGTGGGACAGTTCGTCGGTGACGCCCTGTACCGACTGACTGGCACTGGCATTGCTTTCGTTGGCTTTGACCGACGCCTCGGCCAGTTCGGCAATGTTATTGATGTTTTGATTGATCTCGCTGGTCACCTGACTCTGCTGGCGGGTGGCGGCGGCAATCTGCATGTTCATGTCACCTATGGTGGCGATGCGGTCGAGCACCTGGTTGAGGGTGTCACCTGCCGCATCCGTCTGGCTGGCCAGGTGTTGGAACTGCTCCTGAGCGGAGCTGGCCGAATCGGTGACCTGGGCGACGCCGGACTGGATGCTGGTGATGATGGCGGCAATCTCATCGGTGGAGCTCTGGGTACGGCTGGCCAGGGCCCGCACCTCATCGGCCACCACCGCAAAGCCCCGGCCATGTTCACCGGCCCGGGCGGCTTCGATGGCGGCATTCAGCGCCAGCAGGTTGGTTTGCTCGGCGATGCCACGGATGGTGTCGAGGATGCCGCCAATCTGGGCGGAGTCTTTGGCCAGGGTGTCGGCGGTATTGCCGGTTTGGCCAATGCCGTCGGAGACTTCCTGGAGCAGGGTGCGGTTCTGCTGCATGGCATCCCGGCATACCCCGACCTGCTGCTGGGTCTGGGCGGCGGTGTCCGAGGCCTGAGCGGTGTTGCCGGCCACCTCTTCGGTGGCGGCCAGCATTTCGGTGACCGCCGAGGCCACCGAGTGGGCTTCCTGGTTCATCGCCCCGGCGGTCTGGTTGGACTGAGCCACAGTGGTGTCCAGCTGCTGGGCGCTGGCACTGAGGTCGGCCACATCCTTATTGACCACCTTGATGAGACCGGCAATCTTGGCGGTGAACTCATTGAAGCTGGTGGAGAAGCGGGCAACCTCATCCCGGCCTCTGTCGTCCAGCCTCTGGGTCAGGTCACCGTCACCCCGGGCGATCTCCTCCATGGTGAGGATCGCTTGCGTCAAAGGCGCAGTAATGGACTGATTCAGCAACAGGAAGATTCCCATGACCGGGCCGGCCAGCAGCACCAGGAAGATGGCGTAATCCCACATCACCTCAGTCATCTGGGCATCGACGCGGCGGGAGTCGCCCACCAACAGCCATTGATTGTCTATGGGAAAGAGCCACAGGGTCACCTCTGAACGCTCCATGGTCTGCAAAGTGCCGCGGGGAATCTGGCTCAGGGTGCCGGGCGCGGGCAGCAATCGGCTGAGTTCACCGTCGCTGCGCTTGAGGCTGCCACTGTCTAAGGCAACCAGGTTGAGTTCCTGAGGCAGGGCGAGAGCGTCGCTCCAGTCGCTCTGACCGCTGGCCAGAGAGCTCAATGCCTGGCCCATATGCTCGGTGGACAGTTCGGCGGCATGGTGGAGTTCGCTCTTTTGCTGAGAGAGGCTGAACCAGGTGTAGGCCAGGGTGGCACTGCCGGCCATGGCGAGCAGCAGCAACAGGCGCAGTGAGATGGAGAGGCGGCGAAGAGTGTGTAACATAGCTTACTTCCAGAAGCCTAAAGCGTTGTTTCTAAAGCCATGGGAGTGCCACGGCCATCCTTGTCCGTAAGTTGCAAAAATGGGGTTCATCGCAACGTGGCGCTAACAATAACAAAAAAAGGCGGCCCGGGGGCCGCCTTTTTGAATTGTGATCGAAACTTTATTGCTGGGTTTCGGCTTCTGTGAACACACCCGCAAAAAGGGCGGAGGAGAGGTAGCGTTCGGCAGAGGAGGGCAGGATAACCACAATGGTTTTCTCTTTCAGCTCAGGCTGTTCCTCCAGCAGTTTGTTGACGGCCACCACGGCGGCTCCGGAGCTGATGCCGGCGAGGATGCCCTCTTCTTCCATCAGGCGGCGGGCCATGGCGATGGCGTCGTCGTTGGACACGCTGATCACCTTATCCACCATCTCCAGGTCCAGGTTGCCGGGGATGAAGCCGGCACCGATGCCCTGAATCTTGTGAGGACCAGGCTTGAGCTCTTCGCCTGCCTTGGCCTGGGCAATTACCGGAGAATCCTCAGGCTCAACGGCCACGCTCAGCACCTGCTTACCCTTGTTCAGCTTCAGGTAGCGGCTGGTGCCGGTGATGGTGCCGCCGGTGCCCACGCCAGCAACGAACACGTCTACTTCGCCGTCGGTGTCTTCCCAGATCTCGGGGCCGGTGGTCTGCTCGTGGATCGCCGGGTTGGCGGGGTTGTCGAACTGTTGCAGCAGCACGTAACGCTCAGGATCGCTGTCGCGAATCTCTTCCGCCTTGGCAACGGCGCCCTTCATGCCCTTGGCACCCTCGGTCAGCACCACATTGGCACCCAGGGCCTTGAGCAGCTTACGGCGCTCCAGGCTCATGGTGTCGGGCATGGTCAGGGTCAGTTTGTAACCGCGGGAGGCGGCAACGAACGCCAGGGCGATGCCTGTGTTACCGGAAGTCGGCTCGATGATCTCGCTGTCCTTGGTGAGCACGCCGCGCTTTTCGGCGTCCCAGATCATGCTGGAGCCGATACGGCACTTTACGCTGAAGCTGGGGTTGCGGGCCTCGATCTTGGCCAGAACATTCCCGTCGGTGACCCGGTTCAGGCGAACCAGAGGGGTTTGACCGATGGAGAGAGAGTTGTCGTCAAAAATTTTAGCCATCCTGTGATGCTCCGTGCTTGCTCGCAATATTGCTGGGGTAGCAGTAATAGTAGCCAGCATATCGGGGTTTTGCGTTGGTGGAAGGTACGGTTCGTTATCCTATATTCCTGAATGGAATAACGGTTGCCCTATTTGTGTATATGAGATGGAAATGGATGATTTCCATCAAATTGTGATAACGTCACGCCATAGGAATTCAGGTAGATAAGGATTGTTGTGAGTCAGCACGCCGACCCCCGCACCATCATTACTCCCTACGCCTTCAATATTGCCCCCAAACTGCTCAACCGGCCCCTGGCTTCACCCTGGCGACGTGGCCTGGCCATCGCCATCGATCTTTTGATGGTGGCCATATTGGCGGAGTTGCCGGGCGATCTGCTGCTGGCCATTGTCCTGGCGGTGGGGTGGATACGTCTTCGGGGTTACCGCATCAAGGGTAAATTGCAGACCGGCATCTTCATCGGTTTCGGTCTCTGGCTGTTGTTTGCCATGATCAACGCCACCATCCAGGGCTGGCCGGAAGACACCCCGTCGGTGGCCGAACCCAGGGTCGAGGTGGAGCAGTCCGTCGAGCTCGATGGCATCTGCGCCGAAGGGGATGTGGGCTGTGTGCTCAGGGTGATTGGTGATGTCACCGCCAAGGTGGTGGGGGAGGAGTTCACCACAGAACAGCAGATGAGCGACTACCTGATGGAGCGCTACGGCCTGACCGAGGCCCAGGCTCAGCAGGTGGCCGCAGACATCATGAGTGGCGACGATGAGCCCGCCGATACCCCGGCCAGGGAAACCTCGAGCCCAGAGGTGGCGGTCGATGACGCCACCCAGACATTGGAGCACGCCCCGCCCCAGACGGATGAGGTGGTGGATGCCCTGGGCACCGCGCTGGAGAAACAGGCCGAGGCCGAAGACTTCGAGGCGGATCAGGAGCCGGAGCGGTTCAGCATCATTGGCGTGGTTAAGGGGATCATCGAAGATCTTGGGCTTGGCCTGGGTTGGGCGTCCGTGTACTTCACCGTGTTTACCGCCTGGTTTCATGGCCAGACCCTGGGCAAGAAGCTGCTGGCGATTCGGGTGATACAGCTGGACAACACCCCTTTGAGCCTGTGGGAGGCCTTTGGTCGCTATGGCGGCTACGGCGCCGGCCTGACCACTGGGCTGATGGGCTTTTTGCAGATATTCTGGGATCCCAACCGACAGGGGATCCACGACAAGATCTCTTCCACCGTGGTGGTTGACCTGCGTGCCAAGGCGAGAAAACGAGCCCGGGCGGAACGCAATAAAATAATGGCAAATCAAAAGGAACTGAATGAATGAGAGTGCTGGTCGTTGAAGACAGCGCCACTGTGGCCAAGGTCTTATTGCACCTGTTTCAACAGGAGCCGGGGATTGAAGTGGACCTGGCAAAGGATTTTGCCACTGCCAGGGAGTTGATGGAGCACAACCAAT
Organism: Ferrimonas sp. YFM; assembly: GCF_030296015.1. Classification (NCBI taxonomy): domain Bacteria; kingdom Pseudomonadati; phylum Pseudomonadota; class Gammaproteobacteria; order Alteromonadales; family Ferrimonadaceae; genus Ferrimonas; species Ferrimonas sp. YFM. The sequence goes on from NZ_AP027368.1 coordinate 1,969,397, forward strand.
ACTTTGCGGCCCTGTGTGACCGTTGCCTGCCGGACGCCCCCAATGGGGAGGTGATCGAGTGGTCCCTGGCCAAGGGGCTGCCCACCATAGTGTTGACCGCCCAGATGGACGAAGGGGAGCGTAACCGCCTTCAAGGGCTCGGGGTGGTGGATTACGTCATCAAGGAGAACCGTTTCTCCTATCAGTACGCGGTGAATCTGGTCAGCCGCCTGAATCGCAACCAGGCCTACCGGGTATTGGTGGTGGACGACTCTCAGGTGGCTCGCAAGCAGGTTAAGGATCTGCTGGCGCGTCACCTGTTTCAGGTGGTCGAGGCGGACAGTGCCGACTCTGCCCTGATGCTGCTGGCCACCAACGAATTCAAGCTGATGATCACCGACTACGAGATGCCGGTGATGAATGGCGTCGAACTGGTGTGCCGGGTTCGCGAGCGCCCGGGGGGCGATCAGCTCTCCATCGTCGGCCTGTCCGGCCAGGAGGAGGTGTCCGCTAAGTTCATCAAATATGGCGCCAATGATTTCTTGCGTAAGCCCTTCTTTGCCGAAGAGTTCTATTGCCGAATCAACAACCTGATTAAGGCCTGGGAGCTCAATCAGCAGCTGTGGCAACGGGCCAACCTGGATTACCTTACCGGCGTGGCCAACCGGCGTTATCTGATGTCCCAGTTGGAGGACGCTCGTACCCAGGCGGGGCAGAACAACCAGAACCTGAGTCTGGCCCTGCTGGATGTGGACAGATTCAAGGCGATCAATGACCAGCATGGTCACCAGATGGGGGATCGGGTGCTGCAAGTTCTGGCTCGCGAGCTGAGTCAGAGCCTGGAGCGCTTTGTCATCGGCCGGGTGGGCGGCGAAGAGTTTGCGGTGGTGATGCCGGGGCTCAATGGCGACCAGGCCTGGCGGTTGATTGAGGCGGTGCGCCGCAAGCTGACCTCGACCCCCCTGGATCTGGGGGATCAAAAGCTGGCGGTCAGCTTCAGTGCCGGCCTGTGCCAGGCGGCGCCGGAGGATCACACCGATGAGCTGCTGCGACGGGCCGATGAGGTGCTGTATCAGGCCAAGGAAGCGGGGCGTAACCTGGTGCTGCTCGAGGAGGATCAGTGACCCCAGAGGTCTGCGCCACCCTGGAGCTGGCCCTGGGCCAGCTCGGTCTGACTGCCCATGAGGTCAATCAGCTCGCCCAAGCCGGCAAGCTGCGTCGGCTTCGGCCAGGGGAGACCCTGTCGGAGCAGGGCAGGGTGCCTGGCCAGTTTCATCTGCTGGTGGAGGGGCTGTGTCATGGGGTATATCACACCGAATCTGGCCGTCACTACAGCAAGGAGTTTTACTGGGAGGGAGACTGGGTCATAGGTTATGAGAGCCTGCTCGATGGCATACCGCTGCCCTTCGAGTTTCAGGCCATTACAGACTCGACCCTGATGGCCCTGCCTCTCGACCAATTGTCTCAGTGGCGTAATCAGAGACACCTGGCCTATCTGACCCTGCTGGAGACCCAACTGCTGTTCAAGGAGCGCAAAGAACGCCTGCTGCTGCTCAGCACCCCAGAGCAGCGCTATCGTCACTTCTGTGAGCACTATCCCCAGCTGCTTCAGCGGCTGGCGGACTACCAGATTGCCGCCTATCTGGGGATCACCCCCATCAGCCTCAGCCGGATAAAGAGCCGACTTAACAAAGGTTAATTACCTTGGGGCTGAAACTCAGTAAAGTAGCCGCCATTAGAGATTTACCGAGGCTCCTTCATGCTCACCTGGCAGTTACTTACCTTCGACCAACTTTCCAACAACGCCCTCTACGATCTGATTAAGCTCAGGATCGACATCTTCGTGGTGGAGCAGAATTGCCCCTACCCGGAGCTGGACAACAAGGATCGCCTTCCCGGGGTGTACCACCTGCTGGGCTATGAGGACGACACCCTGGTGGCCTGTGCCCGCCTGTTGCCGGCGGGGGTCAGTTTCGACGCAGTCAGCATCGGCCGGGTGGCGATGGCCATGAGCCAGCGTGGCAGCGGAGCTGGCCACAGGCTGATGGACGAGGCGCTGACTCAGTGCCAGCGACTCTGGCCAGGTGAAGCCATAGAGATTGGCGCCCAGGAGCATCTGCAAGGTTTCTATGGCCAACATGGGTTCAAGGCATTTTCCGAGGTGTACCTGGAAGATGGCATTCCCCATGTGGATATGCGCCGGGTCGCCCGGTGATCTCCAGTAATCGTGCCCTGTGGTTGCTGATAGGCGGTAACCTGGCGGCGGCGTTGTCCGATGTGGCGGTCAAATGCCTGAACGGCGAGGTGCCTCCTTTTCAGTACCTGTTTATTCGCCAACTGATCGCCACCCTGGTGTTGTTGCCACTGTGGCTGAAACTGACGCCGGCCGGCCGCCAACCCGGCCCCTGGGGCATCGCCCTGTTGCGCTCTCACCTGATTCTGGTGGGGGCCGCCTGCATGGTGGTGGCGGTGACCCATCTGCCCCTGGCCACCGCCAACGCGGTATTCTACGCCGCGCCGCTGCTGATGCTGCCCCTGTCGGTGTGGATCCTGGGGGAGCGGCCCTCAATGAATCGGGTGCTGGCCACGCTGCTGGGGTTTGCCGGCGTCCTGCTGGTGCTGCGCCCCTCCCAGTTTCACTGGGCGGCCGTGTTTGCCTGTGGCACCGCCATCACTCTGGCGCTGTTTAACCTGTTGGTGCGTAAGTTGCCCAAGGGCCAGTCGCCGGTGGCCACGGTGTTCTGGACCAATCTGCTCTGTCTGCCCCTGGCCGGGCTGCTGGCGGCGCTGAACTGGGCGCCGCTGGATGCGATGCAGGTGCAGTGGATTATCGCCAGTGCCCTGGGGGTGCTGACCTACAACGCCATGGCGGTGGCCGCTTATCGCCTGGCTCAGGCATCGGATGTGGCCCTGGCGGAATACTCCGGGCTGCTGTTCGTCGCCCTGTTTGGAGTGCTCTGGTTTGCCGAGGTGCCAGATGGCATCACGGCCCTGGGCATCGCCCTGATCGTGTTGCCCATTGCCCTGGTGTCCCTGGGCAAGCGTGGCTGGCAACGGCTGAGGCGCAGGGCCGTCTGAACAACCGACTGTCACTGCCGGCCCACATGGGGTAGATTACGGATTCTCTTGTGAATCTATTTGAAGTGAACGCGATGAGTATCAATCCTCCTACTGGCAGCGACATTCGCCTGACCACCCATAATGGCCATCAGTTGGTGGTCATGCCCCAGGAGAGCCGGGGGCCCGCCAGGCTGTTTGTCCCGCTGTTTCTCAGTGTGTGGATGGTGGGTTGGGCGTTCGGCTGGGTCAACGCCGCCAGAGAGGTGCTGGCGGGCGAAGGAGGGCTGTTCCTGATGGTCTGGCTGGCAGGCTGGACCCTGGGCGGCGCCGTTGCCGGTTATATCCTGCTCAGAAGCTTTAAGAAACCCGCCCCCGAGCAGTGGCTGCTGGCCAAACCCTCACTGCACATCGATACCGGCCTGCCGCCCATGCGCCATGTGGGCCGTCATGGCGGCCGAGCCAGCTGGAAGGAGATGTTTCCCCAGCGCAAGCGCTTCGAGCTGACCCCATCGGAGATGGCCACCCTGGCCCTCAGAGAGACCGACAGCGGTAACCGCTTGACCGTGGACCAGGGCGCCGAGCGCATCGAACTGGCCCAGACCGCCACCGAAATTGAGCGGGAGTGGCTCTATGAGCTGCTCAGGCTCAACTACCGGCTCTGAGCCTGCTGTCTCTGGCTGAATTGTCGGCCACGTCGGGCAAACCAGAGATAGAAGGGGTTCAGTGGCTTCATCAGGGAGGCGGCGAACCTCAGCGACAGGCTGGCCTTCTCCGGTGACCCCACGCCGAACAGCGGCTTGGGCCGATACTCCAGCACCCGGGTTTCAAGGGCCGCGGCCACCTCTGCGCCGTACAGCTGCTCTATGGCCATCAGTGCCGCTTCATAGCTGCCGACAGCGGGCGCCGAGGTGATCACCTTGTCCTCTCTCACCACCGGATCTTCCTCAGGCTTTGCCCCCAGTTTTGCCAGCAGGGGGATCATGGTGAAGTTGGTGGTGGCGCTTTTCTGCTCCAGCAGGCCGGCACTGGCCAGAAACAGGGCGCCGGCGCAGGTGCCAATAAAGACCTGGGCGCTAGAGTGCTGGCGCTGGATGAATCTGAGTGCGTTTTCGTTGGCGCTGACCCAGGGCAGCATGGCGCCGACCACAACCACATCTACCTCGGGGCACAGGTCAAAGCTCAGGGTGCTTCGAGACCGGTGGCCAAAGATAGAGCGTGAGGCACCCGGCTGCTCCCAGACATAGTGAAACTCTGCATTAGGCAGGGCACTGAATACGTCCACGGCACCGATGATGTCCGGTGAGTAGAGCCAGGGCGGGGAGATGACCGCGACCTTGAGCGGCTGGCTGGGCAGAGGAGGGGACGGTTGGTCGGCTGGAGCGTCATAGCGGCGGCGAGGCTCATACTCCAGAACCAGTTCGGCCAACCGGGCCAGCCAGCGGCCTCGCAGTGCTGCCAGGGCCAGATAGGCCGCTTCCAGGGCGCCGGTGGAGGGGCCGGCGGTAATGAATTTTCCCCACTGGACGGGTCCCTGACCTCTAACCGACTCGACATCGGCATCGGTTAAGGCGGACAGCGTGGTCTCATCCGAGGTGACTCGGGCGCCGGCCATCAGGCCGGCATTGACCAGGGAGATGAGGCCCGAGCCTATGGCGATAACCAGTTTGGCGCCCTTCACCTGCCGCTGCAGAAACCGCCGGACCTCCTCGCGTTGGCCAAAGCCGGGGTCGAGATCGGGAATCACCAGCAGATCCAGGTCGGGGGCGTCGTCAAAGGAGTGCTCCGCCTCAATGGCATAACCGCCCTGGTCGGTGACAAACCCGGCTTGCGAAGAGATGTGGACGGTTTTATTCCCGGGGTGCAGGCCCAGGACAGACTGGGGGCCAGCGACGTGCGCCGGCCGCAGGCCCGGGCCGATGATAAAGCCGATGCGGCAGGTGGTGAACAGCACTGGGGGCTCTCCTTCATGAATCGGCACCGGTATGGCGCCGCTGGCGGCCAGTATCTGTCGCCCGGGTTCGCCACGCCATGACCGCTGGGGGGCGAATGTTCAAGGCGGTACAGTTGAGGAGAAATGTTCCACTTTGTCCCGCCGAAGTGGAGCCTGGACGCGGCAATCAGTATGATTTTCGCTATCCCCACAGAGACAACTTTGGAACGGACATTGGCTGAATCAAGAGGCAAGCGGCAATCGGAGCGCTCGGTCAGCGCCATACTCACCGCCTTCAGCGAGCTGTTAAGCGAGAGGCAGTACCACGAGATCTCCATCGCTCAGATCGTCGAGCGGGCAAACCTGGGCAGGACCACCTTCTATCGCCACTTTCAAGCCAAAGTCGACGCCCTGGTGGCGGTCCATCATCCCAGGGTCAATCGCCTGTTGGTGGGCTTGGAGGACCAAGCCACCTGGCTGGCCGATGAGGCGCCGGCGGGCATGATAGAGACCCTGGAGGCCTTCCAGTCCAAGCCTGGAATGAGGCTGAGCCTGATGCACACCTTCGGCCGCGATGGCGATCAGTTGCTGCGCCGCATGAGCGAGCAGTTGACCTCGGGGATAAAGCAGAGGCTGACTCTGGCGTTTTCCCAGCGCCAGTGGGCGATCCCCAGCGAGATGCTGGCCGCAGCCCTGGTGGCCAACTTTGAGGCGCAAATACGGGTGTGGATCGCCGTCAGGCACCGGCTCAGTGCTAAGGAGTTTGCCGACCAACTGCATCAACTGAACCGTGGCTTGGTGTTGGCGGCCCTGGGGCAGCAGGCGTAGTGGTGTCGAAGATTTAGATGAGGGACTTTTCCATGGCCATCGCTGCCATGACCACCTCGTCGGTCAGTGCTTGGTGGCTGGCGCCGTGGCTGAGGTACCCCATTCTCGTGTAGAAGGGGTGAGCGTTGAGAGAGGCGTTCAGGCTGAGCCTGGTGAGCCCAACCTGGCTGGCCCGCTGCTCCAGCCGGTTTAACAGGCGGCGACCGATGCCTTGGCCACTGGCGCTCGGATGAATGTAGAGCGCCTGCAGCCGGCTCTGGCCCAAAAGCACTATGCCAAAGCCCATCACGCCGCGCTCTGAACACTCAGCCACCTCCACCAGGGTGTTGTCACTGGCGATGATGCTGTGAAGCCAGTCGCTGCGGTGTTGGCTCGGCGGCGGTGACCAGGCCCTGAGGAGCGCTTCAGGGTAGTGGCTGCGGGCGCTCTGGTGGACCGATTCGTAGTGAATGGTCACCAGGGTGGCAGCGTCTTGGGCCACAGCGGCCCTCAGGTGGCACTCCATTGCAGGCCTCGTCCTCTTCGCGGGAATCACTAATCATTCCAACAAGATAACAGCTTTATTTCTGGCCTTCACTCGCGCGCCAAGTGGGAGGGAATGCCGGGCCATGACGGCCCGGCAAAAAGGCGTTACAGCAACCAGGCGTAGCTGAACTTGGCAAAAACGCTGCGTTCCAGCTGTTCCAGGCCATTGTCGAACCCATCATTGAAACGGCCATCGGCGTAGCCGGCGTAGAACACCGTCTGTGGGTTGACCTTGTAGGCGTACAACAGCTCGGTAGAGAGCGCCCGGGTGGTGGGGTCCACCTCGTGGGACTCATACAGGCTGGGATCCCGGTCGATGTCGCGGAAGATGGCGGACAGCCTCAGGAAGCTGCGCACACTGAACTGCCAGTTCAGTCGCAGATCCGTCAGGTTGGCGGTAAACAGGGTCCCGCCGTCGACCTTGAGTTCACGCCACAGGTGGTCCACCTCCAGCACGATGTGGGACAGGGGCTGCCACTTGAGGTAGGAGCTCAGCTGCTTGCGGGTGGCGGGCTGGTTGTTGGCAAAGTCGATGTCATCGCCGTAGAGCGGATGAAACTCCAGCTCCAGGTTGCTCAGGGGCTTAAATTCGATGTTGAGGCCACCGAAGGTCTCGTCAAACATTGGCGCGTTGCCATCCAGCACCAGATCCTCCGGGCGCTCCCGGCGGCCACGACGCTCACGGGTAACGCCCCACAGGGCAAGGTAGCTCTGGTAGCCGCCCTCGGCGCCGAAGCGGAACTCCGCTTCCCGCTCCAGCCGTTCCCCGTCGTTGTTCTTGGTTTCATCCACGTCACCATTGAGGCGCACCTTGGTAAAGAAACTGTCGGTGGGGTACCAGTTGTAGCCTCCTCCAAGAATCGCCTTGGCGGAGTCGACGCTTTCGATGAAGCCCAGGTCGGCCCGGAACTCCTCGTCGGTGTAGCGGTAGATGGCGTAGGCATCCCAGTTGCGTGTCTCATGCTTGAGTTCACCCAGGAAGTGGGTGCCGCTCTGCTCCAGCTGGCGGGTTCGGGCCGCCTGTTCGCCGTCGGTCTGGTCGGCCAGATCCTCCGGGTACTGGGTGTCGGAGCCCACCACCAGCCACTCCACATAGGTCTGGCTGCTGAAATCGAAGCGTCCATCCAGGCCATAGGTGTAGTTGTGGTATTCGTCTGCCTCCCGGCCTGTGGCGATGGCGCCCAGGGAGAGGCGGTCACTGTGGTTGTAGCGATAGCGCAGGGCGACGTTGTCGCTGGCCCGGCCCAGGCTGGCGATGTCGGAACTGAGGTTGCCGGGCAGCAGGAAGTTGGTTTTTTCGTCCCGGGTCTGCAGCAGGCCGAAACTGTGATCGCCCCGGGCCCCGGTAAGCTTGGCGCCATATTCCGGTTCGGCCAGGTTCCGGGTGTGCACCAGGTTGGAGTAGGTTTCGAACTGATCGGCGTTGTCCAGGTAGAAGGGGCGCTTCTCTGGGAAGAACAGGGCAAAGGTGGTGTTCACATCCAGCTGACCGGCGTCCGCCTCCACCTGGGAGAAGTCCGGGTTGACCGTCAGGTTCAACAGGGTGTCCGGGGTCAGGTTCCAGCGCAGATCGCCGCCAAAGTCCATGTTGTCGCTGGACTCCCAGGGGCTGGACTCGCTGCTGCGCTCTTCACTCTGGCGCAGGGTCAGTGACGGGGTGATCTGCAGCTGGCGGCTGGTCTTGGCGTTGTTCAGGCCGGTGAGTTCGCTCATCTGACACAGGGTACAGGCGACGTTGCGATCCAGAGGGGTGTTGGAGAGACGATAGGTCTTGTCTCTGGGCCAGAACCTCACCAGCTCCACGCCCCAGGTCTGCATATCCAGGCTGTCATCGAAGTTGAACAGCCGCAGGGGCAGGGCGATCTCCACGATGTAGCCGTCGTCGGTGAGGCGTCCGGCGCTGTGCCAGATGCCGTCCCAGGCGTCGCTCTCCTGACCGGTCAGTTCGTTCTCGATGGAGTCTTCCTGGACGCCGAGGGGGTTGATGAAAAACTGGTAAGCCAGGCGGCCCTGATGCCAGGTGTCCAGTTTGATCCCCACCAGATCGTCGCCCCAGGCCCGGTCACGATCACTGAGGTTGGCACGGATCTGCTCCGGGTTGGGGTCTTTGGCGTGGAAGGCCACGTAGAGGGTGTCGTCGTCGGCGATGAGCCAGGCGGTGGTGGCCACCGGGGCCGGGGTGTTTTCCCCTGGCCGGGTTTCTATGGTGAGCTCCACCTGGGTGGCCTGCTTCCACGGGGCGTCATCCAGGTTGGCGTCGATGGTAATGCTGCCTGAGGTGGTGGGCAGGGTGATGGCATGGGCGAACTGGGTGCAGCTTATAAGAGTTGTCAGTGCTGCCAGGCGCTTGAGCATGGTCTTGTTTCCGATATAAAAAAACGCCGCCCAATGGTGACATAGGGCGGCGCTTCGTTCGAGGGGTTGTGGTAAGAAAATGTTACTTCACAGTTACCTGTTTGCCAGCACCGGGTTGCGGTACTGGTCCACCCACAAGGCGGTGGCGCCACAGATGGCCACCGGCATCACCACCAGGTTGACCACGGGGATCATGGCAAAGGCGGCAACCGCGGCGCCAAAGGTGAAGGCGGGCCCTTTGCGTTCGCCCAGGGCGGTGCGCATCACCCCGAAGTGAATCTTGTGGTTGTCGAAGGGGTAGTCCAGGTACTGAATAGCCATCATCCAGGCGCTGAACATAAACCAAATTATCGGGGCGAAAGTCTGGCCGATGCCGGGAATGACAAAGAGGATCAGCAGCAGCAGTGCCCTTGGAAGGTAGTACTTCAGCTTCTGCCACTCCCGGCCCAGAACCCTGGGCAGGTCCTTGAGCACGTCGGTGAAGCTGTCGTCGTTGACCGTTTTGCCGGTGAGGCGCCGTTCCACCTGCTCGGCCAGCAAACCGTTGAAGGGGGCGGCTATCCAGTTCATCACCGAACTGAAGATAAAGGAGAACACCACCAATACGGTGACCACCGCCAGGGGCCACAGGGCCCAGTCCAGCCAACTCAGCCAGTCGGGCAGAGAGGCCATCAGTTGATCGATCCACAGGGTCAGTTGCTGGAACAGCCAGTAGAAGGCCAGGGAGAAGAGCACCAGGTTGACGGACAGGGGCAGCAAAACAAAGCGGCGAAGCCCCTTGGTGCGGATCAGTTCAAAGCCCTTGATGAAGTAGGTGGCGCCGCTGGCGCCCGCTGGCAATATAGGTCGGTTCATAAACTCTGCATAAAAACTCGCTAGTTAGCCCCATTTTGATGGCTGACTGTGGAAAAGGTCAACAATGGGGTTGTTGCTGGCTGTTACAAAAGCCCCGGGGTTTTGATAGAGTGGACCATCAAAAAAATCCCGTTGAAATTGTTGAGAAATTAATCGTCCGATGCGGCTGAAACAGATAAAACTGGCCGGATTTAAGTCCTTTGCGGATCCCACCAAGGTGCCCTTTCCTGCGCAGATGACCGCCATTGTCGGCCCGAACGGCTGTGGCAAGTCCAATGTGATCGATGCAGTGCGCTGGGTGCTGGGAGAGAGCAGTGCCAAAAATCTGCGCGGCGATGCCATGACGGACGTGATTTTTAATGGCTCCGGCAGTCGCCAGCCCAGCTCTGTGGCCAGCGTGGAGCTGGTGTTCGACAACAGCTCGGGCCGGGTAGGCGGTCAATTTGCCAATTTCGCCGAGGTTTCCATCAAGCGTCAGGTGAACCGCGACGCCCAGTCCAGCTACTTTCTCAACGGCAACAAATGCCGTCGACGGGACATCACCGACATCTTTATGGGCACCGGATTGGGGCCCAGAAGCTACGCCATTATCGAGCAGGGGATGATCTCCCGCCTCATCGAATCACGCCCTCAGGAGCTAAGGGTGTTCATCGAGGAAGCCGCCGGCATCTCCAAGTACAAGGAGCGTCGCCGGGAGACGGAGAACCGCATCAAGCACACCAGGGAAAACCTGGAGCGACTGGCAGACGTGCGCAGCGAACTGGGCTCCCAGCTTGAGCGCCTGCAGCGCCAGGCCGACGCCGCCCGTCGTTATCGTACTCACAAAGCCAATGAACGCACCCTGCAAAATCAGCTGTTTGCCTTGCGCTGGCGGGAGCTCAGTGACCGCATGACCGAGTTGGAAACCCAGCTTGGCCAGAAAGAGACCGAGCACCAGCAGTGTCAGTCGGCCCAGCAGGGGGACATCAGCGCCATCCTGACCCTTGAGCAGTCCCAAAGCGACATCAAGGCACAGCTGACCCAGCAGCAGCAGGGGCTTTACCTGGCCACCAGTGAAGTGACCAAGCTGGAGCAGCAAATTCTTCACGGCCGTCAGCGTCATCAGCAACTGGAAGAGGAGCTCAGGCGCACTCAGGCCCAGTTAGATGGGGATGAGGGGCGCCGCCAGGCGCTGCATGAGGAGCGCGAGGAGCTGGCCGAACAGCTGGAGATGCTGGAGCCGGAAGTGGAGATGGCCGCCGAGTCCCTGATGATGCTGGAGGAGGAGCTGGAGCAGCTTCTGGAGTCCGGCAGCGATCAGCAGGGTCAGCTGCAGCAGGCGCAGCACCAGGTCAGCGACCTGACCCGCCAGCGGGACGTCTGCCGCACCCAGCAGGCGGCGGTGGCCAGGGAACAAGAGCAGCTGATTCAGCGTCAGGCACGCATTCAGGGCCAACAATTGCCTGAGGCACAGGAGAGCCAGCAGCAGTTGGAGCAGGCACAAGCCCGTAAAGAGGCCCTCAGCGACGAGGTGCAGCTGCGCCAGGAGGAGCTGGCAGAACACAAGCAGCTGGCGGCAGAGTGCGCCGACCGTCGGCGCGACACCGAAGCCGGCCTGCAGCAGGAGCGGGAACAGCTGGGGTCGACCCGGGCCGAACTGACCGCCACCCGAACCCTGATTGACGGCCTGCAGCAGCGACTGCCGGCCCCCTATGATGAGCTGCCGCGGGTGTGGCAGCAGATCCAGATTGACAGCCGTTGGCAGGTTGCCCTCGAGCAGGTGCTGGGGGAGTGGCTGCAGGCGGTGATCTCCGATGACACTCAGTTGCCCCAGGGGCTGATGGCCCTCTCCCAGGCTGACTGCGGCCCGGCCCATGGCCACTCCCTGCTGGCCAAGGTGGACTCCCCCCTGAACCTGGCCCCCTGGCTGGGTCAGGTACTCTGTGTGGACAGCCTGGAGACGGCGCTCCGTCGTCTGCCTCAGCTGGAGCCTCAGCAGTCACTGGTGACCCCAAAGGGAGAGTGGCTCGGTCAGGGGTTTATGCGAATGCCAGGAGGCAGTCAGCGTTCGGTGCTGGCACTCACCGACGATGAATCACGACTGATGGCCCAGGAGCAGGCCCAGGAAGAGGCGCTGGCTCATAAGGCTCAGGCGCTGGAACAGGTGAATGGGCAATTTGCCCAGTGCGAGGCCCGGGTACAGGAGGGCGAGCGGCTGTGCAATCAGCAGCGCAGTGCCCTGATGCAAGCGGAGCTGGAGCTGCAGAAGCTGACGCAGCAGCTGGAGCATCAGGCCCAACAGCGTCAGCAGGCCCTGGAGCAGCTGGAAGAGCTGGCACTGCAGATTGAGCAGGCCGCAGAGCAGTCCATGGAGCTTGAAGAGCAGCAGGAGCAGATTCAGGAGACTCTGGAGCGTCACCAGCAGCGCCTGACCCAGTTGCAGGATGCCCATCACAACCAGAAGGGGCAGAGTGATGCCCTGCGTGCCCGGGTGAGTCAACAGCAATCTACCGTGCAACAGATGACCCTGCAGCGCCAGACCCTCAGTACCCGCCTGCAGGGGATTGAGGCCCAGCTCGGTCAACAGCAGGGCAGTGCCGAGCAGTGGCGCGCCAGGCTGGAGGAGACCCGCGAGCAGCAACAGGGCCTGCTGGAGCCACTTGCCGAGTGGCAGATGGAGCTGGAGCTGGCCCTGGACAGACGGGCGGAGCAGGAGCAGACCATCGCAGGGCTCAATGAGCAGATGGCCGATGTGGAAGCCCAACTGGCGCGAATTCACGAAGCCAACCGCGGCCAGATTGACCGGCTCAACGCACTTACCCAAGTGATCACCGAACTGAAGATGGAGCACGAGGGGCTCCGGGTGCAGGCCCAGGGACAGCTGGATCTGCTGGCCGAATCCGAGGTCTCCCTGAAGCTGGTGCTTGACCAACTGCCCGCCGATGCGGCCGTGGCCAAGTGGCAGGAGGAGCTCACCAAGGTTCGGGAACGTATCAAGCGTCTGGGGGCCATCAACCTGGCCGCCATCGAGGAGTTCGAGCAGCAGTCCGAGCGCAAGCGCTATCTGGATGAGCAGAATGACGACCTGACCGAGGCTCTGGACACTCTGGAATCGGCCATTCGCAAGATTGACCGGGAGACCCGGCAGAGATTCAAGGCCACCTTTGATGAGGTTAACGACGGCCTCGGCGAGCTGTTTCCCAAGGTGTTTGGCGGGGGCAGTGCCTATCTGGCACTTACCGACGACGACCTGCTGGAGACCGGTGTCACCATCATGGCCCGGCCACCCGGCAAGAAGAACGCCACCATCCACCTGCTCTCCGGTGGTGAAAAGGCGCTGACCGCTTTATCATTGGTGTTTGCCATTTTCAGGCTGAATCCGGCACCCTTCTGTATGTTGGATGAGGTGGATGCACCGCTGGATGACGCCAACGTCGGCCGATTCTGCCGTCTGGTAAAAGAGATGTCGGAAACGGTACAGTTTATTTATATTAGTCACAACAAGGTCAGCATGGAGATGGCTGACCAGTTGACCGGTGTGACCATGCATGAGCCGGGGGCATCACGCATTGTGGCGGTCAACGTCGAAGAAGCCGCAGCTATGGCTCAACTGTAATAACAACAAGGTTCCTCACCGCTATGGATGATTTTCGCATTATTTTGATTGTCGTTGGTTTGCTGTCTATCGTGGGCCTGCTTGCCCATGGTCTGTGGTCCATTCGCAGGCAGCAACCGCGCAAGATGAAGGCGCGCCCCCTGCAGCCCCTGGATAACGATGCCAGTCGTGACTCACAGGGGTTTGATCCCGATGGAGTGGGGCAGGTGAGGACCATCAGCACCAAGGAGCCTGAGCTGGAGCTCCCAAAAGAGCCGATGATGTCGACCGAGCCAGCCTTGTCGGCAGAGCCCGAACCCAAGATGTTCGCTGAGCCGACGCCGGAGAAAGAGGAGCCTGCCCAGCGTCAGGAACCTGCCCTCTCGTCTGAGCCTGAGCCCAAGGAACCCGAGATTCAAGAGCCCACACTGTCTGAGGCACCATTGGCGGAGGTGAAGCCGCTGGAAGAGCCTCAAGCGCCAAAAGCCGAGAAGGTGGAGCCTCAGCTGAAACCTGAGCCCAAGGCAGTGGACCCATTGCTCAGCCCCGAAGAGGTGGTAGCGCCAGAGCCCCAGGAGCCGGAAGGTGGCCTGGTGACCTCCCCCGAGGACGTGCTGGTGATGCACGTGGTGGCCAAAGAGGGCGAAAGCCTTCAAGGGGCAGAGCTGCTGCACAACTTCCTCACTTTGGGAATGAAGTTCGGCGAGATGAACATCTTCCACCGTCATCAGGACAGCGCCGGCCGCGGCCCTGTGATGTACTCCCTGGCCAATATGATGAATCCGGGCACCTTTGACCCGGACACCATGGAGCAGTTTGAGACCCAAGGGGTGTCGCTGTTTATGACCCTGCCCAATCAGTGTGACGAGACTGTGGGCTTCTCCATGATGATGGGCGCTGCCCAGGCCCTGGCCGACATGCACGGCGCCATTGTGCTCAACGACTCCCACAAAGAGTGGGACGATTTCAGCAAAGATCGCTACATGGCCCGTATTCAAAAGTTTGAAAATCAGCCAATCTGATACCAACTTCACCACCCCCGCTTGGGGGTGCCCTGTTACCCAAGAGTGAAAGGCCGCCCCAGGCGGCCTGTTTATTTATGACCGAGAACGCCAAACAACGCATCGACGCGCTCAGCAAAGAGATTGAGCAGCACAACCACGCCTACTACGTCATGGACAACCCCAGCATCACCGACGCCGAATACGACCGGATGATGCGTGAGCTGCAGGCGTTGGAGCAGGCACACCCAGAACTGAAGCTGCCCAACTCCCCCTCCAGCCGGGTCGGCGGTGTGGCCCTGGATAAGTTCACTCCCGTGGTGCACCGGGTGCCCATGCTGTCACTGGATAACGCCATGAATGAGGAGGAGTTCCTTGCCTTCTATGAGCGGGTCAGTGGCCTGGTGGGCGAACAGAGCATCGAGCTGTGCTGCGAGCCCAAGCTCGATGGCCTGGCGGTGAGCCTGATCTATGAGCAGGGGCAGTTGGTGAGCGCTGCCACCCGGGGTGACGGCACCACGGGTGAGGGGATTATTGAGAACGCGCGCACTATCAAGGCGATCCCCCTGGTGCTGAAGGGCGACGACTATCCTGAGGTGCTGGAGGTGCGCGGCGAGGTGTTTATGCCTACCGCAGGTTTCGACGCTTTCAATGAGCGGGCGCGGGCCAAGGGTGAGAAGACCTTCGTCAATCCCCGTAATGCGGCGGCAGGCAGCTTGCGTCAGCTGGACTCCAAGATCACCGCCTCCCGCCCATTGAGTTTCTACGCCTACAGTCTGGGGGTGGTGGAGGGAGAGCGCACCCCACTGCCGAGCACCCACTTCGGCCAGCTCGAAGCGGTGAAGGCCTGGGGCCTGCCGGTGAGCGATCAGGTGAAGGTGGTCAGCGGCGCCGAACAGGCGCTGGAATATTACCGGGATATCCTGGCTCGCCGGGAGCAGCTGCCCTATGAGATCGATGGCGTGGTTAACAAGGTCAATGGCATCGCCCTGCAGCAGCAACTGGGTTTTGTCGCCCGGGCCCCTCGTTGGGCCATCGCCGGCAAGTTCCCCGCCCAGGAGGAGATCACCGTCCTGGAGGAGGTGGAGTTTCAGGTGGGGCGCACCGGCGCCATTACCCCGGTGGCCAGGCTCAAGCCTGTGTTTGTGGGTGGGGTGACCGTCTCCAACGCCACCTTGCACAACGCCGATGAGATCGCTCGGCTGGGTGTCATGGTGGGAGACAGCGTCATCATCCGCCGTGCTGGCGACGTGATTCCGCAGATCGTCTCCGTGGTCACCGAGCGTCGCCCCGAGGATGCCAAGGCCATTGAGTTTCCCGACAGCTGCCCGGTGTGCGACTCCGCCGTCGAGCGCCTGGAGGGGGAAGCGGTGGCCCGCTGTGCCGGCGGCCTCTATTGCCGGGCCCAGCGTAAAGAGGCAATCAAACACTTCGCCTCCCGCAAGGCGCTGGATGTGGACGGCCTGGGAGACAAGATTGTGGAGCAGCTGGTGGACAAGGAGCTGGTGGAAACCCCGGCGGATCTGTTCAAGCTCAGCGCCTCCACCCTGACCATGCTGGAGCGCATGGGCTCCAAATCGGCCCAGAACCTGGTGGGTGCCCTGCAGGCCGCCAGGGAGACCACCCTGCCCAAGTTCCTCTACTCTCTGGGGATTCGTGAGGTGGGGGAGGCCACGGCCGCCAACCTGGCCCGCCACTTCCGCAGCCTGGAGGCGGTGGCCGCCGCCGAAGTGGAGGAGCTTGTGGAAGTGGACGATGTGGGCGAAATTGTTGCCCGTCATGTGCACCAGTTCTTCCGTCAGCCCCACAACCAGGAGGTGATTGCCGCCCTGGTGGATCCGGAACGTGGCGGGGTGCATTGGCCAGAGATTGCCCAGGTGGATGAGTCGGCACAGCCTCTGAAGGGCCAGACCTGGGTGCTCACCGGTACCCTCAGCCAGATGAGCCGCTCTGAAGCCAAAGCAGGCCTGGAGGCCTTGGGGGCCAAAGTCAGCGGCAGCGTCTCCAAGAACACCCACTGTGTGGTGGCCGGTGAGAAGGCGGGCAGCAAACTGACCAAGGCCCAGCAACTGGGTGTCGAAGTAATGGACGAACAGGGCCTGATCGAGCTGCTCGGCGGTTGACTTAGGCCGGGGGACTCAGTGTAATAGCCTTTGTAAAACAGTTGGTTGTTTAGATGGTTAACCACCAGTCCCCCACCTCTCCACCTCAAGGGATGAGTTGGGTTATGATGAAGCTGTAGTCAAAATGCAACGACGCCCGGGGGTTAGGCCGCCGGGAAGGCTTAAGGTAGCGGTATTTCCTCTAGCCTGAGAACTGTCTCATGAGATCAGGGAGAACTCAGATGAAATCCGTAGAGCAATGGTTTGCGGAGTATGGCGAGAGCCACCGCAACCCCACCAACAAGACCATTCACTGGATCTGCGTGCCGCTGATCACCTTCAGCGTCCTCGGCATGTTGTGGTCCCTGTCACCCTGGGCCGCCCTGGCCGCCGTGGTGTTCTCGCTTCTGTTTTACCTGCGACTGTCCCGCCCGCTGGCGGTGGCCATGGCCGCGATTGCCGCCCTGATGTTGTGGGTGATCAGCAATCTGGCCCAGATTCTGATGCTCAGTGTGCTGATCTTCGTCCTGGCCTGGATTGGTCAGTTCTATGGTCATCACGTTGAAGGGAAGAAACCCAGTTTCTTTAAAGATGTGCAGTTCCTGCTGATCGGCCCCATCTGGCTGCTCGGATTTATCTTCCGCAAACAGGGGTGGCAGTATTGATGGGTCGGACACAGACCGGCGGGTTTGAGAGGGGTTATGGCGGTTTCTGAAGTACGGGTACCAGTGAACAAGCTGGAGGTGGGCCAGTCCATTCGGCTGCCCCTCTCCTGGAAGGAGCACCCGTTTCTGTTCAGCCGCTTTACCATTAAGGACTCTCAGCAGATAGCCATCATCGCCAAGCTGGGCCTTAAGTATGTCTACTTGCAGGCGGACCCGGCCTCGGCTGAGCTGATGCAGCAATCTTTGCAAGCCGAACCCCAGGTGGCCCCGTCACCGGAGCCGGCACAGCCCAGCGAAGAGGAGCTGGCCTTGCTTCGGGCTCAGGAGCAGGAACGCCAGGAAACCATCGACTACCACCGTCAGGTGCGCCGCTGTGAGCAGGCGTACAACAAAGCCCTGGAGCAGCTTAAGGCGGCCTATGGCTATCTTGCCGCGTCCCCTGACCGGGCGTTTGCCGAAGCCAGCTCGGTGATCGCCACTGTCCAGGAGCAGTTAGAGGCCCATGGCGAACAGGTGTTGCTGCTGCAGGTGTCCGCCAACCAGGACGGAAAGGGGCTGCACTATCACGGGCTCAATGTCTGCGTGCTGGCGATGATCCTGGGCAGAACCTGCGATTTTGAACCTGCGGACATTCGCCTGGTGGCGATGGCGGCGCTGTTTCACGACGTGGGTAAGCTGCGCATTCCTCACAGCATTTTGAACAAGCGTATTCCCCTGACCAAGCCGGAGCAGGCCTATGTGGATGCCCATCCCAAGATGGCCCTGGAGATGCTCAAGGGCGCGGCTCTGGGGCATAAACGCATCAAGCAGATGGTGGCCAACCACCATGAGATGCTCGATGGCAGTGGCTATCCGCAGGGGCTAAAAGGGGAGGCGATTTGCACCCTGACTCAGCTGCTCAGTGTGGCCAATGAGTACGATCATCTGATCAACGGCTCCCACAAACGTCTGTCTCCCCACCTGGCACTGGCTTACCTGTTCAAGTTCCGAAGGGGTCAGTTGAATCCGGAGTTTATGCAGAACCTGGTCAAGGTGCTGGGTCTGTATCCGACCGGGTCTCTGGTCAGGCTCAGCAACGACGCCGTGGCCAAGGTGGTGGGCGTGGATGAGCAGGACCAGAAATCCCCCAGGGTGATCATCTATGATCCCAAGGTGCCGCGCCGTGAAGCGAGGGTGGTGAGTCTGGTGGGCTTGGGTCTTAAAGTTCAGGAGCCTCTGGTGGAAGCTGAGCTGCCATCCTCCATTCGCGATTATTTAAGCCTTAACCTCGGAGGGGCCTGATGTCCCATATTCTTGTTGTCGGAGCCGGTTGGCTCGGACTGCCCCTGTCTGCCGCCCTGACTCAGGCCGGCCATAGGGTGACCGCCACCCGACGCAGCAGCGATGGCTTGCAGGCGATTGCCGACGTTGGCGCCACCCCTTTGCAGCTGGATCTGCAGCAACCCATTCCTGCGCTGCCTCAGTGCGATCTCATGGTGCTCTGCCTGCCACCCGGTCGTCAGCCGGATGCGGCGCCGTTTCATGAGCGGCTGACACCGCTGTTTGATGCCGCCGCGGAAGCGGGCGTCACTAAGGTTCTCTTCACCAGTGCCACCAGTGTCTATGGCAGTGTTCAGGGCAGGGTGGATGAGCGCGCCGAGCTGGACAGCGGAGAGCGGGCAGCGCGCATGCTCAAGGTTGAGCAGGAGATTCGGGCGCGTTTTGACCAGGTGACGGTACTGCGTCTGGCGGGCCTGGTGGGCGGTGAGCGTCATCCAGGCCGATTCCTGGCTGGTAAAAGCGGCCTGTTGGGGGCGCAGGATCCGGTGAATCTGGTGCACCGGGATGATGTGATCTCCGCCATTCTGGCGCTGATCGGCGCAGACCTTTGGGGCGAGACCTTTAACCTGGCCTCCCCCCACCATCCGGGGCGCAAGGCGTATTACCTTCACTGCGCCAGGTGCCTAGGTCTGGCAGCGCCCAGCTTCGATTCAGAGCACCATCAGCCCAGGTGGGTGGTGGGAGATAAGATTGCCCAGGCCCTGGGCTGGCGCTATCGCCACACCAACCTCTATGCCTTGCCGGAGCTGACCCGGTAACAGCAACGGTGAGCGCCTGCCAGGATGTGTTGTTCGCGCTCCACCTGGGCAGGCGCCAGCAGTTGCCGGAACAGGGCCAGTTCATTGCGGCAGAAGCCCTGACAGGCTGCCGCCGCGCTGCAGATGGGGCAGTGGTCCTCAATCAGCAGCCACTGTTCACCCTCTTGCTCAACCCGTGCCAGGTAGCCCTCCTGAGTGCGCAGCTCCGCCAGCAGAGCCAACCTGGCTGGCAAATCGTCAGTACCTGACAGCTTCTCACTGTATTCAGCCAATTGCTGCTCGGCCCTATGGGCCAGAACCTGGTCGACGGCATCCTTGCCCTGCAGGGAAACGATGCTGTTAATCATCTGAATTGCCACATCATTGTGTCGGTCTCCGAAACTTTGATGCCCCTGACGGGTCAAATGCCAGTGTCGGCTGGGACGGCCCTTGCCCTGCCTCTTGTCGAAGTGGCCCACCAGTTGTTGCTGCTCCAGTTTTTCCAGGTGCTGCCTGGCGCCCATGGTGGTCATCTCAAGCTCGGATGCCAGAGGAGCAACCGGGCTGGGGCCCAGACGCTTGAGCAGGGACAACAGCTGTTGTTGGGTTGAGGACATAGAGTTTATCTCTTTGATGGTTCAGATCATCCTAGCGCGAACCATGATTATATCAAACTATTGCTTTATTTAAGGAGGCCGGAATGAAGGCTTGGTTGATGGCGATACTAATAGCGGTACCACTGGGTGCCATGGCCGAGGGTCGCTGGGTGGAGGTCTCCGGTCAGGCTCAGGGGCAGTTGCCGGTGGATAAGGTGCAACTTCAGTCCCGCATCGAACTGGTGGCCAAGGATCCGGTCAGTGCCAAGGAGCAGGTGGATGCTCAGGTCGCCAGGTTGTTGGCGCTGTTTCGTGAGCACAATATCCCCAAGCAGAGTGTGGATGCCGGTTCGCTGAGGGTTTCCGCCGAATACCACTACGAAGATCGCACTCGGGAGCTGGTGGGCTATCGTGCCAGCCGCAGTATCGGCCTGAACCTGGATGCGGCAGAGTCTGGCAAATGGCTGGCACTGCTGCTGGAAAATGGCGTCAATCAGGTGGATGAGCCCAGATACTGGTCCAGTGAAGGGGATAAGTTTGAAAAGCAGTTGATGGAAACCGCCTTCAACGATGCCCTGGACAAAGCCAAGCGGCTGGCCAAGGTCAGCGGCAACAAGCTGGGTGAGGTGCTGATGATTCAGGAGTCTCGGGGCAGCATGCCCAGACCCATGATGGCCATGAGCCGGATGGAGGCGGATGTGGCCTATCAACCCGGTGGCCAGGAAGTGACGGCCACCGTGCTGATCCGGGTTGCGCTGGCGGATTAAATCAGCGCAGAGCGGGCCTGGTTGAGCATACCCAGCAGGTCTCCGCCATTGAGTCCCTGGGGATTGTCCAGAAGCTGCTGCTGACGGGCCCCCAGGGTATCCTGCACCCCTTTAATGGTGTCTACGGCCTCAGTCAGATCCGCGGCGTCGCCGCCGAGCACCTGACTCAGGGTACCGCCCCCCTGTGCCTTCAACAGTCCCTGGGCCTCCTTGATGAAGGCCTGACTTTTGGCCTGGTTGGCCTCCATCAGTTTGGCCAGTTCGCCATCGAACTCCTGAGCGTGAACCTGAACCTTGTCTTTGGTGGCCTCGACCTTGTCTTTGGCCTGACTTATCTTGGTCTGGGCGGGCTCCTGATCCATCTGGGCCTTACGGTCCTTGGCCGCCTGTTGGATACGATCCAGGCCGGGCTGGGGTCCCTGGGTCAGCAGGGCATGGCTGTTGCTGATGTTCATAATTGTCCTCTTTGGTTGTGGCTGTTTGAGCAGCCGTCCTCTTTGTGGATGGAGATTGCAAAGGGTGTGCCAGAGGGAAATACCTTTACTTTGTAACCATTTGGGATTGACCCGCCCCTGGGTTAACATGTGTCAAGAACGTCAGCCTGAATAGGCTCTGGCGGCAATAAGGGGGGCAAGGCGTTGCCACCCCGGAAATTTTTGAGAGGATAACGTTGTGATTGCGAGACTGTTCGCGTTAGCGCTGATGGCTGTGGCCTTTGTGGCCCCTGCCCAGGAGTTCAAGGAGGGGGTTCACTACAAGGTGGTGGATGGCCTGTCCGAGTCCAAGACCCCGGTGATCAGGGAGTTTTTCTCCTACTACTGCGGGCATTGCTACCGTTTCGACCCGGCGTTCAAGCAGATCACCCTGGCCCTGGGTGACAAGATCCATGTGGAAAAGACCCATGTGAGCTTCAATCGTGACAGCTGGAAGCTGGCGGCAAAGGGCTTCTACATCAGTGAGATTCTCGGGGTCAGCGAGCAGACCCATAAGGCGTTTTTCGAGCGCATTCAGCGTGATGGCAAGCCGATTAATACCGATGCCGAATTGAAGCAGTTTTTTGTTTCTCATGGCGTCAGTGCAGCGGATTACCGCAAGGCCGCCGGCAGCGCCGATCTTAAGCTGAAACTGGCAGACGGTGACAGCCGCACCATGCTGGCTCAGATCACCGGCGTACCCTCGGTGGTGGTGAACGGCAAGTACCTGATCGTTAATCCCGGGCGCACTCTGGCTGATTACCTGGCCCTGGTTGAGTACCTGATGACCAACCCCTGATCCCTTCGGCCGGGCCTGTGCCCGGCCAGCTTTCCCCTCCCCAGTTCGACCAAAGTCTAGCGGCCGCTATTTCCTGCCATTTACCAATGTAAGCAACTGATATTAAAGTCATTTGTTGTAATGCCTTGTCTGGTGTTGCGCAACCTTAGACTAAGGTCTACGAGGCGTGGGCCACTCCCCTTGCTAGGTTAGAACCGACGAGATGCCGATCACACTTTGCATCCGGCCTGGCGTTGCTACCTGTGTCAAATCACATCTATCCAACGTCAGAAGTTGTGTTTCAAGAAGCAGTTGCACAGGCCAGATGCGCATTGGATGGGCGATCACTACTACAAGAATGGAAACATGGGGAGCGATTATGGCATTCGAAAGCACCGAATCCGCCAAAGCGTATTGGAAGGAAAATCTCAGGCTGCTGTTGTCACTGCTGGTGATCTGGTTTGTGGTCTCCTTTGGTTTAGGCATCTTGCTGGTGGAGCCCTTGAACAGCATCAAGCTATTTGGCTTTAAGCTCGGGTTCTGGTTTGCCCAACAGGGGGCGATCTACGTCTTTGTGGCGTTGATTTTTGTCTATGTGGCCAAGATGAACGCCCTGGACAAGAAGTACAAAGTTCAGGAAGACTAGGAGAGCAACATGGATCTGCAAACACTCACCTTTATTGTCGTCGGTTTGACCTTTGCGCTGTACATAGGTATTGCGATCTGGGCCAAGGCCGGCTCCACCAACGAGTTCTACGTGGCCGGCGGCGGCGTGCCTCCTGTGGCCAACGGCATGGCCACGGCCGCCGACTGGATGTCAGCCGCCTCCTTCATCTCCATGGCGGGCCTGATCTCTTTCATGGGTTACGATGGCGGGGTATACCTGATGGGCTGGACCGGCGGTTATGTACTGCTGGCTCTGTGTCTGGCGCCTTACCTGCGTAAGTTCGGTAAGTTTACCGTGCCGGACTTCATCGGTGACCGTTACTACTCCCAGGTGGCCCGAATTGTGGCGGTCGTCTGTGCCATCTTCGTCTGCTTCACCTATGTTGCCGGCCAGATGCGTGGCGTGGGCGTGGTGTTCAGCCGCTTCCTGGAAGTGGACATTGTCACCGGTGTGGTCATAGGTATGGCCATCGTGTTCTTCTACGCGGTACTGGGCGGCATGAAGGGGATCACCTACACCCAGGTTGCGCAGTTCTGCGTGCTGATCACCGCCTATCTGGTGCCTGCCGTCTTCATCTCCATCATGATGACCAACAACCCTCTGCCACAGCTGGGCTTCGGTTCGACGCTCAATGACGGGTCGGGGATGTATCTATTGGATAAATTGGACGGGCTATCGACGGAGTTAGGGTTCAACCAGTATACGGACGGATCGAAGAGTACCATTGACGTGTTCTTCATTACCGCCGCCCTGATGGTGGGTACCGCCGGTCTGCCCCACGTGATTGTGCGCTTCTTTACCGTACCCAAGGTGAGTGACGCCCGTCTGTCGGCCGGTTGGGCCCTGGTGTTCATCGCCATGCTGTACACCACCGCGCCTGCGGTAGCCTCCTTTGCCCGTGTAAACATGATCAACACCATTAACGGTGAAGACGGTCGCGGCATCGTCGGCGAGCAAGCCCCATCCTGGGTGAAGAACTGGAGCGATACCGGCCTCATCAGCTGGGAAGACAAGAACGGCGACGGTCGCATGTTCTACTCCGGTGACGAACGCAACGAGATGAAGATTGACCGTGACATCATGGTACTGGCCAACCCAGAGATCGCCGAACTGCCCAACTGGGTGATCGCCCTGGTGGCGGCCGGTGGTGTGGCAGCGGCCCTGTCCACCTCTGCAGGTCTGTTGCTGGTGATCTCCACCTCGGTGTCCCA
Organism: Ferrimonas sp. YFM; assembly: GCF_030296015.1. Classification (NCBI taxonomy): domain Bacteria; kingdom Pseudomonadati; phylum Pseudomonadota; class Gammaproteobacteria; order Alteromonadales; family Ferrimonadaceae; genus Ferrimonas; species Ferrimonas sp. YFM. The sequence goes on from NZ_AP027368.1 coordinate 1,992,820, forward strand.
CGACTTGTTGAAACGGTCGCTGATGCCGAACATCACTGACAGACAGGAGTTGACCTACGCCCGAGTGGCTGCGGCCGTCGCCATTGTGGTGGCGGGGTATCTGGGAATCAATCCGCCGGGCTTTGTGGCTCAGGTGGTGGCGTTTGCCTTCGGCCTGGCAGCGTCGTCCTTCTTCCCGGCCATTATCATGGGCATCTTCTCTAAGAAGATGAACAAAGAGGGTGCCATTGCCGGCATGATCTCCGGCATCACCTTCACCGCGGCGTACATCATCTACTTCAAGTTCATTAACCCAACGGGCAATGTTCCTGAAAACTGGTGGTTCGGCATCTCCCCAGAGGGTATTGGTACCCTGGGTATGATGGTGAACTTCATCGTGGCCTTCGCGGTGAGCAAGGTGACCGCCGCCGTGCCTCAGGATGTGCAGGATCTGGTCGAACAGATTCGCTTCCCGAAAGGCTCTGGTAAGGCGCAGGCCCACTAAACCAGATCAGCAAAGCAAAAGGGGCGGTATCACCGCCCCTTTCTTTATTCGAGATTCCATCGCCAAACAAGATTGGCAAAACCGGTTCAGATCATGGTGAGGTTGACGATCCGCAGGATGATGCCGATGAACAGAAACAACACGCCCATGCGATAGAAGCGAAATTCGCGGATGGTGAAGTCTTTAAGTTTGCCCACCCACACTTGCCAGAAACCATGCAGATGCTTCTGACGCATGCTGTAGAGGGTCAGGGAGGTCAGCACCAAAAGGGCACCGCCGAGTAAGAAGAACGGCTCAATTATTGTTAACATGATGGGGCTCCTTGCCAGTTATGCTCTGAGACTATCAAAGTCGGATCACTGGCACGAGCCGATTACGACTAAAGGATAAAGCCTTAGGAGACCGAAATGGATCATGGTCTTACCCCCCTGGTGCAGTTCCTGTCTGACACTGTGCCTTTTGATACCCTGCCCGAAGAGGCGAGAGAGCGCTGCGCCGCCAGTATCGAGGTTGCCTACGCCAGCCGGCGCGACCGGATGATCGAGTTTGATCCCAATAACCCCAGCCTCTACCTCATAGCCAGTGGTGTGTTTGAGCTGCGCAGCAAGGAGGGGGAGTTGCTGTCCCGGCTGGACAGCCACCAGAGCTTTGGCTTTCGGGCTCTGCTCACCGGTGAACCCACCGCCGCAGACATCCACATCATCGAGGATGGTCTGCTCTACCTCATTCCCCAGGCGATGTTCGATGAGCTCCGCTATCACCACAAGGAGTTCGAGCGCTTTTTCAACCGTCAGCACGGCCAGCGCATCCGTTTGGGGGAGCGCTACGACAGCCACAGGCACACCAACTCCATGAAGCTGTCCAAGGTGATGAGCGCCAATGTGGTCAGCGGTGACGGCCAGATGAGCATCGCCGACGCCGCGGCCAAGATGAGTGAGCACCGCATCTCCTGTCTGCCCATCACCCATGAGGGGCGGATTGTGGGCATCCTCACCGACCGGGACCTGAGAAACCGGGTGCTGGCCAAGGGCGTGGCGGTGACCTCCTGCGTCAGCGAAGTGATGACCGCCGATCCCCTGTGCGCCGAACCTCAGGCCACCTGGTTTGATGCCCAGTTGATGATGACCCGCTACAACATTCACCATCTGCCAGTGGCAGAGAGTGGCAAGCTGGTGGGACTGGTGACCAGTAACGACCTGATGCGCCAGTTGGACTCCGACCCGGCGCTGATCATCAAGCAACTGAACCGCTGCAAGGATCTGGATGCCCTGGTGCGGGTGATGGAGGGGGTACCGAACCTGGTCAAGGCCCAGGTGGCGGCGGATGTCTCCGCCGAACAGGTGGGGCGTCTACTCACCGCCATCTCAGATCGCCTCACCGAGAGGCTGATCAACCTGGCGAAGGAGGAGCTGGGGCCGGCACCCATCAACTGGTGCTGGCTGGCATTTGGCTCCCAGGCGCGCATGGACCAGGTGGTGGGGTCGGATCAGGACAACGGCCTGCTGCTCTCCAAGGAGCCCAATGAGGAGGAGCGCGGCTACTTCCTCAAGCTGGCGGAGTTTGTCTGCCTCGGGCTGGATCGCTGCGGCCAGACCCTGTGCAAGGGCGAGGTGATGGCGATGAACCCCAAATGGTGTCAGTCCATGGAGGGGTGGAAGCAGCAGTTCGACCGCTGGATCCTCGAGCCCGAGCCCATGGCGGTGATGCACAGTTCCATCTTTTTTGATATCCGCGGCATCGCCGGCGACCTGGCGCTGGCCAAGCAGCTTCAACACTATGTGGTGCAGCAGGCCAGTCAATCGGATTTCTTCCTCACCTATCTGGCGCGCAACAGCGTCAGCCGCCGTCCGCCCCTGGGCTTCTTCCGCCAATGGGTATTGGACAAGGATGGCGAACAAAAGGAGGGGGTGGATCTCAAGCACCGGGGACTGGCCATCGTCAACGACATAGGCCGGCTGTACGCACTGGCGTGCGGAAGTGATGAGGTTGAGACTCCCAGGCGCCTCAAGGCGGCCATGGAAGCGGGCCTGTTGACCCGAAAGGATGCCCTCAACATCGCCGATGCCCTGGAGTTCATTCGTCAGCAGCGGCTGGACAATCATGAGCGCCAGTGGCAGGCGGGGGAGAGCGCCAGCAACTATCTGGAGCCGCGTTCCCTGTCGCAACTGGTGCGCCACCAGCTCAAGGATGCCTTCGTGGTGGTCGGCCAAGCGCAGGACGGGGTGAAGCTCAAATATGGGAAGCAGCTGTGAGTTTGCTCAGCAGCAAACTGTGGCGCTGGCGTTGGCAGGCCTGGCGCAGCGGAGAGTCGGTGCCCGCCACCGAGCATGTCGGCTCGAGCTTTGACCAGTTACCCTTGCTGGCCCTGGATCTGGAGCTCACCGGCCTCAATCCCAAGGAGGATGAGATTGTCAGCATCGGCGCCGTTCCCATAGAGGGGGGACGCATCCGCTGTGGCACTGCTTTCTATCAGTTGGTGAAAGCCAATGGCAGCGTCGGCCACTCGGCCACCATTCATGGCATCGTCGATGGTCAACTGGAGCAGGCGCTGGATCTCACCGCTGCCCTGAAGCGGCTTTGGCCGCTGCTGGAAGGTAAGATTCTGGTGTGTCATAACGCCGAGCTGGATCTGGCTTTCCTGCGCCGGGCTCTGAAAGAGTGCGGGGTGTCGCAAGCGCCGCTGCTGGCGGTAGATACCCTGGAGCTGGAGCAGCGCCGGTTGGTGCGACAGGGAAAGCCGCTGGCGGCGGGCGATCTTACCCTGGCCGCCTGCCGGGAGCGTCACGGCTTGCCCTATTACCAGGGCCATGATGCCCTGGTGGATGCCCTGGCCTGCGGTGAGCTGCTGCTGGCTCAGGCTGCCGCCATGGGCGGCAACCCTAACTTGGGTGAGCTCTTGGGGCCCTGAATCAGGAGGAGGAGGCCGTACTCGCTTCCTCTTCTGCCACAGTGGCTTCGGACTCGGGGTCTGCTTCTGTTTCCTGAGAAGGAGCCGCGGGCTTGGTGGAGGCTTTTGCCTGAACGGCCTTTGCTGCTTCGGCTTCGGCAATGGCCAGGCGCTGTGCGTCCATGGCCTGCTTCAGGGCAGCGATGGTTTTGGTGACGGACTCGGCCTGATCATCCTGTGCCAGGTTGCGTCTGTCGATACCATCCAGGGCCTGGGCAATCTTATGCAACCTGCCTTCGGCTCTGAGTACAAAGGCCTCGAAGTCATCACTGTCCATGGCGCGCAGATGGGTCACCTGCTGGGCGATGTGACGGCTGTGGTCCAGTTCAAACTCTGCCTTGGTGACCGCCTGGTCGATGGCAAGGGTATTTCTGGGGTCGGCGGCGATCACCGCTTTGGCCATCTCCAGGCTGGCAACGGCGCCCTGGAAGCTGATGGGCACCACCTTGGCCAGACGATTTCGCTTCATCTGATCCAACTGTTTGGCCAGGCTGCTCAGCTCCCGCTTCTCAACGGTTTTCACCTCCAGGGCCTGCAGCAACAGCAGCAGTTCGGCCTGCTCCTCCCGAGCATCCTCCAGATCGCCGTCGGACACGTCTTCCAGCATCTCTTCCAGCGTCGACTCTGCTCGTTTCATCTCCCTGGCGTAGTATGAGGCGGCCTCCAGTTTGCCCAGGATCTGCATCATCTCCAGGGTGGGCGCCAGCTCCTTCTCCGCAGTCTGGCGAATCAGGTTGGCGCTGTTCAGGGCGGTGTTGGCCTGGTTGACGGCCAGCAGAATATCTTCAACGTCCCCTTCATCCGCTTCGGCGGGAGTGTAGCGAATGTCGTCAAACTCTTCCTGGGCTTCCTCCAATGCCTCTTTGGCCTCTTTCACCTGGTCTGGTGCAAAGCGGCTGAGCTCCTGGGCATTGAGCTCGGAAAACCTGGACTCAAGCTGTTCAAGGTGTGACTGGGCATTGAGGTAGTGTTCGGTCGCCTGGGCTTGGGCCTGTTGCTCTTCCACCAGTTTCGGGGTGCTTTGGCAACCGGTAAGCAACAGGGAGAGGATGAGGGCGCTCTTAGACAGAGGGTGTTTCATGGGAGCCGAGTTCCTTTTGGGGCATTTTGCTAGCCCTCCTTGTCGACCGAGTCGAGGCAAAACTTGAGTCTCGAGCGAGTGATATTTGTTCGAACGATCTCGGCCGGTGCAAGGATTGTGACACAGTGAACATCTTCGTCACCCTGGGGCGGAATAAATCCAGTAACAGTTTCCTGCTCTGGCGAGAAGAGGGTTCGTTGCTAGGATATAGAGAAGTCAGCGGTTTGGAGGTGTCTATGGCGTTACCCTGGATTCTGGCGGCTCTGGCTGGCGGCCTGGTGGCGGCGGATTATAAGCGTGGACGGGAGCAGGCGCGCCAGCGACGTTACCATGAGCGCAGCCGATCACCCCAGCTAAAGCTGCGTCCCAGTGAATGGGATGAGGGCAAGGCGAGGGTGGATCCTCAGCCGGGTTCACTGGTTGCCTGTCATGTGTATGGTGCGGTGGAGCATGTTGGGGTGTGGGTGGCCCGCGACCAGATTGTGGAGCTCCACGGCAGTGGCCTGGTACGGGTGGTGTCTCCCCGTCGTTTCATTCAAGGGCGCACCGGGCGCAAGCTGTTTGTCTGCGTGGACCGGCATCACCGGCCCCTGGTGGTGCCTGGTTCAGTGGAGAGAGCGGCGGCGGCCCTGTATCAGTGCCGGGAGTATGACCTGCTCAGGGACAACTGCTACCGCTTCGTCTGGTATTGCCTGACCGGCGAGCAGCGCAGTTTCGATACCTTCGGCGGCTTGAATCGGGCACTGGCCAAGCTTCATCACAGCGACCTCTACTGGGATGCAGCCAGGACCGACTGACCCTTGATGGCGGCTCATCCTGCAGAGTCGATATTCCATAAAAAAACGGCGCCTATCGGCGCCGTTTCTGTTTCTGCTCGTTACTGCTTTTCAGCCAGTTGGGCCTTGGCGGCCGCTACCGCGGGAGCGATCAGCTCCAGACCGGTCTGCTCGCAAGGCGGCAGCTCGGCATCACAGGTGTTGACCGGCGTGACCCGGTCACCCCATTTGATCACTGCGGCGGCGGAGGTGAGGCCGGCACCAAAGGCGCAGGAGAGCAGGGTGTCTCCTGGCTTGATTCGACCCTGCTCCAGGGCGTCACACAGGGCGATGGGCACGGTGGCCGCCGAGGTGTTGCCGTAGTTCTCGATATTGATGAACGCCTTCTCGGCAGGCAGTCCCATCTTACCAATAAGGGTATCGATGATGCGCACATTGGCCTGGTGGGGCACCACTAGGTCGACCGCGTCCAGTGGGGTATTGCTCTCGGTGAGCACCTTTTTGCCCAGGGAGGACATGCCGGCGATGGCGCGCTTGAAGATCTCCCGGCCCTCGAACTGGAACTGGAAGTCGGTGGCGTCTTCGCTCCAGCGGTCCATGTCGCTGCCGAAGGCGTCGACCTTGAGGATATCCCGGGCCTGGGGATCGTTGTTCATGGCGTAGCTCAGGACGCCGGTTGGCTCCTCGCTCTCAACCGCTTCCAGAATCACCGCACCGGCCCCGTCTCCGAAGAGGACGGCGGTATCCCGCTGCAGCCAGTTGAGCAGGAAGGTGAGGCGCTCGGCGCCGATCACCAGTACCTTGCGGCACTGACCGCTGCGGATCTGGGCCGTTGCCAGTCCCAGCGCATAGAGGAAGCCGGAGCAGGCGGCGTTGATGTCAAAAGCGGCACACTGGGCGCCGACTTCCGCCTGCACTGTGGCGGCGATGTTGGGCACCAGGGTGTCCGGGGTGGCGCTGCCAAGGATGATCATATCCAGATCGCTGCCTTCGAGGCCGGCGGCGGCCAGGGCGTGTTTGGCGGCGACGGTGGCCATGGCTGAGGTGCTGACGTGGCTGATGTGGCGCTGGCCGATGCCGGTGCGGCTGCGGATCCACTCATCTGAGGTATCCATAAAGGTGGCCAGGTCGTCGTTGGTCAGGGTTGCTGGGGGCAAACACTTGCCCCAGCCGGTAATCTGGGCATGTAGCATGAACGCTCTCCAAAAAGCATGGGGTGTGGTCAACTGGTCACACCACCACTCGGAATTGCAGCATCATACCAGCGGTGAAGGAGGATGTCCCCCCCGGGGTGAGATACTGCAACGGGGCCCTCAGGCCCCGTCCATTATTGTTGATTATTGACGTGCTCCTGCACCAGGCGTTCAACGCCGGATTTGGCATGCAGGATGTGGTTGGTAAGAAGGGTAGCCGCTTCCTGAACCTTGCCCTGCCGGCACAGCTCAAGCAGCTCACGGTGCTCGTTTTCCGCCCTGGGGATGCCGCCGGTCAGCAGCAACTGCAGACGGATGTAGCGATCGGAGTTGGTGTTGAGGCTCTTCACCACCTCCATCGCCTGGGGACGATTGGCGCCCAGGTACAGGGCCGAGTGGAATTGAGTATTGAGCTCACTCCACATATTGATGCCGTTCTCTTCCCGAAAGGCGGACTCCAGCTGAGCCAATACCGCTTCGGCGGCATCCAGTTGGTCCTGGGTCAGATTGGGGATGGACTTGGCCAGCAGGTCGGGCTCGATGAGGGCGCGCAGTTCAAACAATTCGCTGGCCTGCTCGACGGAGAGCTCGGTGGCGGTGGCGCCCTTGTGGGCTTCGAACTTCACCAGGCCTTCGGCTTCCAGCTGCACCAGGGCTTCTCGAACCGGGATGCGGCTGACGTTCAGCTCTTCGGCCAGTGCACTCTGCCTCAGTGGCTCTCCGGCTTTGATGTCGCCGGAGAGGATCTTTTCACGCAAAACCTCCACCACAAGTTGGGTTCGGGTCTTGTGAACAATGGGAGTGGCCTGACTCATAGTTGCTTACTTATTGATTACACAGACTATAGGGTAACTACTTTAACTGAGATTGCAAAGCCGCAGGCCCGTTGCCGGGCCTGGGTGTGAGCCTGGTCAGTAACGCAGCTGAGGCGTGCTGCTCTGGTCACAAAGATGCTCGGGCAACAGGCTTTGGGGCAGGTTCTGCCAGGCCAAGGGACGGGTGAAGCGTTTTATCGCCTCGGCGCCCACAGAGGTGGATTGGCTGTGGGTGGAAGCGGGCCAGGGGCCACCATGTTGCATGGCGTGGCACACTTCAACGCCGGTGGGCATCTGATTGGCGATAAGGCGACCGACCCGATAGGCCAGCTCCAACATCAGAGTCTGCTCACTCAGCATCTCCTGCTCGGTGCCATGGACAGAGGCGGTGAGCTGACCAGGCAGGGCACGTATCGCCTCCAGCAGTTGCTGGGGACTGTCGAAGGTCACCACCAGGGTGCAGGGGCCAAATACTTCTTCCAACAGATCTGGGTTGGCCGCCAGGGTGTCGCCGCTGCAATTGGCCACCAGGGCCTGACTCTGGTTGACGTGGGCACAGGTTTGACCCTGGGCCACAAGGCTGACTCCCTCTGATGACACCAGCGCGTCGGCGGTCTCGGCATAGGCCCTGGCGATGCCCGGGGTGAGCATGGTGCCTGGCGCCTGCTGCTCCACCAGACGGGCGAGTGTCGTCAAATAGCGGTCACTGCCTTCCCCCTTGAGCATCAGCACCAGTCCGGGGCTGGTGCAGAACTGCCCCTGGCCCATCATCATCGAGCCATGTTGTTGCTCGGCCAGTACCTCGGCACTCTCTGCCAGCATCCGGGGCAGCAACAGCTGAGGATTGATGCTGCCAAGTTCACCGAAGAAGGGGATGGGCTGGGGGCGCTCGGCGGCGATTTGGCTGAGCAGCTGGCCCACCCTGAAGGAGCCGGTAAAGCCCACAGCCTGAATCTCGGCAGCCCGGACCAGATCCTGAGACAGCTTCGGCGAACTGCTCTGAAGCAGGTTAAATACTCCTCTGGGGGCGTCCACTTTCTCTATGGCCGACAGAACGGCCTGGGCCACTAGCTCTGAGGTGGCCGGATGGGCCGGATGGCCCTTGATTACCACAGGGCATCCGGCGGCCAGGGCCGAGGCGGTATCGCCGCCGGCGGCAGAGAAGGCCAGGGGGAAGTTGGACGCGCCAAAGACGGCCACCGGTCCTAAAGGCAGCTGATCCAGCCGGATATCCGGCTTGGGCAGAGGCTGTCGGTCCGGCTGAGCCAGGTCGATGATGGCCGGCTGTTTCGGCTGGCGCAGCAGTTGGGCAAACAGTCGCAACTGGCCACAGGTGCGGCCCCGCTCGCCGTTGAGGCGGGCCTCGGGCAGGGCGGTTTCCTGCGCCGCAACCTGGGTCAGTCTCTCCCCCAGAGCGTCGATGGCGTCGGCCATGGCCTCCAGCAGCTGGGCCCGGCGCTCTGCTGACCAGAGACGATAGTCCATGAAGGCCGAGTCGGCTGCGGCCACGGCAGCCTCAAGTTGCTCTGTATTGGCTTCGCTGAACTGCCAGGGAAGGGGCTCATTGCGCTCGGGATCAAAGCTCGAGAATCCTGCCTCGGGCTCCCCGGTCCACTGGCCGTTGATTAAGTGCTGTCCTGATATCTGGTTCATTGTCCTTAAATCTCCCATAGGGCGTGTTTATCTTTGGTGATAAGAATTTGGTCGAGCATGACGGCAATCAATCAAGAAGTTCGATTGTAGGCTAGGTACCAACCCAACGCGGTAGCTGTGTTGCTCAGAAGTTGCCTTGAGTGATGAATCAAGGCGTGGCTCTGAAGGAATGGTTATTGCCCTTCTAAAGAGTCACTACACAGAGTCAGCGCTCAAGGCGACTTCCCTACGGGTTGATTAAAACGGACTTCATGCTGCGTTTGCCAATCTTGCTTTAGGACCCTAGAGCTTTGATTGGCCGCCTTGCCTGAAGCCCGTTTTATTTCAACTGAGCTCGCAGATATCACGTTGTGTTGGTACGACTCTACGTCAAAATCGAACGACGCTGAGTGGTTGCCGTCAGGCCGGCCCCGAAGGGCGCAGCAATAGTTCTTATATTTCAACGGTATGTTGATTAAGCTGTTTGCGCTTTAGTGACATGTTTTTTTGACACTAGCGCAAAAATGCTCAGCAAAGGTCAACACGCCCTACGTAACCTGAAAGCCGAAGGCGTAGGGGTCTTCGTCGTCCACGGTAATGGTGTTGTGGCCGGTTACCCTGGCCCAGCCTTGAATGGAGGGCAGGATGGCGGGGTAGGGGCCCACTTCGGTGGTGGCTTCCACCCGTCCGATAAACTGACTGCCGATGATGGACTCATGCACATATTGCTCCCCGGTGGCCAGCAGTCCTTTGGCGTGGCGCTGGGCCATACGGGCGCTGGTGCCTGTGCCACAGGGCGAGCGGTCGATGGCCTTGTCACCATAGAACACCGCATTGGCGCCGTCGGAGTCTGTATCGAGTGGGTCCCCGGTCCACAGCACATGGGAGATCCCCTGCACCGTCGGGTCCAGCGGGTGGATGCACTCCAGTGTGTCCCGGGCGGCCTGACGCACCAGGGGACTCCAACGCAGGATCTCATCGGCGCGCCAGTGACGCAGCCCGGGAAACCGGCTCTGGGGCTCGACGATGACATAGTAGTTGCCGCCGTAGGCCACATCCACCGTGAGGGTGCCCAGTCCCGGCACCGTCAGTTCGATATCCCTGTGGGCCAGGTAGCTGGGAACATTGGTCAGCCGGACCCAGTCCACCTTGCCGCCGCTTTGTTGGTAGGCCACCTGTAGCTGCCCGGCAGGCACGTCCAGTATCAGTTGCCCCGGGATTTTGGGCGTGATCAGCCCCGCCTCCAGGGCGGCGGTCACCGTGCCTATGGTGCCGTGACCGCACATGGGCAGGCAGCCAGAGGTTTCGATAAAGAGGATGGCGGCATCGGCCTGGTCGGAGCAGGGCGGATAGAGGAAGGCACCGGACATCATGTCGTGCCCCCTGGGCTCGAACATCAGTGCTCGGCGAATCCAGTCATGGTGCGCCAGGAAATCCTGGCGCTTCTCGCTCATGGTGCTGCCCTTGAGATTCGGATGGCCGCTGGTCACCAGGCGCACCGGATTGCCACAGGTGTGGGCATCGATGCAGGCAAAGGTTCCCTTTAACATGACGCCCTCCTCAGTCCAGATTGAATTGACTCAGATCAGGCCGGGTGGCGATGGCGTCTTCATACACCTTGGTCACCCGTTGCCGCTCGGCGCCGGAGAGGGGCAGCCTGGGGGCCCGTACGTTCTCGCTGCCTCTTCCCGCCAACTGCTCGGCAAATTTGATGCATTGGACCAGGTGGGGCACGGTGTCCAGCCGTAACAGGGGCAGGAACCAGCGCCAGATCTCCCTGGCCTGGTCATAGCGACCGGCTCGTGCCAGTTTCATGATGGCCACAGATTCTCTGGGAAAGACGTTGGTCAAGCCGGAGATCCAGCCGGTGGCGCCCAGCATCAGGCTCTCCAGGGCGATGTCGTCGACGCCGCAGAACACAATGAAGCGATCGTCAAACTGGTTATGAAGCTCGGTGATGCGGCGGGTGTCTGTGGTGGACTCCTTGATGGCGACGATGTTGTCCTCCTGGGCCAGTATCTGGGTCATCTCCAGGTCCACATCCACACCATAGGTCACCGGGTTGTTGTAGATCATGATGGGCAGGGTGGTGGCCCGGGACACCTGCTGATAGTGATACAGGGTCTCCTCACGGTTGGCACGATACACCATGCCGGGCAGCAGCATGATGCCGTCCACCCCAAGCTTTTCCGCATCTTTGACGAAGCTCTTGGCAAACTCCGTGGTGGTTTCGGCGCAGCCGCTGATCACCGGTATGCGGCCGGCGGCCACTGCCACCGTGTGCTTGAGAAAGGCCCGTTTCTCCTCTGGGCTCAGGGAGCAGTTCTCGCCGACCGTGCCCAGGGCGATGATGCCGTCGATGCCATCGTCAATCAGTTGGTTGAGCATGCGGGCATTGGACTCAAAGTTGATGCTGCCATCGTCGTGAAACTGGGTGGAGATCGCCGGATAAACGCCGTTCCAGGTTACCTTCATGGGGAATCCTTCCTTATTGTTTTCCATACACAGGGCCGGTTATCAGCCTGGAAATCATCATGACCGATATGTATATTGTATGCAATATCAAAATTTATGTTACTTTAAGGTTAACGAATCGGCAGGGATCGTGGAAGATAGCTGATGAAGCTAATCATGGAGGGCTGCTTCTTTGCGCCGGAGTCGACGCCGGCAAGCGCAGCCTTTGATAAGGAGATGGAGGCAAGGGAATGAAGTTTGACGTGCCTAAGGAGCTGGCCCTGGAGGGGATCACCACCCTGGATGCTCATACCGAGGGTGAGCCCCTGAGAATCATAACCGGTGGCTACCCACCTGTATTTGGCCGGACCCTGTTGGAGAAGCGCCGCTATCTGACCGAGCATCTGGACCAGTATCGCACCCTGCTGATGCATGAGCCCAGGGGCCATGCGGACATGTACGGTTGCCTGATCACCGAGCCTGTGACCCCGGGGGCGGATTTTGGCGTGCTGTTTCTCCATAACGAAGGCTACTCCAGCATGTGTGGTCACGCCATCCTGGCGGTGACCCAGGTGGCGGCAAAGTGTGGCGTCATCAAGGCCAGCCCAACCCCCAGGGAGATCAGAATCGATGCCCCGGCCGGCCTGATCCGTGCCAGGATCTGGCAGGAGCAGGGGGAGATCAAATCCGATTTCCTCAATGTCCCCTCCTGGGCTGAGTCCCTTAACGGCTGTGTGGACGTGGCCGGGTTGGGGCCGGTGGAGTACGACATCGGCTTTGGCGGCGCGTACTACGCCTATGTGGATGCCGACGCCTTGGGTATCGACTGCAGCTCAGACAATGTCGCCGCCCTGATTCGTCACGGCAGGGCCATCAAGCAGGCGGTGATGGCGGCCCACAGCCTTACCCATCCGCTGGAGGAGGATCTCGGTTTTCTGTACGGCACCATCTTCACCTCATCCGAGTGTGCCCCCGGCCACCACAGCAAACATGTGTGCGTTTTTGCCGACGGCGAGGTGGACCGCAGCCCCACAGGTACCGGGGTGGCGGGGCGCATTGCCCTGCTGCATGCCAAGGGTGAGGTGGAACTGGGCCAAAGCCTGACCATTGAGAGCATCGTTGGTGGGCGGATGACGGTCACTGCCACCGAATCGATGGCATTCCATGGCAAGCAGTCGGTGCTGCCCAGAGTGAGTGGCAGGGCCTGGATCACCGGCTCCCACCGGTTCGTGCTGGAGCCCTCCGATCCCTTCAGCCAGGGATTTTTCCTGAGGTGAACATGAGTGAGTCGATTCTGGTTATCGGAGGGGGTGTCATCGGACTGAGCCTGGCTTGGGAGCTGCAGAGCCAGGGAGCGGATGTCACCGTGCTGGAGCGGGATGAGCCTGGCCGGGGCGCCTCCTTTGGCAACGCCGGTCACTTTGCCACCGAGCAGGTGTTTCCTTTGGCCGATCCTGCGCTGTTGCCGCAAATTCCCAAAATGCTGCTCGATCCCCTGGGACCGTTTCGAATCCGGTTAAGGTACCTGCCCAAAGCGCTGCCCTGGATGCTGAGGTTTTTGGTCAACATGACGCCCGGTCGTCGTCGCCGCAATCAGCATGCTTTGAGTGCCATCAACGAGCGGGCGGTGGCGGACTGGCGCACCCTGCTGGCCTCCATCGGCGCACAGTCGCTGATGAGTGAGCGTGGCAGCCTGCTGGTGTTTGAGTCTACCGGACTGGCAGAGCAGCAGCAGATGGCCGCCGGTTTTCGTCAGGCGGGGGTTCGGGTAGAGAGATTGGATGCCAAGCAGCTTCAGGCGCTGGAGCCGGCGTTATCCTCCTCACTGACCGGTGGGCTGCTGTTCCCGGACACCGGCCACAGCGTCGACCCCTTCGCCATCTGTCAGGCGCTGGTGGCCGCCCTTAAGCAGAGCGAGGTGAACTTTGTCCAGGGGGAGGCCCAGTCCCTCGATGCCAGTGGCGTGGTCACTCTTAAGGGGGGAGGGCGGTTGCAGGCGGACAAGGTGGTGGTCTGTGCCGGTGCCTGGTCCCGGCCCCTGGCCGCTCAGCTTGGCCATTCCGTGCCCCTGGATACCGAGCGGGGCTACCACCTGATGGTTCAGGCCGACAGTGGGCTCACTCGCCCGGTTTCCAGTGCCGAACGAAAATTCATCGTCACTCCCATGGCCCAGGGAACCCGGCTGGCGGGCACCGTGGAGTTCGCCGGGCTCCAGGCCCCCATGAATCCGAAGCGTGCCCAGATATTGCTGCCCCACGCCAAGGCACTGTTGCCCGAGATGAACGGGCAACCGGGAGAGCCCTGGATGGGATTTCGCCCCTCTTTACCGGATTCCTTGCCGGTGCTTTCCGCCTCCTGTTCTCCCAGAGTGTATTTCAGCTTTGGTCATCAGCACCTGGGGCTGACCCAGGCGGCCACCAGTGCCCGTTTGATGGCGTCATTGATGTCAGGCCGCCCTCCAGACGTGGATCTCGCTCCCTACCGCATCGACCGCTTCTGCTGATGGGAGCCAAGTACCAGGTCCGCCTGATTGCGGGCCTTTTCATTGTTGGTGGACGACCCGCCGTCATTCCCGTCATGGCGATATTTTGGGGACACCCGTTTTATCCAGTTCGCTTCCGGGGCAGCGTCAGATCCCGAATCCACTTTCTCTTGCTCAAATTCCCTAATTAATTCTACTTAACCTCGGGCGTTAGCATGAACAGGGTGCTATCCTCACAAGTGAGTTCTGATTGGACAAGGAGCGTCTCGTGTCAGAAGCCTGTATCGCTGCCATGCCTGGGCAAGTTTGCCTTTCTTACTCTGTCTGCTTCGGTTTCTTTAGAGATTGGGGCCGGTCATGAATCTTTTAGCTCCCCCCGATATTGATCAGTTGCTCTGCCTGGGACAGGAACGCCTTTGTATCGCCGGTGGTCCCTGGCTTTGTACCGGAGTGCTCAGCCCGGATGAGATGGCGCCTGTTCTGAAAGAGCAGTGCGACTCGGAGGGCATTTGTACCCAGGCCCTGCGAGGATATCGCTTCGTTGGTGCCGATGGTCATGCGGTATTTCTCTGGACCGATTGCCCCCGGGAGAAGATTCAGGTGGGGGGAGGATCAGCTGACGACTGCTAGCGCCTCTAATCGCTGGCACTGAAGTCTTCTATTACAACTTTCCGTGGTCACTTTTGCCTCTGTGACCTAGTCTCACTTGTTGCGGTACACCTACTTTCCTTGTCGGTCCTTATCTGGACTCGCAACTCAAGGAGCAAATCCATGAAACATTCTCTCTATGCGGTTGTTGCTGCGTTGCTCGGTATGGCGACGTTGCCGGCTCTGGCCAAAGATCAGGGCGCCGGCAACCATCTGGTGCTGAACCTGGTGGGGTCCGGTGATATGTATCAGAGTACGGTTCCGGATATTGACGGTGATGGCATGGAAGATGACGCCATCTGCTTTGATGTGCAGCTAATGGATGCCCACAACCGTCGTCACATCGGCACTGCAACAGATTGTCTGTCGCATGTGACTCCGGTGGGAACCGGGGTGGCCCTGGTGGGAACCACCTACTTTCATCTTCCTCAAGGTACCCTGGTTACACGGGGCAATACCTCGGTTCAGCCTGTCCTTCATCCGACCATGACACCCTCCGGGCAGGCGATCACTCACGTTACAGGAGCGGCAGGAACCGGGAATGCCATCCTTTGGGGCAGTGGCCGCTTTGCCGGGGCCATGGGAACCGTCAGGTTGTCAGGCATGGTGGATATGACCAGTTTCGCAGGAGAGCCAGGCGATCCCATCGCGTTTGACTGCCTCTTTGTTATCGACCTTTACTGACTCAGCCAGGGTGGCCGCTCTGGGGAGGGGTTGACCCTTCCCGACAAGGGAGCGGCCACCCCAATGAATTCTCATTGGTGCTCCGACACCTGTATGGGAGGTGCGATGCTCAATTTTACTCTTTACTCCGATAGCGATGCCCCCAGCAAGAGCAAACCGCTGCTGGCGGACTCTCGCAGGGACTTTGGCATGATTCCCAATTTGCATGGGGTGATGGCGGAGTCACCGCAGCTGTTGCAGGCCTATAAGATGACACACCAGCTGTTCTGTGAGTCCAGTTTCAATGATGTGGAGCGCACCATTGTCTGGCAGACCATCAACGGCTTCCATGAGTGCCACTACTGCTTGCCGGCCCACACCGCCATTGCGCATGGGATGGGGGTAGACGCGGGGCTGATCGATGCTTTGAAGGTCGGTGCGCCACTGGATGATCCCAGACTGCAGCTGCTCAGGGACACCACCCTGGCCCTGGTCCGGGAGCGAGGCCGGCTCAGCGATGCTCAGCTTCAGGCTTTTCTCAGTGCCGGGTTTAGCAAGGCGAATCTGTTGGATATGGTGCTGGCCATCGGCCAGAAAGTGATGAGCAACTACACCAACCACTTGGCCCGCACGCCCCTGGATGAGGCATTTAAACCCTACAGTTAGCCATGCGCAGCATGAAAAAAGGGTGGCGACCCAACCGCTTTCAGGTACACTGCGCACCCCGGCCACCACAGGGGTGAGCCGACTCATACAGAAGATGCCGATGCAGTTTACCGATCTGGGCCTCTCCCAGCCCCTCCTGGACGCCATTGAAGACCTTGGCTACGAGACTCCTTCTCCCATTCAAGCTCAGGCGATCCCCGCCGTGCTCGAGGGCCAGGATGTGATGGCCGCCGCCCAGACCGGAACCGGTAAGACTGCCGGCTTTACCCTGCCCATTCTGGAACGCCTGCTTGGCGGCCAGAGAGTGCGCGGCAACAAGTGCCGAGCCCTGGTGCTGACCCCCACCCGTGAGCTGGCGGCCCAGGTGCAGGAGAGCGTCGACAATTACGGAAAGAATACCCCTTTGCGCTCCACCGTGGTTTTTGGTGGTGTGTCCATCAATCCCCAGATGAAGGCACTGAGCCGCGGCGTCGATATGCTGGTGGCGACTCCGGGTCGCTTGCTGGACCTCTATCAGCAGAATGCGGTGCGTTTTGATCAGCTGGAGGTGCTGGTTCTGGATGAAGCGGACCGCATGCTGGACATGGGCTTTATCAGAGACATCAAGAAGATTCTGGCCTTGTTGCCCGCCAAGCGCCAGAACCTGCTGTTCTCCGCCACCTTCTCTGATGAGATTCGTGACCTGGCCAAAGGCCTGGTGCACAACCCGGTGGAGATTTCGGTCACCCCACGCAACGCCGCCGCCAAAACCGTGGAGCAGGTGGTGCACCCGGTGGACAAGAAGCGCAAGCCTCTGGCCCTGGCCGAGCTGATTGGCAAGGGCAACTGGCAACAGGTGCTGGTGTTTACCCGCACCAAGCACGGCGCCAATCGCCTGACCCGTTACCTGGAAGAGTTTAAGATCAGCGCCGCGGCCATCCATGGCAACAAGAGCCAGGGAGCGCGCACCCGGGCACTGGCGGACTTCAAATCCGGCGCCATCCGGGTACTGGTGGCCACCGACATCGCCGCTCGCGGCCTGGACATCGATCAGTTGCCTCAGGTGGTGAACTTCGATCTGCCCCAGGTGGCGGAGGATTACGTACACCGCATCGGCCGTACCGGCCGTGCCGGCGCCAGCGGTCATGCCATCTCTCTGGTTTGTCAGGATGAGCATGAGCAACTGGTGGCCATTGAACAGCTGATTCAGCGCCACCTGGACCGGGAAGTGTTGGAGGGGCATGAACCCCACAATGCGCTGGCGGACTCCAAGCCCATCCGTCCGCCCAAGAAGAAAAAGCCCAAGAAACCGAAGAAGCCCCAGCCGATGTCCGAGGGTGACGAAACTCGCCAGGAAGGGGAAGCCAAGCCGGAGGCTAAGCGCGCACCACGTCGCAAGCCCCAGGGTGGTCGTCCAGGTGGTCAACGCCCTCAGGGTGGGGACGGTGCCAAGGCGGCGCCCAAGCCACGCCGTCGTCGTCGCAAGCCGCAGGGTAACGCCTGATAGGACCCGGGTTCGCCATGTCAGCCCCCTCTTTGGACTACCCTTAAAGGTAGGCTTCGAAGATGACGAGGGGCGAACATGGCGGACTTTGTGGAGTGCATGAGGCTCAGGGCCAAGGCGGCGGAGGACATCTACTTCGCCGAGCAGAATCGAAAGCTGATTGAAGCCCTGCATGAGAAGTGGGACCGGGAGGCAGGCACAGAGTCTGAACCACACCCGGGCACCCACAGCAACAAAGATATCCTCAAATCTGAGCGTTGACCGCCCGAAAGGCGGTCGATTGCCGACCTCTCAACACTCTTAGATTGAACCGAAGAAACTGTGATATCTGCGAGTCATTTCTGCAGTTGGGATCTTTGATACCCCAGCCCGGTTTGAGGTGGCGCCAGTGCCGATCAAATTAGGGCGTGGATCACTGACTCTGCCCACTGAATGGATCATCATCTGCCTGCTATCAGGGGGAAACCATGAAGATTGATGATCTCGAGTTATTCAATACGGTCGTAGAGTATGGCAGCCAGAGTGAGGCTGCCCGGGTATTGGGCATTCCTCCCTCCAAGATCAGCAGGCGCCTTGCCATCATCGAACAGCAGCTCAATACCAAGCTGTTCGAGCGTTCCGCCAAGGGGTTTGAACTGACCGAAGCCGGAGAACAGGTGTTGCACAGTTGCAAGCGGGTGCTGTCGGAGATGGAGGAGCTCAAGCTCGGAGTGGGCAAATTGCAGGGAAACCCCGAGGGCGCCATCGTGGTGGCTGCCCCCCTGGATTTCATCAATCGTGTCTGCCGTCCGGCGATGAAGCAGTTCCACGAGCAATTTCCTGGCCTGCAGCTGAAGTTCATCTCCTATCAGAGCCGGCAGAACCCTATGGAGGTGCAGGCGGATCTGGTGTTCTTTGTTGGTCACCATACACCGCCGGATTGCGCCATGGTCGCTCAGAAGCTGGCGGTGATTCAGCGAAACTTTGTGGCCAGCCCAGGGTGGATTGCCGAACACCCCGAACTGGTTCACCCAAGACAGCTAGTGCATTATCCTTGCCTGCTCAGTGCCAAAGGGGCGCAACCCGCAACCCGTTGGCTTTGGAGCGAACAGGGCAGGATACACAGCCTTGATGTCGACGGTCCTCTCGACTCAGAGATCAACGAGTTGTGTATCTCCGCCGCCGTCGATGGCCTGGGTGTTGCCTGGGTTGCACCCTGTATGTGCCAGGAAGAATTAGAAGCCGGGAAGCTTCAGGTATTATTTGACGGACAATATGGCACGCCAATCACCACTTGGGGGTTATATTCCAACCGGCACTATATGCCTCAGAGGGTAAGGATTGTCTTGGAGTTTTTTAAAGAGGGTATGAAAGACATCGTTTGATATTGAGGCTGACAGTGGCGTCTTGATGACGCCACAGAGATTTAATATTTTAGAAGGACTTGGTGAGAGTGAATACCAGGCTTTCGCCTTTTGGCGTATTTTTGGCTTCAAACTCGTTTACGTACCTTAAGTTGGCCTGAAGCTTCCAAGGCAGATAGAAGACATTCAGTTCGGCCCCCAAGCCCAATGTGCGTTTTTTATGATTTGCGACGACGCCGGGTCCATCTTTGCTGTCGTCACTCAGTTGCCAATAGGCGCAATAACTAATTCCAGGTTGAACCAGCCAGGTATGATTAACGTTGAATTCTTTGCCTATTCCCCCTTCCAGAATAAACTCTTCGCCAGGTTCAATATCGGTTTCATCCTGCTCTGAATTAACTAGGGTGCGGCTCAATGCGCTGACAGACCAGGAGCGTTGTTTATCCAGATAATAGGTGCCCCCCAGACTCAGCATGCCTGACCAGTAACCCAGTCCAGGTGAGGCCGCCTTATGGGCATCGTAGTCTCCGGTAGGGGCAATAACCGCCAAAGCGGCGGCCGCATCATAGCGCTCGCCATGCCAAAACAGGGCAAAGGGCTCCAGCACCACGTCTCCCAGTGCGAAAGATTGACTGTCTTGGATGCCGGCAGGCTGAATGGAGATGGAGGTGTCTTTCATTGGCACCAGCACATTGAACGCCCAGTCCGCACCGAGAATCTTGTAATCACTGACATAGATAAAGCGGTGAACCTGGGCGTACACGTCCAGATCGAACTTAGCACCTGAGTCATTGCCTTGATTGTCGTTGAGGGTATCGGCCTGATACCAGGTGTTGTATAAGCGGTAGTGAATGCCCGGAGGCGGCGCCGAGGCGGCTTTGACTCCCTCTCCCCCGAGAGGGTAGTGCGAACCTGAGGTTGCGGCGTATGAGGAGGCAGAAATAACCAACCCGAGTACTAGAGTTGTTGCTTGAATCTGTTTTTGGGTAGTCATATTAAGATCCATTATTTATTAATTCCGGCTGAGGGAATTAATCGGTTTCATCAACGGTCGTTTTCATTGTGGCTAACTGTTTTTTACTAAGGCTTATTTAGGTTAACCATATAATTGGCACCACCTTGCCTAATTTGTATCGGCAGATGAGTGGTGAAGACGACTATAAATAACTTTTGGACAGGGTCAATGACGAGTGCTTGTGGCATAAACTTAGTTCTTAAAAACTAAGGTGATGTCACCATGAATGCGATCAAATTATTTGGGCGCCTTAGGTGAGTGTATTGTTCGAAGCGAGGTCAAAAGTGTGATCTCTGTGGTCAATTGGCAAAATTTGTGAAGGGGCAAATTGAATTTCATTTCGTGGTTGCGATTTTTGCAAACCCATATTCTATTCGTTGGTATATCTTATTCCGCGGCTCAAATTTAGAATTTATTTAAATAAGCGGCTTTATCTGCTTCAGGAAACTCTGAGAAAGAAGGTAAAACTATGAGTCAGAAAGATAACCAAAGTGTTGAACAATCAGATGAGGTTACGCAGGGCGTCGACGCACGTCGCCGCCAACTGCTGAAGCTCAGTGCCGGTACCGTGGCCGGTGTTGGTGTGGTGGCGGGCGCCGGGGCCTGGGTGAAAAACCGCATGGATGGCATCGTCCATCAGGAGTTCCCCAATGAGATTAGCGC
Organism: Ferrimonas sp. YFM; assembly: GCF_030296015.1. Taxonomy (NCBI): domain Bacteria; kingdom Pseudomonadati; phylum Pseudomonadota; class Gammaproteobacteria; order Alteromonadales; family Ferrimonadaceae; genus Ferrimonas; species Ferrimonas sp. YFM. The sequence continues at coordinate 2,013,165 of NZ_AP027368.1, forward strand.
CGATTTTAAACCCATGGACCAGCGTAACGTCAACCAGACCTATGCACTGAGCAAGAAGTTGCAGGCGGAGCACCCGGAGCGAAACCTCAATTTTGGCATTGAGAGCCTGGGGCCGGTACAACCTGGCGAGAAGCCCATGCACATGGGCGAAGCGTTCATGACCTTCCTGCATGGCGCCGAGCGTTATGACAACGACAAGGTGGGTTACACCCAGCTGGACTTCGCCCTGGAGGAAGCGTGCTGGCATGGCTCCATGTCTCTGGCGCCCCTGGTACAGGCCGGTGTGCCGGGCCAGGGTGTCCTGACCTGGGACCAGTCGGACGTCCATGAGCACCAGTACCCCTTTAAGGATTCGGTGGAGAAGATCTCCGCCATCAAGACCGCCGCCAGAACCTTTGGTGCCGCTAGGGTGGGGATCTGTCGCCGTGATCGTCGCTGGGACTACAACCCTCTCTACCACGCCTTGACCGAGAAGACCCTGACCTGGGAGGAGGACTTCCCGTTCGAGCCCAAGAGCGTGATTGTGATGATTGTGCCCATGGATTACGAAGCGGTGTCCACGGCGCCGGCCATTCCCCAGTCCGCTACCGCTGCGCAGGGGTACAGCAACATCGCCATGCTGGCCGGTCAGATGGCCAAATTCATTCGTCGTCTGGGCTTTCAGGCGGTCGGCGCCACCAACGATTTGGGCAATTCGGTGGCCTACGGCATCGCCGCCGGTCTGGGGGAGGGCTCTCGCAATGGCGCCATGGTGGCACCCAACCTGGGGCCGAGAATTCGCATCTGTAAGGTGTACACCGATCTGGAGCTGGATGAGCCGGCCTACGACAAGCCGCGCACCTACGGCATTCAGGAGTTCTGTGAGAACTGCAAGCGTTGCGGCGAAGCCTGCCCCTCCGGCGCCATCTGCATGGATGATAAACCCTCCATGGCACCGACCTACCCGGGCAGTGAAGATCCTCTCTACACCTGGGACGTCAATACCGGCGTACGCAAGTTCTACAGCGATCCGAAGAAGTGCCTGAAGTTCTGGGCCGACAACGGCGGCGACTGTGGTGCCTGCATCGCCGCCTGTCCTTGGAACAAACCCGACTTCTGGCACCACAGGTTGATTGACGCCTCCAACACCTTTACCGGCGGCACCGTCCATGGACTGATGACCAAGGCGGACATCCTGTTCGGCTACGGCAACGTCAACGACGAAGAGGCGGTGCGTAAGTTCTGGAAGAGTGGTTTTAGTGGCGATTTTGTTTAAGGAGACGAACCTATGATGGGATTAATGTGGTACCTGATGGGCATGGCCACCACCGGAGCGATCTGGGGTTACGCAGCCCTGCGTCGTCGCTACCGTCTGGGCAGCGGTGCCAACCTGGCCCTGTTTTGCACCTTTGTCCTGGCCTGGCTGTGTGTGGGCTGGTCCTGGGGCTCCTTCGCCGAGGGTGAACCCCAGTCCGGCGCCATGGGACTGATCTGTTTCGGCCTCTCTACTCTGGTGGCTGCCGCCCTGAGCTGGCGCCATCTGATTCAACCCGGCAAACGTTCCTGAGCCGCCTGAGTTTCAGTGTCCCCGCCCGGCGGGGACCTTCTCTGAGGAGTTCCATGTCAAGATCCAAATCCAATCCATCCGCCCGGGGACGCACGGGGGCAATGCTCTGGCTGCGCCTTGTCGCCTGGACCTCTCTGGCGGCGGCCTTTGTTGTTGGGCTTATCTGGCAGCAGCCGGATTACACCTCCTTGCTGCAGGCCGCTTATCCCAAAGGGGTGATTTCCACCCAAGAACAGACGCCAAACCAGTACCAGATGTTGCTCAAAGGTGAGCACTTTCTGGTGAGCATCAATGAGTCCCAGGGCTATGGTGGTCCTATGCTGGTGGCAAGCCGCATCAATGAACAGGGGCGGGTGGTCGAAGCGAAACTGCTGCAGCATAAAGAGACCCCGGGTTATGTGGCCCGTTTTGATGAAAGTCAGTACTACCGACAGTTTGCCGGAAAGAGGGTCAATGATGACTTCCTGCTGGGGCAGGACATCGATGCCTTAAGTGGGGCCACTCTGACCTCCAGAGGGTTGACCACAGCGGTGCGAGACGGCACCCATGGGGCCACCGATCAATTTAATTTGCCTGCCGACTGGCAAGAGCCACAACTGGTGCTGGGCGTTAAAGAGCTGGCGGCGTTTCTGTTGTTTGCGGCGGCCTTTATGCACAAACGGGTACCAAGGCAGCATCAGGCCAGATTCAATCAGGTGCTGGGTGTGGCGTCAGTGGTGCTCATCGGCTACTGGCTCAACTCGGCCCTCTCCATGGCGCTGGTGGGCTCACTGTTGCTCGGTTACATCCCGTCGCCTCAGCAGCATTTGCTGTGGTACATCATGCTAACCGGTGCCCTGGGGGCGATCCTGTTTATGGGGCGCAACCTCTACTGCAGTCAATTGTGTCCCTTCCATCAGATACAGCGCTGGCTGCACCGCTTGAGTGGACTCAATCTGCAGCTGCACCCCTGGCTGAAGTCTCGGCTCAAGCAGGTGACCAACACCCTGCTGTGGGCATCCTTGATGCTGATTTTTCTGTCCAGGACGCCGGCTATTGGCTCTTACGAACCCTTCTCCATGCTGTTCTCCTTAGATGGCCTTGGGGTGCAGTGGTACATACTGCCGCTGAGTTTGTTCGGCGCCTTTCTGGTCAGCGACTTCTGGTGCCGGCTGCTGTGTCCCCTGGGACGTTTTCTCAACTACAGCCTGGAAGCCCGCGCCAGAGCACTGGCCCGATTCAAAAAGGGCGGTCGTATCCCGGCAACCGATCTGTCTCAACCTCGACCCATTCACAGGAGGCCCGGCCATGGCAACCCCATCACCGCGGAAAAACGCCACCCCAAGGCGTGAGCAACCGGCCCGTCCGGCGGAGCAGTGGGGCACCACCGCGATGTTTGTACTGACCCTGGTGGTGATCCTGCTGTCATTCTGGCAGCAAGCGTCACGCCTCTGATTTGCTGTTTCATCCAGCCCGGTAGATTGGCCGGCGGCTCCAGGGAGGGAGCCTAACTGTAGGAAGATAAATCCATGCCTCGAAATGATCTTGCGTTGGAGCTGCGCGCCCTGCTGAAACGAGCCTGTACGGACCTGGGCGTGGCCGAACTCTGCTTCTGCTACGACATCTGCTCCCCTGAGCAGTGGCGCGCCCGGTTGAAAGGGCGGCAGGCGCATCTGAAGAGTTTCGCCAAGCGCCGGCAGCTCTATGCATCCAGCGATCAGGCCATGTCGTTGTGGCTCAGAAAGTCCAACTGCCTGGCCGCCGACGGTCAGGGCTTGTTTGGTCTGTTTCAGCAGAGGGTCTATGTATGGCCGGAGAGTCTGTTACCGGCCGCGGTTCAGCGGCAGATGAAGAAAAACGGGCTGGCTGCACTGGTGACGCTCTCTTTTCCTTGTCGCGATGCGGAGCAGTTGTGTGGCCGCTTCACCCTGATGGTCGAGCAGCAGGCACAGGTGGAGATGCTGCAATCGCGCCAGGCGTGGATCGAAGCCAGGCTGGAGCAGGTATTTGAAGATATTGAGGATGCCTACGCCAGCAGGCTCAACCCTCTGGTCGATTACAACATCGTCAACCCGGTTTCTGCGCTGATCCTCAAGGGGCTCGCCCTGGGGTAGGGGCGGGCCCAGCTGTCTGATCAGCTGAACCTGACGCCCAGAGGCATCGATTACCACGTCGGGCAACTCAAGCTGGTGCTCAATGCCACCACCATTGCCCAGATGATGGTCCATGCATCCCGGTGTCGACTGGTTTAGTCAGCCTAGAAACTCCAGCGCAGCTGGGCGTACCATAGGGTGGCTGGCGACTGGCCGAACAGGCTGTCGCCGCCGCCGTCGAAACGTTGAATCACGCCCAGCAGGTTCCAGTCGTCGGCCAGGGAGTGGTTCAGGCTCGCGCCATAGAACAGGGACTCATCGTCGTAATAACTGGTGGAGAGCACCAGCCGGGTGAGGGCGGAGAGGTCCCATCCCAGTTCGCCATAAGCGGTGAATTCGGTAAAGCTCAGGGTGCGGGCGGACAGGGGCAGCCTGAGATACTCCGCCGCCGAGGCAGTGGGCAGGGGCGCACTGATGTGCAGCAGCGCCAGCCGGGCCAGCAGGTTGCGCGGCCCGGTAAAGCTGTAATCGCTCTCCAGGCTGGTGACCCAGCTCGATGTCATCGCAGGCAACTGGGGATCCTGCTGCTGAGGGTCAAAATAGCTGACCTCCGCTCTCACTCCTGCCCCCTTGATGTCTGTGGCAAAACCCAGCCCGGCGACATGGTCCAATCCGGACTTTCCGGCCAGCAACTGGCCATCCCAACCGCGAATATTGAACAGGTAGCGCAGGGCGTAGCTGTGGCGATCCGGGTCGTCATCGGGGCTGAACACCAGGTTGACTTCACTGGCAAACCCCAACTGACGGCTGACCATCAGGGCATCGCTACCAGGGCGTTCTTCGTAGTCGAAATCGTAGATGGAGTAGACGTTAAACAGGTCATTGGGGTTCCATACCGTGGTCATGCCCCAGTTGATGCGAAAGCGTCCGCCTCTAAGTTGCCACTGTTCCCCCTGCCAGGTGGCGTAGAGGCGATCCAGGCTGGAGGTGCCCTGCAGGGTATCCCGCTCCAGCCAGTTGGCGGAGAGATCCCAATAGCCGGGATCGGCGCCGATCAGGTCACCGTAGCCCGGCTGGGACAGGTTATCACTGTAGAGCAGTCGATTGCGCATCCCCAGGTTGAACTGCCACTGTGCCAATCCCCGAAATTCAATGTCGAACCTTTGATGCAGCAGGTGCTCAGTCAGGCTGGGGGCCCCCTTGGGCTGGGTGACCGTGGTCATCCCCTTGAGGTAGCCAGAGACCTCCCAGGGAGACTGGGGCGTCAGCCCGGGGATCTGTGCCCGGGCCAGGGTAGGCAGAAGCAGCAGGGCCCAGGCCTTCACTGGCGTCTGTCCTCAGTGATGCGGCCATCCTCCATCACTACCACCCGCCGCGCCCGGGTGATCACCCTGGGGTCGTGGGTAGAGAAGATGAAGGTGGTGCCCTCCTGTTGATTGAGCCGCTGCATGATGTCCAGCAGTTCAGAGGTGCTGCGCGCGTCCAGGTTGGCGGTGGGCTCGTCGGCCATCACGAATCTTGGGGTGGGGGCCAGGGCCCGGGCGACGGCCACCCGCTGTTGCTGACCGCCGGAGAGTTTGGCCGGGCGTTTATGCATGTGGGCCTGCAAGCCGACTCGTTCAAGCAGAGATTCCGCTCTTTGCCGGCATTCGTCGGTGCTGTGGCCCTGCAGCTGCATCACAAACTCGACGTTCTCCAGTGCGGTGAGTACCGGCAGCAGGCTGTAATCCTGAAAGATAAAGCCCACCTGATCCCGGCGAAAGGCGATCAGCTCATCATGGGTCAGGCTGTCGATGCGTCGCCCGTCGATGGTGACCTGGCCCTCAGTGGGCTTGTCCAGCCCGCCGAGCAGATTCAGCAGGGTGGTTTTGCCGGACCCTGAGGGGCCCATCACGGCCACGAACTCCCCCTGCTCTATGGTCAGGTCCACATGATCCACCGCCTTGACCGGAAAGTCGGTCTCGGGGTTGTAGGTCTTACACAGCTGGTCAATCACTATGGTCATGGTCAGTGTTTCTCCGACATGGCGTCTACCGGTTGTTTGCGCAGTATCTGGCGGGCAGGGTAGAGGGCGGCGATCATGGCCGTCGCGGCGACGGTGACGAACACCATCAGGTATTCGGTTAACTCCACTCTGGGGTAGAGCAGGGTATCGACACCGAAGGCGGCCAGCCCTTCGGCCATCATCTGCAGGTTGATGCCGGTGTGCGCCAGTACCTTCATCAGCAGGGCGCTCAGGACTACGCCCAGAAGGCCGCCGGCGCAGCCCAGCAGGGTGGTTTCCAGCAGGATAAGAACAAACACCTGGCCCTTGGGCATGCCGATGGCCATCAGCATGCCAAACTCCCGGGTGCGCTCGAACACCGACATCAGCATGATGTTGATGATCCCCAGCCCCATGGCGGTGACATAGACCCCGAGGATGATGCCATTGCTGACGCCACTCTGAGACAAGATGGACGCCAGCATCGGCTGGATTTCGCCCCAGGCGTCGATGCGATTCTCCGCTGTGCTGACAGGCTCAAGCGAGCGGCGAACGGCGTCCAGATCTTGCGAGTCTCTGAAGTTGGACTCCGTGAGGCGCACCGCAATCTCATGCACCCCCTCGAGCCCAGCCAGGGCTTGAAGATCGCCGTGGCGGACATAGAGGTTGCTGTCGTCGAACTGGCTGGAGGGGGTCTGAAACAATCCCCGTACCCGGAATGCGGCACCGGTGACCTCCCCGGAATGGTCGGAGAAGGTGATCACCACCTTGGAGCCCAGCCTCAGTTTCAACCTTTCGGCGGTTCGATGGGAGACCACCACGGGATTGCGGCCATGCTCATCCAGCCACTGTCCCTCAATCAGGTGACTGGCCACCGGGGTCACCAGGGCCTCTGCGACAGGGTCCACACCCCGAATCAATACGCCCCGGGTGCTGCGCGCCGAGGCGACCATACCCTGGGTCAGGAAGCGTGGCGAGACGGCGGCCACACGCGGATGTCGCTCAAGCGCGGCCAGAATGGGGGTGGGTGACACAATAATCCGGTCCAGTTCCGGGTTGTCCCGATAGCCTGCCCGCTGCACCTGCAGGTGGCTGGTCTGCCAGGCGATGGCGTTATCGATCATGTTGGCGTACATGCCGGTGAGAAACCCCATCAGGGTGATGACGCCGGTCAGGCCAAACACCATGGTGGCCAGCAAAATGCCGGTACGAAGTGGGTTACGCCACAGGTTGCGCCAGGCCAGTTTAATCAGCATCATCGCCCCCTTTGAGGGCATTCACCAGCTTGAGCCGGACAATGCGAATGATGGGGTAAACAAGACAAATCAGCAGCAAAGCCATGACGATGGCTATCTGGTCGGCCACCAGCTGGACCGACAACACCATGGGCATCACCGGCTCCCAGCCCAGTTCCAGCATCATCCTGGCCGCGTCTCCGCTCAGCCTGATGGGGTGTCGGGTAAACCAGGCGATCAGCGGCAGTGCCACGGCCAGTCCCATGACTATGCCGAGAGCGCCGATAAACAGAGACTCGGTCATCACCAGCTTGACCAGTTTCAGCCGGGTCATGCCGGTGGCCATCATGACCGCAAATTCGCGGCGGCGCTCCAGGGTCATCATCATCAGGGTGGCAAACAGACCAAACCCCACCACACCATAGAGCAGGAAAATCATAAATTGACCGCCGGCCCTGTCCATCTGGATCTGTTGAGACATCTCCGGGGCGAGGGTTTCCCAGTCCAGCACCCGCTGCTCAGGGTAGAGCTCCCCCAGTGTGGTCGTCACAGGAGACAATGCCTCAAGTCCCGTGGGCTGAATCAGCCAGCTGCTGATCTGACCGTCAGTGCCGAAAAGGTGCTGAGCACTCTCTATTGGCAGATAGGCGAGAGCCGAATCAAACCCGGGCATGGCGAACCGTACTATGCCGCCCACCGCATAGAGTCCGGCGGCAGTCTGGCCACGATAGCCCTGGCCATAGAGCGCCATCTCATCCCCTACTGACAACCCCAGATGTCGCGCCAACCCTTCGCCCACAAGGATTTGGCCGGGTTTCAGGTAGTCCCCCTCGATGACTCGAGCGGCCAATCCTGAGTAGTGGTTCTCCTGCTCCGGTGGTACGCCCATCACCACTATGCCCTTGGAGGAGTGCTCGCCTGCGGCCAGGGCGCAGGCTTCCAGTCTCGGCAACGCCATGCTTACCTGAGTCAGGGACAGGGCAGGGGCGATAAATGGGGCGCTGCCGGGAATCAGGTGATCGATGCTGTGACTTTGACGAAACTCGGGGTGTTGAATCTGAATAAGCCCGGTGGAGAGGCGGGCGGCATTGTCGATGTTGCTGTCGTAGGTACCCTCCTGCAGGCTGCGGGTCAACAGTGACAGCAGCAGGGCCAGCGCCAGGGCGGAAGCGGTCAGTAGCGTTCGCCGCTTCTGCCGCCAAAGGTTGCGCCATGCCAGGCTGAGCAACATGGGTCAGTCCCTCAGCTGCTTCATCTGGGATTGGGAGAAGAACTCGTCTCCAATGGCGAAATCGAACTCGGCCTGATGGGTCTCAATCTGGGTAAGTTGCCCTGGCTTGTCGGCGGGGGCCATCTTCATCAGGGTGGCAATCTGACGCCCTCCCAGGATTTTGACCTCTGAGGTGGTCAGGGTGTTGACCAGTTCGTCAAATTCGTCGTAGAACTCGACCCGGCGCTGCAGGAAGCTTTCCTTTGCTATCCACAACTTGACTCTGGACCAGACGACCGGTGCGTCCTCCCGGGCGATGGCGTCGATAACCCAGCAAGACTGGCCGTCGACCAGGGCGTCACCCAGCAACTGATGACGGTAGTCCACCACGATGGAGGACTGGTTGATCAGATCGTCATTGGTGAAATCTGAACCCATCCAGGATTGACCCAGCATGGAGGGAGCTATCTTGATGATCCTCTGGATGCCCGGTACCCAGTTCCACATCTCCCGGTACCGTCGTAATGAGGCACTGCCTTTCTCCTTGGCCGGAGCGGTGATCAGCACCAGCGAGAGATCCTGGCCTTTGGTCCAGCTCTTCATGGTCATGGTGCGCGTCCACTCAGGCCTGACTATGGTCATGGTCATCTCTGAATAGCTGGAGTCCCCCCGCATCTGTTGATCGGACTGGCGAACGATCTCCAAGGCATCATCGGCCAGGGATGGCAGGGAACAGCTCAAGACCATGATGAGGAGAAACTTATGCATGAGACCTCCTGGGATGAGGGCAGTGGGATCTGCTCCTGTCTGCCGTCGAGGGGGACGGTCGAGTCCACACCTGGGCGGGCAAAGATTCACCAGTCTGTTAGGACCAATATACTGATATACAGTCACTTTGGTCCATAAGCTCAGTGTGAAAAAGCACCAAGTTAAGAGTGGCTGAAAACGCACTTAATCACATTGTCTTTGTCAGTTACTGTGGTTACACTGAAAAGCTTCGGTCAATTCGATCATATAATTCAAGCGTAAGTGAATGGGGAAGCTGTGTTTAGCTTCACCAGAGTGAGAGTGCTCAGCTGATATTTTTTGCAGCAATCTGTATTGTTGCGACAAAGTCGGGTCGCCGACAGCCAGTTTTGGTTTGATGCTGTAATTATTTGCTCGTCCTAAATTAGCTGATTTTAATTTAGGCTTAATGCCAATAATCTTATGCTGGTTGTTATTTTATGAGTTCCTAATGCAAGTTTAATGCATTATCACTGGTGGTATTTTTCCGCCAATAAGGTGGTTTTTGCATGAACTGCATAGGAAACATGCAATTGATAAATGCCTAACATACTGTTTAAGCAGATTATTATCTGTTTTCTCAGCCTTTTGGCATGGTTAGCCGATCAAAAAGAATAAATATTCTTTATGTCAGCTGCTAATTTAATTGATGAGCAGGGGTCAGACATTAAGGAATAAGAGCACCAGCTCAATATAAAATGACGAGTGGATATTTCTGCCGGTCAACCTGACGTTTCCAGATATAAGGACTATGAAAATGGTACCTATGGGTTATATGGCCAAGCGTATAATCGCTAAGCCAGATTGGTTAAAGAATGCGAATGTAAAAAGACTTTTCTCGGTCAGTGGTTGTAACTCCCATAACCTTATCTGTGCCGAGCAAGATGAGTCTCTGCTTAACGGACACTGGATGCTTAACCGCCGCGCCGAAGCGGACCGGGCCCTTGTGGTCGAGGCAGACGATGATGCGCAGCCTCAGACCTTCTATTACGAGCTCTACCCCGAGCAGTGGAATGACTGCCTTGGTGAGTGGGAGGCTTTCTCCGTGGACAGCAAGCGCGCGGTGACCATTGAGGTGCCTCAGTCCCCAACCCTCGAGGGCTTCGACATCGTCAGCTTTGCTTTCGGCAGTCAGCCCGAGTGCTCTCTGCTCTCCTGCAGCCATCTGGCGGAAAGGGTATGCGTCAATGAGCAGTGTCTGCTGCCTACGCTGGAGGAGGCCAAGACTCTGTTGGCGTCCGGTGAGTTTCACGGCTGCGAACCTGGCCCCTACCGTATCCTGGCTGTCTACTCTCTCAACTGATCCCTCTGAGGCAGCCATTATGGTCGATTACCACATGAGGTAATCGGCCGGCCCACAACCTCCTTGACACTATCTTTCTGAATCGCCAATCTTTTCCGCTTAATGCCGGCCTGCGGGCGAGAGGCGAGAATCGCTGTCCTTACATCCCGGACGGCTAGCGAGTTCCCAGTATTGGGCCCATGCTCACAGGACGTGAGAGCCAGGCCAGATAATCACAAGGACGATCATGAAGTATCAGACACTACTCCTTTGCGCCGGTCTAATGGTGGGCTGCGCCAGCACGGAACCCGTTCCGGACAGCGCCCGGATCACGCCCGCCCCGACGGTCTTCGAACTGATAGACTCCAGCCAGTTCGGTCCCAGGCCGGCCATCAGGGAGGAGTCTGAGTTGTTCCAGCTGCCCCAATCGGAGCGAGACAGCTTTCTGAGTTTCTACACCGCCCAGGACAATCTGTCGGTGCCGGGCCACCGGCGGCTGTACCACTACCTTGAGAACAGCATGGACAACTTCACCTACTATGGTGCGACCTACACGGCATCAGAGGTGGTGGAGAAGGGCGCCGGCAACTGCCTTTCCCTGGCGATTCTGACCACGGCCTACGCCAATCTGGCGGGGATAGAGGTGGAGTACCTGGGGGTGACCACCAACCCTGTCTATCTGAAGAGGGAGAAGTTTGGCCTGATCTCCAACCATGTGCGCACTCGACTCTACGATCCTGAGTTCCAGCCAGAGGAGGGGGTGGTCTACGCCAGGCGTCCCAATGTGGTGGTGGACTATTTCCCAACCGCCAACAACTGGCAGAAGGGCTCGGTCAGCCACGCCGCCTTTATGGGGATGTATTACCGCAACTTGGCGGCGGAAGCCTTGACCACGAACCAACTGGGGCAGGCAGGCTGGCTGGTCACCCAGGCCTTGGAGTGGGACCCCAACAGTGGTGACAACATCAACTTACTGGCAGTGATCTACCGCAACATGGGCCTGATCGAGCTCTCGGAGAAGATCTACCTGTTTGGTTTGAAGGCCAATCCGGATCATCTGGATCTGTTGTCCAACTACCGTTTACTGCTTCGCCGGCAGGGCAGGGGAGAGGAAGCGCAACAACTGACGCAAAGGATTGAGCAATCCACAGACCCCAGTCCGTTTCGCTGGCTCGCCCTGGGCGACCAGAGTTTCCAGTCCGGAGACTACCGTCAGGCTCTGCGCTACTACCAAACCGCCATCGAGCGGGCGCCCTATCTGCATCATGGTTACGCCGGTAAGGGAAAGACGCCGTTTAAGCTGGGGCGAAAGGGGGAAGCCAAACAGGCGTTGGCCATGGCGCTGCAGCACACCCATGAGGATGAGCAGGAGGAGTTGTATCGAGCAAAACTGGCAATACTCACCGACCCTGAGAGTTAAATCGTGTTGAGGAGACTCCGCCTCTTGCTCTAATATTGCATACAATATTCAAATGAGGTGAAAGTCGATATGACCATAGGTGTGGGTGGGTCTGATCCCGAACATGAACTGCAGCAGTTGGAGACAATGACCCAAGGGCTGCAACCCATAGGTGCACAAGAGTACCGTCAGCGGCAGGTGGCGGCTACCACAGCCATGAAGGCACAGGGAGTACGTGCCCTGTTCATCAATGCCGGGGTCAATCTGAACTACTTTACCGGCCTTAAGTGGTCCCCCAGCGAGCGCATGGTCGGGGCGCTGCTGATGGACAGTGGTGATCTTGTCTACATCGCCCCCCATTTCGAGTGGGATACCTTAAAAGAGTTTATGCAGGTGTCGGCGCCCATCGCCGGTTGGCATGAGCACGAGTCTCCCTATGAATTGGTGACCGGTCTTCTGAATGACCATGGCATCGCCGCCGGCAAGGTGGCGGTTGACCCATCGGTTCCCCTGTTTCTCTACGACGGGCTGAAGCTGGCAGGTGCCAAACTGGACTGGATTAATGGCGCAGCCCTGTTTCAGTCTCTGCGTGCCCGCAAGAGTGACTCTGAACTGGCTCTCATGCAGTGTGCCAAGAGCATGACCCTGGAGGTGCACAAGGCGGCAGCCAGAATTCTTCGTCCCGGCATCACCACCACCGAAGTGGTGGCGTTTATCGATAAGGCGCACCGCAAAGTCGGTGCCCCAGGTGGCTCCAGTTTCTGCATCGTCCTCTTTGGTCTGGCCACCAGTTTCCCCCATGGCGTTAAGGAGCCTCAGGTGTTGCAAGAGGGGGACTGGGTGCTGATCGACACCGGCTGCATTGTTGAGGGGTACCATTCGGACATCACCCGCAGCTACTGCTTTGGCGAACCCAATGAGCGCCAGCGCCTGGCCTGGGAGGCGGAAAAGGCCGCCCAGTTGGCCGCCTTTGATGCCGCCCAGCCGGGTCGTCCCTGTGAGTCGGCGGATTATGCCGCCCGAGAAGTGTTGTGCTCCTATGGTTTTGGACCCGACTACCGCCTTCCAGGCCTGCCTCATCGCACCGGCCATGGTTGCGGCATGGAGATCCACGAGGGGCCCTATCTGGTGAGGGGGGAAACCCAGCCACTGGCTCCCGGCATGGTGTTCTCCAATGAGCCCATGCTGGTCCTGCCCGGGGAGTTTGGTGTCAGGTTGGAGGACCACTTCTACCTTACCGAGGCTGGCCCGCGCTGGTTCACCGAACCGGCTTACAGCATCGATGACCCCTTCGGTTACCGCAGGGGATGATGGCCCCCTGGGGCGGCGAAAAGTCGTCGCCCCGACCGGTGACATGGAGTAACTTGGTAGTCAGGCTTCACACGGAATCTGTGTATGAGTTACATCAAACTGGCGCTTCGGGCTCTGGAGCGCAACGATCTCAAGTTCGTCCACCACCTCAATAACAACCGCAACATCATGGCCTACTGGTTCGAAGAGCCCTATGAATCTTTCGATGAGCTGGAGCAGTTGTACAACAAGCATGTCCACGACAACGCCGAACGCCGGTTTGTGGTGGAGGACGTGGATGGGGAACTCATCGGCCTGGTGGAGTTGATTGAGATCAACTACATCCATCGCAGCGCCGAGTTCCAGATCATCATTGCCCCTGAGCATCAGGGCAAAGGGCTGGCCAGGCAGATGATCAACAAGGCTTTGGATTACTCCTTTACCATCCTTAACCTGCACAAGGTCTATCTGCTGGTGGCCCTGGAGAATGAGCGGGCCCTGCACCTTTATCGGGAGTGCGGTTTCCTGGAGGAGGGCCATCTGGTTCAGGAGTATTTCATCAACGGTCGCTATTGTGACGTAAAACGGATGTACATTCTGCAGCATCAGTACCTTGCGCTGCACTCAGGCTCACCGGAGTAGGGCAGAGGATCGCGATGGTGACCAGGATCACGATCGCGCCTCTTTACTCTCATGACCGAATTATCATCAGCTTGGAATAAGGTTGTAACAAAGTGGGTTTTGACCTGCGATCCTTTGAAGGCTAGTATCGTGGGGTTTTGAATCTATTAGCTCCATATATCATAAGGATATGCTGATGAAACGCGTCATTATTGGTGGCCTGTGTGCCTCCGCCCTGCTGGTAGCAGGCTGTGCCCAAAATGAAACTTCCCAGCCTACTGCTGTTGCTCAAGCCGTTCAGAAGCAGCTGAGTTCTGGCATCGAGTTCCAGAACTTCGACACCACCGTCCGCCCTCAGGACGATTTCTACTCTTACGTGAACGGTACCTGGATGAAGACCACCGAGGTACCAGCGGATCGCACCAGCTCCGGTGCCTTCTATGACCTGCGTGAGAAGGCCCGCGATGACGTTAAGGTGATCATCGAAGAGCTGGCCGGCATGCCTGGCCTGAAAGCGGGCAGCGACGAGCAGAAAGTGGGCGATCTGTATCGCTCCTTCATGGATACCGACACCATCGAAGCGCTGGGCCTGAGCCCGCTCAAGTCTGAGATGAGCAAGATTGCTGCCATCGACAGCCGCGACGACGTAGTGGCCTACTTTGCCCACAGCCAGATGATTGGCGCCGGTACCCCCATGGCCTTCTACGTAAACGTGGATGCCAAGAACTCCGAGCGTTACGCCACCCACATTTGGCAGGCGGGTCTGTCTCTGCCGGATCGCGACTACTACTTCAACGAAGGCGAGCGCTTCGTCAAGATCCGTGAAGGCTTCCTGGCCCACATGGAGAAGATGTTCACCATGGCTGGTGTGGCCAACCCCGCCGATGCCGCCAAGACCGTCCTGGCCATCGAAACCGCCCTGGCCAAAGGCCACTGGACCCGTGTTGAGAGCCGCGACAGCGCCAAGCGTTACAACAAGTATCAGGTGGCGGACTTGTCCAAGCTGTCTGCCAACATCGACTGGAACGGCTACCTGAAGGTGATCGGCGGCGACAAGCAGCCCGACATCATCATCAACCAGCCCAGCTACATCGAGACCCTGGGTCAGGTTCTGGCTGACAACTCCGTTGAGAACTGGAAGACCTACCTGAACTGGCACCTGCTGACCTCCTACGCCAGCTTGCTGCCCAAGCAGTTTGACGACGAGAACTTCGACTTCTTCGCCCGTCAGCTGAACGGCCAGGAAGTGCAGAAGGAGCGTTGGAAGCGCGCCGTATCTCTGGTGAGCGGTAACCTGGGTGAAGTTGTGGGCAAGGTGTACGTAGAGAAGCACTTCCCGCCAGAGGCCAAGGCCCGCATGAGCGAGCTGGTAGAGAACCTGCGTAAGGCCTACGGCGCCAGCATCGATGAGCTGGACTGGATGAGCCCGGAAACCAAGGTGAAGGCCAAAGAGAAGCTGGCTGCCTTCACGCCTAAGATCGGTTACCCAGACAAGTGGGAAGATTACTCCGCCCTTGAAATCAAGGCAGACGATCTGGTTGGCAACTCCATCCGCTCCTCCCTGGTGTCCCACGACAAGGATCTGGAGAAGCTGGGCGGCCCAATCCGCCGTTATGAGTGGCACATGACTCCACAGACTGTAAACGCCTACTACAGCCCTGTGATGAACGAGATCGTGTTCCCGGCCGCCATCCTGCAGCCTCCGTTCTTCAACATGAACGCCGATGATGCGGTGAACTACGGCGGTATCGGTGCGGTGATCGGCCACGAGATGGGTCACGGCTTCGATGACCAGGGTTCCCGTTACGACAAGGACGGCAACCTGAAGAACTGGTGGACCGAGTCCGACCTGAAGGCGTTCAAGGAGCGCGGCAGCGCCCTGGTCGCCCAGTACGACGGTTACCAGGTGTTCCCCGACCTGAACGTGAACGGCAAGCTGACCCTGGGTGAGAACATCGGCGATCTGTCCGGTGCCACCATCGCCTACAAGGCCTACAAGATGTCTCTGGAAGGCAAGGAGGCTCCGGTAATGGATGGCCTGACCGGCGACCAGCGTTTCTTCATCGGCTGGGGTCAGATCTGGCGTGGCAAGTACAAGGAGCAGGCGCTGCGTAACCGTGTAGCCACTGACCCGCACTCTCCTTCTCAGTTCCGTGCTAACGGTCCTCTGTCCAACATGGACGAGTTCTACACCCAGTTTGAGGTGAAGGAAGGCGATGCCATGTATCTGCCACCCGAGAAGCGCGTAAAGATTTGGTAAATTAAATCTTGCTACAATTCAACACCCTGCCTCGGCGGGGTGTTTTTGTATTAACACTTTGGCCGGGAAGGCCGATACAGGAGGAACAGCCTGGTCCCGACGCTGTGGCTTAAATTTGTAAGCCGATTTAAGGGAGTGGTCCAGGCTGTCGCTGTAGTACCTGGGATCGTTTGTCGTGATAACCGGCCGGTCCTACATCGCTGCACCAGGCAGCACAATAAATACCACGCAGATAGGTAGAGATGATGAAGTTATCCGTAGTGAGTCTGGCCCTGATGGCCATCGCCGCGCCCGCCAGTGCCGTAGTAGGCATGGACGCCAAGAGTGCCGGTGCCGGCTACACAGGTATCGCCAGCGGCGATTTCACCCGCGCCCCTCTGAACCCCGCCCTGTTAACCCGTTTTCAAGAGAGCGATGACCTCTATATCCGCTTGGGTGTTAATGCCCTGGCCAAGGAGTATGAGGATGCTCTGGATCAGGTGGATGATACTCAGGACGCCATTGAGCGCTTCGAGGATAAGATCAACGCCATGGATCCCAATGATCCACCCACTCAGGCCGATGCCGACGCCCTGTTGCGCGAACTGGAAGCCCTGGATAACACCCGCCTGGTTGGCGAAGCCAACCTGGACCTGGGAATTTTTGCTCCCTCCAAGAAGCTGGCCTGGGGCCTGACCATTGGCGGCTATGTGGTGGGCAACGGTGATTTCGATTACGACGATAACGACCGGGTCCTGGTTGAACAGGCACTGGTGACCGGCGTTTTCGACCCTGACCAGCTGCAGTCCGAGGGGGTGGCCCATGCCGTGGTGGTGTCCGAAGTGGCACTGAACCTGGCCCGTGAGTTTAAACTGCCCAGCATCGGTGAGTTCAGTGTCGGTGTGTCGCCCAAGTACCAGCGACTGGACACCTATCTCTATCGCGCCAACATCAATAACTACGACAACGATGACTACTTCGAGGATGAGTACCTGAGCGATGACTCCGGTTTCAACCTGGATTTGGGCTTCTACAAGAGCTACGGCAACTGGCGCTTCGGTCTGGTGGGCTACAACCTGATCAAACACTCCATCGACAATGTGGAGGGCAACACCATCAGCCTGGAGCCCACTTACGCTGCGGCGGTGGCTTGGCAGAAGGGGATCTTCGGTGCCACGGTGGAGGCGGACCTGGTTGAAGACGAGTCTTTCGTGGTGGATAGCAACGCCCCTCAACTGCTGCAGCCTCGCCAGATGGTGCGCACCGGCCTGGAGTTGACCTGGACCCATATTCAGCTGCGTGGCGGCTATGTTACGGACCTGTCTGACAACTACGAGGACCTGCTGACCGTGGGCCTGGGGATCACCCCCTGGGACAGCTTCAGCCTGGATCTGGCGGCTCAGTTCGGCGATGACGAAGAGCGCGGCGCCGCACTGCAGTTGGGCTGGAAGTTCTAAGCCCGGCTGCCGTCAGCAAAGAGACAAAAAGGCCAGCCCCCCGGGGCTGGCCTTTTTTATTGGGCCGGTTAGCTCTCAGGCAGCGGCTGGCGTTTGCGCCGCAGTCTGGCCGGAGACTTGAGCCTTTGGGTCAGAAACACCCCCAACAGGGTGAGACCGCCGCCAAGATAATGCGCCTGGGACAGGCTTTCGCCCAGCAGCCAGACCGCCAGGCCGGTGCCAATCAGCGGGTTCAGGTTCATAAAGGCGGTACAGCGGTTGGCGCCCAGGGCCTGAATGCCCCGCAGCCAGCTGTAGGTGGCGAACAGGGAGGCCACCAGAGCGGCGAACAGCACCATGGGCCAGGCTTCCATGGACACGCTCTTGTCAGCTTGGGTCAGGTAGACCGGCAGCAGCCACAGGGCGCCCATACTCATCTGCAAAAACAGAGAGGGCCAGGTGGAGAAGGGCAGTTTCCACTTGCGCAGCAACACCCCGTAAAGGCCGTAACAGACCGCACCGAGAAGCAACAGCACGTCACCCTGGTTCAGACTTTGGTTAAGCAGGTCCAGGGGGTGCCCCTGAGTCAGCAGCACAGACAGACCCAGGAAGGAGATCAGCGAGCCGGCGACCATGCCCTGGGTGGGCGCCTCCCGGTTCAGCACCACGCCCCAGGCCATGGTCATCATGGGAACCACGGAGCCGATGAGCGCGATGTTGGTGGCAGAGGTGGTCTGTGCGGAGACATAGGTCAGGGTCTGCAGCACCACCATGCCCAGGGCACCGAGGACACTGAGCTTAAAAAAGTGCTTGCGAATGGCCCGGCGTTGGCGCCACAGGGTGGGCGCCACAAAGGGAAGCAGCACTAGGGCGGCCAGCAACCAGCGATAGAAGGCAATGGTTCCGGGGCTGACCACGTCCACGGACATCTTGCTGACAATACCGTTTCCCGCCCAGGCGATCACGGTTGCCAGGGGGAAGAGGTAGGCGGATTTGCTCACAGGCAACGACTCCACACGAAAAGGGTTATCTACTACGGGAGCGCATTGTAAATGTGACAGCAAAAATAGATATAACGATTTTCTGACAAGGTGTTATGCTCTCAGGACAGTTTTTTGTGATCGGTACAGAACAGTTATGGATCAGGAGCTTGCCAGCGAAGTTTTGGAGCGATATCCGCTGCCATTTGAAACTTCCGCCAGTGATATCTATCTCCACCGGGAAGATATCGCTGCCGACACCACCTTCCTGCCTCACAGCCACGCCTGGGGTCAGTTGAACGTGGTGGAGCAGGGGGTGATCGAAATTACCGTAGATGGCCGCCCCTTCCTGTCTCCGCCTCAGTACGCCATCTGGATCCCACCCCTGGTGGAGCACACCAGTTACAGCCGGCAGAAGGTCAGTTACCGGGCCCTCTATCTGCGTCCTGAACTCTCGGCCAGGCTGCCGGGCAAGGCCTGCATGATCCGCCTCTCCGGGGTGTTCCGGGCGGTGATGGAGGATTTCGCCGATCGCAAGCAACAGTATGCCAGCACGCCGGAAGACCATCGTCTGGCCATGGTACTGGTGGATCAACTGCTCCGAGAGGAGCCCATGGCGGCCTATTTGCCCCACAGTGACGATCCGCTGCTCAAACCCATTCTGGCCGCCCTGCAGCAGGATCCCTCGGACAAGCGCACCCTGGCCCAGTGGGCGGAGCGGGTGTACAGCACCGAACGCACCCTGACTCGCCATTTCCATCGTCACCTGGGGATGAGCTTCAGCGACTGGCGACAGCGGCTGCGATTCCTCGAAGCCCTGGGAATGCTGCGCCGAGGCATGAAGGTCAACCAGGTGGCGTTGGAGCTGGGCTACTCCAGCCCTTCGGCTTTTATCACCATGTTCAGCCGGCTGGCCGGGACCACCCCGGAGCAGTACCGGCGTCAGAGAAATCGTCAGAGTGGTGCTTAGCAAAAGGTCAACAGAGCAGTAGAATGATGGAAGAGCGGCGTCAGTGCCGACAAGAATAATTTGTAGATCAAGGAAGTAGAGAGTGGCCGATTACACCAATGTTCGCCGTGAGTACCTAAAGGGCGGCTTGCGCCGCAAGGATCTCCCTGAGGAGCCCATGGCACTGTTTGAAATCTGGATGCACCAGGCCAGTGAAGCAGGATTGTCGGACCCCACCGCCATGAGCCTGGCTACCGTCGACAGCCAGGGCCAGCCCTTTCAACGCATCGTGTTGCTGAAGAAGTTTGATCGGGATGGCCTGGTGTTCTTCACCAACCTGGGCAGCCGTAAGTCAGAGCACATGGCCCACAACCCTAAGGTCAGTTTGCTGATGCCCTGGCATGAGCTGGAACGTCAGGTGCATTTCACTGGAGAAGCCGAGCCTCTGACCAAGAGGGAGGTTCTGGCCTACTTTGTCACCCGTCCCAAGGACAGCCAGATCGGTGCCTGGGTCTCTCAGCAGAGCAGTCGCATCTCTGCCAGGCAAGTGCTTGAGTCCAAATTTCTAGAGCTGAAGCAGAAATTTGCCAAGGGTGAGGTGCCTTTGCCGGATTTCTGGGGAGGGTATCGGGTGAAGCCGGACTCGGTGGAGTTCTGGCAGGGCGGGGATCGTCGTCTGCACGACAGGTTCCTCTATACCTCTGATGGTGCTCACTGGCAGGTGGAGCGGTTGGCGCCCTGAAGGGTGTGATTGCGGCGAAAGGTCAGCCTGACCTCGCCGTTGCATTTGGTCCCGGCTTCTTGCCAGCCAAGGTGCAGGTAGAAGCCATGGGCCCGGGTACGGGCGTCGGTGGAGAGGCGGATCTCCTTCACCCCTTGTGCAAACAGCCAGTCACAGGCGGCGTCCAGCAACTGTCGACCCAATCCCTGGCCCTCCCATTCCGGCAGCAGGAACAGGGCCCAGATGCTGGCATCGGCGGCGTCAGCAATGGAGAAGCCAACGATGCGGTCGCCCACTTCACAGACCCAGCCCCGGCCTCGTTCTTTCAGGTAGCTGGCCACATCGGCATCCTTGATGCTGCCGGGGACCGACAGGCGGTTTTCGCGCACGGCATTGCGCACCACCTGGATGGCGGGAATGTCTTCCCAGTTGGCCGGCCGCAGTTGAATTTGGCTCATCCAAGGGTCCAAAAATTGTTCAAATCTGGTTTAATGATAATTAACCAACTGAAAAACGCCAGAATTTCCGAACTTTGTTTTAAGGTGTTTCGACCAGTTACTGAATAAAAATCTATATAATGCATCGCAGTATTTACACAACGGGGTATGAAGATGGCAGATCTTGATCATCTGTTTGAGCGCAATAAGCAGTGGGCCGAGCGCGTCGAGAAAGAGAATCCAGAGTTTTTTAGCCAGCTGGTAGAGCAACAGTCTCCTGAATACCTGTGGATCGGCTGCTCCGATAGCCGGGTGCCGGCAAACCAGATCATCGATCTGGCGCCAGGGGAGATCTTCGTTCACCGCAATATCGCCAACGTGGTGGTTCACAGCGACATGAACTGCCTGTCGGTCATTGAGTACGCCGTTGATGTTCTTAAAGTGAAACACATCATCGTTTGTGGTCACTATGGCTGTGGTGGTGTCAACGCCTCCATGCAGGGGGATTACCTGGGCCTGGCCAGCAATTGGTTGCGTCACGTTCGTGACACCTACGAGGACCACAAGCTGCTGCTGGACGAGATGAGCACCGAGGACCGTGGCAATCGCCTGTGCGAGCTCAATGCCATCGAGCAGGCCGCCAATGTCTGCCAGACCACCATTTGTAAGGCTGCCTGGGACAGGGGCCAGGATCTCAGTGTTCACGCCTGGATCTACGACCTGAAAGGGGGCCTGATCACCGACCTGGGGCTGACCGTCAACGGACGTGGCCAGGTGTGGGAAGCTCGCAAAGCCGCCATTGAGGCGATAAACAGCCAATAGCCTCCCGGTCATTTCTTGCTATAGTCTCCTTAGGAGCGAAGGTAAACGGCGAAAAAAGTTGCTCTTTTTTCGCCATTTTCCATGGAGTGCAAGATGATCGTCCGTCCCCGCCAGTCAAAGCAGTATCGCGGCGAGATCCGCAGCAGTCACAGCGCATCAGAGGTGTTTCCTTTGATGTGTCCGGTGCGTGAGCGCGAATGGGTACCAGGATGGGATCCTCTCATGGTGTGGAGTAACAGTGGCCGAGTCGAGTCAGACTGTGTCTTCACTACCCAGGAGCCCGCCGGGCCAGCCACCTGGTATGTCCTGGAGTCAGATCCAGAAAAGGGCCAACTGGAACTGCTTAAAACCCTTCCTGAACAATTGCTTACCCGTATCCGTATCGGCGTCTGCCCAGCACCCCAGGGGTGTGTCATCCAGCTCAACTACCTGTATACCGCCATAGGCCCCAGGGGCGACAAGCAGCTGGAACGCCTGGATGACGGGTTTTGGGAAGAGTTTGTTCAGCGTTGGGATAAGGCGTTAACCCGCTATTTTGAAAATCAAAAAAGGACAGCATGATGGCCAGATGGATAGCCCTGATTTTCCTGTTGTTGGCTCAGCCCGCCTGGGGCTGGGACCTGGATCCCAAGCTGGAGCCCCTGCGCCCTTTCCTGGGTAAAGTGTGGCGTGGTGAGTTTTCCGATTCGACTCCGGAGAAGCCGGTGATCGATGTGTCCCAGTGGCAACCAGCCCTGCAGGGCAAGGCGGTGCGCATTACCCACTCCCTCAACAAGGGGCAGTATGAGGGGGAGACCATGATGGTGTGGGATGAGCAGGCGAAAAGCCTGGTGTTCTACTACTTCACCACCGCAGGCTTCTACACCAAGGGTACCGCGTACGCCAAAGATGGCGTGTTCTATTTTCATGAGCAGGTCGCCGGCGCAGGAGAGGGGATCAAAGAGGTCCGCTCCGAGGTGCGTCTTGTGGACGGTGAGATGCACCAGCAGGCCTACTATCTGAAAAACGGCGACTGGGTGAAAGGGCACAGCGCCATCTATCAGGCGGTGCACTGATTCGAACACCCCACCAACAAAAAACGCCTCGCGATTGCGAGGCGTTTTGGGTTCTGGTGCTCAGGATACCTTCTTGTGTTCCTCTTCGGGAGCAACAAACTGCGCCAGTTCATCGGCGAACACCTGATGCAGCTCCTCTTCGATATCACGCAGACGCTCTCGCAGCTCCGAGATGGTTTGGGCGTCTTTAAAGCGCCTGTGTAACAGGGTATTGAGTTCAGTTCTGGACTGCATCAGTAACCTCCTTAACCTACTGAACTCAAGTATGGGCGCCCCTAGGGAAATTGCCAGTCGACCTTAGTTCAGCGTTGTGGCTTCAGAACCTGTTCTCTGATTTGTACCAAAATCAGCCGAGGATCGCCATGGAATTGAACAACACTATTTTCGAACACTGCATTCGGTGAACCAGTTTAGATAAGGGGCGCGTGTCAGCGCGAAGAAAAGCGGCTGATGCCTCAGCCGTGGGTAACCAGGGGTGGGCTCAGCTCTTGGCGTGCACACCCTGTTTGCTCCCAAACCCGGGCAGGCCGTAGTGGCGCTGATACCCAACCAGGTTGGACAGGATAAACAGCGACTCCAACGCGATGGCCATGGGAGAGCCTATCACTATGTTGTGGGCCAGCCAGAAACTGATGCCCACCAGCATGGTGAGCCTGAGCTGGCGATCGCAGCGACGAAATGCGGCCAGGGTCTGGATGGTGCTGCCAATCCCGCTCAGCAAGCTGGGCAGGCCCGCCCAGGTCAACAGGGTGACCCCAACGCCTGCAACCACAAACACCCCTTGCCAGCCCTTGGCGGTACTGAAGAGGCTGACGGCGAAGCGGGCGCTGGCCAGCAGCATCAGTCCGGCGCCGGTCCACTGCTCCAGCAGCCCGAAGTGCACCGAGGTCAGCAGGGTGGACAGGCACAGACACTGGAGAATGCGGCGGCGTTGGCGAAACTGGAAAGAGCTCAGATCCAGCAGTATGGCGACGGCCACCAGGGCCTGGGAGATGAGAAAGGGAGACATGGGCAATCCGGGTACAGCTTAGGTTGGCGTCAGTCTCGCTCTATTTGCGTTTCCCGGCATTAACCTTGGTTAATGCGCCGGCGAATCCGTGACAGGCTGATGGGGCTGATGCCAATGTAGCGGGCCAACTGGGCCTGGCTGATGCAGTCCAGCCATTCGGGCCAGCGCTTGAGCAGAGCCAGATAACGTTCCTGGGGCGTATTGAGCAGGAAAAACGCCTCCTTCTCCTCCTTGTACAGCAGTTGCTGTTTCATCAGTGCCAGGACCAGCCTCTGGCACTGGGGCAGTGCCAGCAGGGAGAGGGGGACTTTGAGGACCTCTACGCGGGAGAGGGCTTCCAGCTGGTAGTCGGCGGGGCGCCCATCTAGCCAGCTGGCGTAGAGGAAACAGAGCTCATTGGGAAAATAAAACTCTTTGCAATGCTCCTGGCCGTCATCGGAGTAGTGACAGGCGCGCAGCACGCCGCTGCCCAGAAAAAAACCATGGGTTTGCTGGGCCCCTTGGGGCAGGAGCACCGAGCCTTTGGACAGCGTCTGAGCCTGACAGCTGGCCAGTGGGGGCAGGGGAGCGCCCTGGGCACCCCCCAGCTCAGCAAGAAAGGCGTTGAACTGTTCAGTGATCACAGTGCAATCACAGTGTTGCTCAGAGCCACCTGGCCGCCTTTTCCTCGTCGGTTACTGCCAGCACACTGGTGGATTGGGCGGCGGCGGTTAACTCCAGCTCGCCACTCATCAGCTCATCCCGGCGGAACCAGTGACACTGCAGGCGGGCGCCCACGCCGTAGCGGTTCAGGCGCTTGTCCAGATCGCCGCTGACCTGCAGGCCATCGACGGCCACCAGAATATCGCCGGCTGCCAGACCCAGCTTGTGAGCACTGCCACCTTCGGCAACGTTGACAATTTTGACGCCCAGGCCAGCGACACTGTACTTGGCGCCAAGCTCAGTGGTCAGGCCTTCGCCTTGAGTGCCCCCTTTGTCAGTGTTGGCAGTGGCAGTGCGCAGACTCAGCTCAATGCCGAACTCTTCAAGCAGGGGCGCCAGCGGCAGGTCCTCGGTGGAGTGCAACCAGGCGAACAGGTCCGAGGCATCCCGGCCGATGAGCTCGCTGACGATCTGCTGATGGGTGTCGTCTTCGGTGCCTATGCCCTGGCTGCCATAGTCTGCCCACAGCCGCTGCATCAGGTGATCGATGTTGGCCTTGCCGTCGGTCTCCTTACGGATAGACAGGTCCAGGAACAGGGCAAACATTGCGCCCTTGGTGTAGTAGCTGACGATGGCGTTCTGAGCGTTTTCATCCTGTTTGTAGAACTTGGTCCAGGCATTGAAGGAGCTGTCGGCCAGGCTCTGCTTGAAACGGCCAGAGCCTCGGGTGACCCGGGTCATCAGCTCTCCGAGCATGGTCAGGTAGGTGTCACGGTCGACGCAGCCCGCACGGTAGGTGAGCCAGTCGTCATAGTAGGAGGTGATCCCCTCATAGGCCCACAGTTGGCTGGTGTAGCTCTCCTGCTCCAGATCATAGGGCACAAAGCGGGCGGGCTTGATCCGCTTGACGTTCCAGTTGTGGAAATACTCGTGGGAGCAGAGGGACAGGAAGGTGCGGTAGCCCTCGGTCATGTCGGGCTCGCCTTTGGCGGGCAGATCGCCGCGACCACACACCAGGGCGGTGGAGGCGCGGTGTTCCAGGCCACCAAAGCCTTCCCCCAGGACCATGGTCATGAACAGGTAGTAATCGTAGGGAGCCTGACCGCCAAAGAGATCGATTTCGGTTTCGCAGATCTTTTTCAGGTCGGCGCAGATACGGTCGGTGTCGGCCCAATGGCGGCCGGTGAGCACCAGGTCATGCTGCACGCCCCGGGCCTGGAAGCTGGCCAGGGTAAAGGTGCCCATCTCCACGGGATGATCAATCAACTCATCGTAGTTGGCGGCCTGGTAGCGGCCGAAGGCGTAGCGTTCGGTGTTGTCTGCCAGCGGCATGGCGGTGGCCACTCGCCAGGCGCCATATTGGGTACCGGGTGGTGGCAGGATCTCCAGCTGAACCGATTCCGCGTCACGGCCTTCAACTTTCAAGAAAACACTGGTGCCATTGAAGAAGCCATGGGTCTGATCCAGGTGGGCGCTGCGTACGGACAGATCCCAGGCGTACACCCGGTAGCTCAGGGTCAGGGCATCGCAGTCCTCCTCCAGCTGCCATCGCTGCTTATCCAGCTGGGTCAGCTTGATCTGGCGGTCGCCGTCAAAGCCCTTTACTTCAATCAGGTTGCGGGCGAAGTCGCGCACCATATAGCTGCCGGGAATCCAGCTGGGCAGGGAGAAGCGCTGACCCGGGTGGCAACTGCCGACCTCCAGGGTGACTTCAAACAGGTGGGCGTGAGGGTCGATGGGACAGATGCGGTAGAGCAACATGGTCTTGATATCCTTTGGCTGGGTCCGGGGTGGTTCATGGACGCGGTCCTTGAGGGTAAACCTTTGTACTCCCGTGGGAGTGGAGCGGATCGGGGCCGATTCCTGTTGTGGCGGTTTCCCTAACTTTGATTTGCCAAGTATACTGAGATTCTTGGACAAAACCGACTAGCGGGAGCCTGTAAAATGGCCGAAGAAACCATCTTTTCCAAAATTATCCGTCGAGAGATCCCGGCAGAGATCCTCTACCAGGACGATTTGGTCACCGCCTTCAAGGACATCAGCCCCAGGGCGCCACAGCATGTGCTGATCGTCCCCAACATCCTGATCCCCACCCTGAATGATGTAAAGGCGGCGGATGAGCCGGCCCTGGGTCGAATGGTGACCGTGGCTGCCAAACTGGCTAAGGAAGCCGGTATCGATGACGATGGCTATCGCCTGATCATCAACTGCAACCAGCACGGTGGTCAGGAGGTATTCCACATCCACATGCACCTGCTCGGGGGTAAGCCTCTCGGGCCCATGCTGGCGGTGTAATGACCCAATAAAAAAGCAGCCAACTGGCTGCTTTTTTTTGTGCCTGCCTATCCGGCGTTTTGCACGAAATCTTCGGTGAAGTCCGTCTGCCAGAACTTGAATCCCTGCACCGTGGCCTGGGCGGCGGCGCCCATCAGGTTCACCTGATAGGTGATGATCCCCTCCACATCCACAGATTGATTGGCAGAGGCCTGGCTGTCGGTGTCTTCCAGCTTGGCACTGGCTTCCGCACGAGCCTGGCCATCGAAGCCCGCATCCTTGAAGCGGGTCACTGCCTCCTGGTTGAGGAAAATCTGCACATAGGCCACCTTCTTCCAGCCAATGCCGGCTCCTGCACCGGCAGAGGCGAACCGCCAGTAGGAGAGCTTGCCGCCCTCGTTCAGTTCGCAGATGCCACCGCCGCTGGACAGGGCAAACAGATAGCTGTCGCTGCCGGTGCAGATGAGGTGGGCCACGCCCTTATTCAGGTCGGTTTCTGCTTCTGGGTGCTCGGCCACGATCTTGGACAGGGCAGATTGCGCCTCCTTATGGGCATTGGCCTTCTTGGCCTCCGGGGTGTTGCCTGTGGCACAGCCAAACATCAGGACTGAGGCGCCTATTAACGCCAGGGTCTTGGTAAAGCGGATCATCTCATGCTCCTGTTGAACGCCGGTAAGGGTCAAAAAACGGGCAGCAAAGGCTATAACCCATCCACTGAATCCAGACTGAATCATCCAATAGAAGGGGGTAGGGTGTGTTGACCTTTACCGACAATTTGGCGTCAGAATCCAGCCATTATGACCTCGATGGGTCGACACCGGGCCCGAAATGAATGGGTATCCAGACTGAGCAAATCGCCCTTCGGGGCCGACTGACAACCACCATTCAGTCATCGTCATTCTCGGCCAAATGCTGAACACCAAAGATAAACATGCCTCAGGTCAGAGCTTTAACTTTGCTGCATTAGGGTATAGACCCAAGCTGCGCAGTTGTCTATGACGGCCTTAGCCCTTGCTGCTTATCCGGTAGCCTTTGCGGGGGAAGTGGACATGAACCGTTCCGAATCGGCCTGTTTCGCGCCTGAGTATCCAGCGTTGTTCGCTGACACCGGCCAGCTGGCCTCGGGTCCCCACCTTGGCGTAGTCCGTGGGCGAGATGATCACCTCCTGGCCAACGTCAGGGTGGTCGCGAAACTCCGGCAGTACTCCCCGGGGCTGTGACGCCGCCGCCACCGCAAGGGCGTCTCTGGCACTGATGCGGCTGTGCTGGCCATGACCAAACTCGCTCATGCGGCTGTACCAGGCATTAAGTCGGGTGACTTTAGGGGAGAGGGGCACAGCACCGACTTGACTCAGGAACCACAAGGGATGGTACAGGGCAAAATCGGCGTGACTGGGTTGTTCGCCGAACAGGAACTCCCCTTGCAGACGTTCATCCACATCCGCCAGTGCCTTGCGAAAGCGCTTCGCCCCATCGGTCATGGACAGGTTTCCCCGGGTCTCCCGGGCGATTCCCAGGCGGTCCCAGATAAAGCGGGCGGTATCAAACAGCGACAGGTGGCGCCTGAGCTCGCTCAGCGCCTGCTTGGGCGGCACCAAGGATGCGGCACCGAAGAACAGGGTGGACTCGGCAAAGGTGGCGAACTCTCGGGCCTCCTGGCTGGAACTGGATGGAGCCAGATACGCCTTGTCGCTCATCTGGCTGATCTCCTCGGCAATCAACTGGCTGTCACACACCAGATCGGCGCCAAACTGGGCGACGGGGATGCGGCGGTAGCCTCCGGTAAGGGGATCGGTTGCGGGCCGCGGGGGCAGGGGGGACACCAACAGAGATTTCCAGGAGAGATCTGCGGCTCCCAGCATCAGGCGTATCTTCTCGGAAAAGGGAGAAAGCTGGTAGTGATGCAGTATCAGGGAGCTGCCCATAATGTGACTCCAGTTCAATCAAAAAGCCTAAAAATTAATCTATTAGAGCGACTTTAGATCGCCTCTGATGAAATGGAA
The DNA here is from genome assembly GCF_030296015.1 of Ferrimonas sp. YFM. Taxonomy (NCBI): domain Bacteria; kingdom Pseudomonadati; phylum Pseudomonadota; class Gammaproteobacteria; order Alteromonadales; family Ferrimonadaceae; genus Ferrimonas; species Ferrimonas sp. YFM. The sequence continues at coordinate 2,041,157 of NZ_AP027368.1, forward strand.
AGGCCAGAGAGTCGGTGTCCCCCGCCTAAGGCTGGCCGGCGTCCACCTGTCGCGACCCAGCCACCCCGGCCTCCTCTGTCGCCACTGACACTCTGAGGGCGGGGAAACACCGGGAGGCATAAGGTGCTGCCTAGCTCATCAGGTCCAGTGCAATCAGAACCAGCAGTACGAGATTGCTGACCAGGCCGATCAGGAAGAAATAGCTGCGCGGGCTGGGATTGCTCTCGGTGGCGATGGCGTAATAGAGGGCCATATGAAGGATGCGCGCCAGGGCAAATACCCAGGCGATGATGCCCAGGGTAAGGGGCTCCAGACCCACAGCCATGGCAGCCAGCAGGCTCAGTGCCATCAGGGGCACGTTTTCCAGTGAGTTCTGATAGGTGCGGTGGCTGCGAAACACGAAGGAGTCGTGACTCAGGGCATCATCCACTATACCCGGCACGTAATGGCTCTGTTTACGGTGGGCCAGGGTAGCGACCAGGGTTTGTACCATCATGGTCGCCAGCATCAGCAGCAGGGCAGCAAGGGAGAGGCTGTAGTGGTCAATCATGGAGACTCCATTCAAATAGTTGGCAATTAGGTTGTGCGCAATGCTAATTGAGCTCCTGAGATAAATCAACTATATTGTGCGCAATTATATTGTGGAGTCATTTATGAGTCAGGACACGAGTTGCCCGGAGCTGATGTTTGAAAATCAGATCTGCTTTCCTCTCTACAGCGCGGCCAATGCAGTGGTCAGGGCCTATCGTCCCCTGTTGGACAAGCTGGATCTCACCTATCTTCAGTACATGGTGATGATGCTGCTTTGGCAGCACCAGAGTATGAGCGTGAAGGACCTGGGGGAGAAACTGAATCTGGACTCCGGAACCCTGACGCCGCTGTTGAAGCGACTCGAAGGCAAGGAGCTGGTGGTTCGCGGCCGCAGTCAGCAGGATGAGCGGGTCAGGGTGATCACCCTGACCGATGAGGGCAAAGCGCTCAAGGAGCAGGCAAAAGAGGTGCCCCAGGCGATGGCTTGTCGTGCGGGGATGTCCCCCCAGGACGCTGCCCAGCTCAAAGCCCTGTGTCAGTCACTGCTGGCTCAATTGGCATAGGTAAGGGGCCCGGATGCATCCTGTGTCATATTCGCTTGTCGGGGTGGAGCGATAGATTTCCACCCGAAAACTGGGGGTAATGGCCGCCAAATAGCGGTAAACGAGCTTCAGTGATATCCTTTATTGCTGTCTTGAACTCTGTTTTTTAGGCAGAAAAGCACACTGATGTTGCTTAGATAAAGCCCCAAGATAAGGAATTCCAAGCATTGTGATGCAACCTGTTAACCCTGAATTTTTCCCTTTGACCGATCTGGCGGGTCGGTTCGTCAATGAGCTGGCGCAGTGTCGCAAGCTGAACATTGATTGCCTGGAGGCCAGCGAGCACCACGTTCTGCTGCGCCTTCCCTACGAGCCCGAGCTGGTGGGCTACCCGGAGTCCAAGGTCCTCCACGGCGGGGTGATCACCACCCTGATGGATACCGCCTCAGGTGCGGCGGTGATCTGCGCCATCTACGCCCGCGAAGAGCAGCTGGAGTTGTGTCCTACCCTGGATCTGCGGGTGGATTACATGAAGGCCGCCAAGCCGGATCAGCCTGTTTACGCCATGGTGGAGTGTTTCAAGCTGACCTCTTCCGTCGCCTTTACCCGTGGCATCGCCTATCAGGAGTCCATCGATGACCCCATCGCCCAGGTGGTCTGCTCCTTTATGCGCATTGGACCGGAGCTGGTGACCGAAGCGTTTCGTGATGCCCTGCTTGGGGAGGACAAGGCATGAACATTAAACCCGTTGTCCAGCAAGCGGTTGCCGACAGAGATTATACCGAGCTGTTGGCACTGATCCCCTATGCCCAACACCTGGGAATGAACTGCGAACAGCTGGGAGAGGAGCTGGTGTTTCGCCTGCCCAACAACCCGGACAACATGGGCAATCCCATGCTGCCGGCACTCCATGGTGGGGTGATCGCCGGTTTCATGGAGATGTCTGCCATGGTGCAGCTGATGGTGATCTTGCATACTGCCCGGGTGCCGAAGATCGTGGACTTCTCCATCGATTATCTGCGCGCCGGCTACGCACGAGAGACCTTTGCCGAATGCCGCATCACCCGCCAGGGTCGCCGAGTGGCTAACGTTTCGGTAAGCTGTTGGCAAACGAACCGGAAACAGCCCATAGCTACAGCCAGGGCACACTTCCTTATCGACTAGGAGAGTCAGTTATGCGTCATTGGATATCGATTTTGTTTCTCGGCTTGGTGCTCGGCGGTTGCACGACCACCACCTCCGGCCTGGTGGCCCGTTCAGACGCCGAGAAGCTGAAGGTGGATAACGCCGCCCTCGCCAGGGACCTGTCGGTGACGCAACTGAATAAGTCGATTCTGGCCGGTCGCCTGCAGGGGCGGGCGGAACTGACCTCCAAATCCTCCGGCGACCTCTACCTGCAATACCGCTTCGTCTTCTTCGATGACACCGGTAAGGAGATGGAATCGGCCAATCGTGGCTGGCGGGCCATCAACCTGGCCGGAGGAGAGCGCCGTCAGGTCAGTGCTGTGGCCCTGAGCCCGGGCGCGGTGGAGTTTGAGCTCAGCGTCCGCCGGGTGGTCGATGAATAACTGACAGCCAGAGAATCTTTTAAAGCCACTAATTTTAGTGGCTTTTTTCTTTTTTAAAGCCATGTGGGCGCGGCATCATTGAGCAAAAATGCGGCGCCGGCACCATTCAGCGTGGATTCAGGGAGCGGGGGCGGGGTATACTGCACTCTGCCTCGGGGTGTGTCTGCAAAGATACTGAGATTCCAGTTGGAAAACCCGCGAACCTGATCCGGATAATACCGGCGTAGGAAAGGCCCAGCCTTGAAGTCCCTGCCCCAAATCCGGTCGTATTCCCTTTTAGTAATAGAGAAGTCTAAAGGACATGCGCACCAAGCTTTCCATTGTTGCCCTTGCGGTCTCCTGCTCCATCCAGGCCCAAGAGATTGAAACCATTACCGTCAATGCAGATTTTCGTGATGCCGACATCGCTCGTCTGCCCACCAGTGTCACCGTGGTCGACACCGCCCGCATGCAGGAGCAGGGGGGCGAGCACTTCGAAGATGTGCTGAAGAACATCCCCAACCTGAGTTGGGCTGGAGCTTCCTCGCGACCGCGCTACTTCCAGATCCGCGGCGTGGGTGAGCAGGAGGAGTATCAGGGAGCGCCCAACGCCTCTGTGGGCTTCATTGTCGATGACATCGACCTGTCCGGCATCGGCATGGCGGCCAGCCTGTTCGACCTGGATCAGGTGGAGGTGCTGCGTGGTCCTCAGGGTACCCGTTACGGTGCCAACGCCCTGGCGGGCCTTATCTATGTGAAGAGCAACGACCCGACCGAGAACTTCGAAGCGGGCACCGAAGTGACTCTGGGCGAAGATGACCTGATGGCCCTGGGCGCTTATGCCAGCGGCAGTGCCAGCGATACCTTGCTCTATCGCGCGTCTTTGCAGCAGACTCAGCAGAACGGCTTCCGCGACAACCTCTACCTGGGCCGCGATGACACCAACGAGCGTGATGAGCTGACCGGCCGTTTGAAACTGCGCTGGCTGGCCAGCGACAGCCTGACTGCGGATCTGACGGTGCTCCATGCGGACCTGGACAATGGCTATGACGCCTGGACCCTGGACAACAACGGCTTCGATACCCTGACCGACCAGCCCGGTGAAGACAGCCAGACCACCACTGGCGCGTCCTTGAAACTCAGCTGGGCGGCCAGCAGCGCCGTGTCTCTGGTGTCTGTGACCAGCTTTGCCGATACCGAGGCGCGTCATGCCTACGACGGCGACTGGGCCAACCCGGATTACTGGAGCAACCTGCAGTGCGAAGACTGGGAAACCGGTGATGCGGTGCCTTGCCAGTACGACTACTGGTGGGATAAGCAGCAGGAGCGCACCACCTACAGCCAGGAACTGCGTTTGGTCTCCGGGGAAGAGGGCCGCATCTTTGGTGGCACCACCGACTGGCTGGTGGGCGTATACGCCATGAAGCTGGATGAGTCCAACGATCTGCAGAGCTTCTACAACGGCTGGGAGGATGTGTTCCTCAAGTCCGACTACGAGGCCACCAACAGCGCCATCTTCGCTCAGCTGGACAGCGAATTGGGCGAGTGGATTCTCTCCGCCGGCCTGCGTGTCGAGCACCGCAGCAGCGATTACAGTGATGACAGTGGTGAGGCCTTTTCTCCCAGCGAGACCATGTGGGGCGGACACCTGTCTGCCAGTCGCTACCTTGCTGACAACCACCTGGGCTATGTGCGCATTGCCCGTGGCTACAAGGCCGGCGGCTTCAACATGGATGTGCCTGCGAACCTGCCAGGCGCCAAGGAGTTCGACAACGAGACCCTGTATAACTACGAAGTTGGGGTGAAGAGCGGCTGGCTTGATGGCGCTCTGTCCACCAATCTGGCTCTGTTCTACATGGATCGTCAGGACCAGCAGGTTGAGGCTTCCACCCAGGATCCTAACAATCCGCAGCGCTTCTTCCTGTACACCACCAACGCCACCGGCTCCACCAGCTATGGTCTGGAAGCGGATTTCAGCTGGGCGCTGACCGCCAACCTGGAGTTGTACGGCAGCCTGGGCTTGCTGGACGCCTCCTACGACGATTATATCTACAACGATAAGTACGGCACGCCGGTAGACCTCAGTGGTCGTGAACTGGCCCACTCGCCAAGCTACCAGTTCAACCTGGGGGCCACCTATCGCCATGATTTGGGGTGGTTTGCTAACTTGGTGGCCAACGGTCAGGACAGCTACTACTACTCAGATTCCGCCACCAGCAACGCCGAGTCTGACTCCTATGTGCTGTGGAACACCAAGATCGGTTATGAAGCGGAGCGCTGGGCTCTCTATCTGTGGGGCCGCAACCTCACCGATGAGAAATACGGCGTGCGCGGCTTTACCTTTGGCAATGAACCTAACGATGGCTGGCAGGAGCACCTGTACGTGCGCTATGGCGATCCCCGCCAGTTTGGCCTGACTTTCCGTTACGACTACTTCTAAGGAGACACCATGCAACTTGCTGTGGAGATCAGCCTTTACCCGTTAAAGGATCAGTACCTGCTGCCCATCAAGTGGTTTATCGAGCGTCTGGATGCCTACCCGGATATTCAGCGCAAGACCAACGGCATGAGCACTCAGCTGTGTGGCGACTATGACGTCATCATGGCGCTGCTGGCCACCGAGATGAAGGCGGCCCATCAGGAGTGGGGCAAAGGGGTGTTTGTCTGCAAGTTTATTCCCGGTGGCGTGAACCTTGACCACAGTGAGTAATTTCATCACCGAGGCGCTGGCCCAGGCCGGCGCCATGACCGCCTGGGAAGGGGTTGCCGTGGTGCTGGCCCTGGCCTACCTGCTGCTGGCGATGCGCGGCAACATCTGGTGTTGGCCGGCGGCTTTCTTCAGCACCCTTATCTACGTGGTGCTGTTCTGGAAGGTCTCCCTGCTGATGGAGTCGGTATTGAACGGCTACTACCTGCTGATGGCCCTCTATGGCTTCTGGCAGTGGCGCTACGGCGGCCGGGGAGAGGGGCTGAGTTACCAGACCTGGAGTCTGTCCAGCCATGTCCGCCTCATCGGCATCACCGCCCTGGTGGCCCTTGGGCTGGGCTACGTGATGGACAACTACACCCACGCCGACCTGGCCTATCTGGATTCTGCCACCACCTGTTTTGCGGTGGTGGGCACGGTGATGACCGCCCGCAAGGTGGTGGAGAACTGGCTCTACTGGGTGGTGATCGACATCGTTTCCATCTACCTCTACATGAGCAAGCAGATGATGCTGACCAGTGGTTTGTTCGTCCTCTATGTGGGCCTGGCCCTGGCCAGCTATTTCACCTGGCGCAACGCCTATCGGAGTCAGGGTGAGCCTGCCTTCGCCTGATACTCTGCTCAGTGAGGTGCCGGAATACGCCGGTGCTTCACTGCGTCCTTTTGGCACCGGCAGCGCCAATGCCCTCTACCTGATTCAGCCCAGTGACCCAGAGGCCCTGCTGCGGGTGCACGACAGTGGCGCCCGCATGAGTGCCGATCGCCGCCTAGAACAGACTATCTGGCGTCAGGCTGCGGACGCCGGCCTTTCACCTGCGCTGTATTATTGGGATCCCGCCCATCGATTCGCCGTCACTCAGCGCTGGGGGGCCCGAGCGGACACCCTCACCCCTGATGCTGCGGCGCGCACCCTGCTGGCCTTCCACCGGCTTCCCATCGATGTCGGCGTCGTGGATTATGCCTCCGCCCTGGATACCGACGCTCTGGTTTGGCAACAGCAGATGCTGAGCAGCCGGCTTGCACCGGGCATGACCCATCATGATCCCAGCCTGGGCAACTGGCTCAGCCAGGGACAGCAACTGAGGCTTATCGACTTTGAATACGCCGGTTTCGGTCATCCCCTGTGGGATCTGGCCTGTTTGATGCTGGAGTGGCCGGCAATGGCCGAAGCGGGCAGGTGTTACTATTTTGCCCAAGGGGTGGAGCCCGACTCCACCGAGGCGAAGGCTTTGCACGCCGCCGGCTATCTCTACCTGAGAACGTCACTGAACTGGTGTGAGCTGGCGCTGCAGCAAGGTGGCGAGCAGACGTTGCTGCTTAACTGGGCTCAGCGGTACCGTCATTTGCTGAACACCGGCCTGGAATCCTTGCTGACACTCTGACCTTGTTCGCCGGAACTTAATACCCAGAGTCCAACTCTAACAATGAGTTAACATGGCAGTAAGGCGCAATCGAGGAGAGGAATTTGAAGGGACGTTGGCTGATTGTCACCCTGGTGGCACTGGTACTGACAGGATGCAGTACCAAGTTTGTCTATAACTGGCTGGACTGGATCATCGAGTGGGAGGTGGCTGATTATGTGGAGCTCTCCCGCACTCAGGAAAGGCAGTTTGAAGCCATGGTGGATGAGATGCTGCAATGGCATCGTCGGGAAGAGCTGCCCAAATACCGCGACCAGCTGGTCACCCTCCGACATCAGGTTAATCATCAGCTCACTTCAGAGGACGCCTTAGGACACATCCGCAGCCTGGAGCAGCATTGGCTGAGGATCTTCGATCACCTGATGCCCAGACTGGTGCCCATGATGCAGACCCTGACCGACGAACAGGTGGAGCAACTGTTGTCCAAGTTGGCCAAGGAGAATCAGAAGGACATCGACCGTTACCTGAAGAAGGAGTTTGATGAACGGGTCAGCCGGTCGAACAAACGCACCGCTAAGAGCCTCAAGCGCTGGGTCGGTAAGCTGACGCCATTGCAGAAAGAGGCGGTCAACAAGTTCAACTATGAACGCCATCAATCCATGGACCTCTGGGTGGCCTATCGTCAGGCCTGGCAGGAGCGCTTCGGGGAAGCACTGCGCAATCGCAGCGACGGTGCCCTGCTCAAGAGTGAATTAAGGCTGCTGCTGGTGACCCCGGATAAGATTCGGCCTGCCGGTTACAAGGAGCAGCTCAGCATGAATCAGCACAATTTTGCCGACGCTCTGGAGTCCATCAATGCTAGCCTCACCGGAAAGCAGCGCAAGAAGCTGAATCGTGAGCTAGGCTCTTTGATAGATGATCTGGCTGATTTATCGAAAAATTAACTTTGATGAAAGCAAGGAGCGTCCACGCCGGTCATCTTAGTCAGTAGTAACTTAAAAGGAATATGGTTATGCAGGCTCTGATCAATTTGTGGCAAAGCTTCTTTCGCGCGACCCAGTCTCTGGAAGGCCTGGCGCCTTTGGCACTTCGCCTCTATCTGGCTCCGGTTTTCATTCAAGCCGGCTACAACAAGCTGAGCCATTTTGAGGACACCGCCGCCTGGTTTGGGAATCCGGATTGGGGGTTGGGATTGCCGTTTCCCGAAGTGATGGCTGCCCTGGCGGCCGGTACTGAATTTTTCGGCGGCATTTTGCTGATTGTGGGCCTGTTTACCCGGCTGATCAGCATTCCATTGATGGTGACCATGCTGGTGGCCGCCTTTGCGGTGCACTGGGAGAATGGTTGGCTGGCCATTGCCGATGCCTCCAGCTGGTTGGCCAATGAGCAGGTGATGGCGGCCCCAGAGAAGCTGGAGCGTGCCAAGGCCATTTTGCAGGAGCACGGTAATTACGACTGGCTCACCTCATCCGGCAAGTTTGTGGTGCTGAACAACGGCATCGAGTTTGCTATTACCTACTTTGTGATGCTGCTGGCGCTCTACTTTATGGGCGGCGGCAAGTTTACCAGCCTGGATTATTTCTTCGGGCCTAAAGACAAGGCCTAATACTTAAAGCTCACAGCAACAAAAAGCCCGACTCGTTCAGAGTCGGGCTTTGTTGTTTTTGAGCGCTGCCTACCTGGCCGCTTGCCACCCTGGGGGAAGCACTTCGGCCAAACCCTGGTCGTAGAGGGCCAGAACTGACTCAAAGCCATGCTTGGGTTGCCAGCCAAGAGCTCGGGTGGCAGCGCCGGCGTCGTACACCCTGTCCAGAGAGTGGGGAAGGCTCCAGCCTCTTCGGTCAAACTCAACGGCCAGTTCTGGCAATGTTTGGCGAATCAGAGAAGCGGCATCCTCATAAAGGGCCTGGGTATCTTGCGGGGTGAAGGGGGAAGCTGCGGAGAGGTTAAACAGGTTGAAGCCGGGCAGGGACCGGCGCAGGGCCAACTCATGTCCGCACGCCACATCCCGGGCATCGATGCCGCGGTTGAGGCGGTACACCGCCATTATGTCAACCGCCTCGGGGAAGCAGCGGGACATCCTTAGCACCGTCACAGGCAGACCGGTTTGCTCACTGAAGCGTCTTAGCCAGCTTTCCGCTTCCAGCTTGGTTGTGTGGTAGACGGTTCTGGGCTGGGGGACTGCCTGTTCGTCCACCCAGGCCGCTCGGCCCCGAGTGGGTTCAGAGCTGTGGCCATAGAGGGCGGTGGTGCTGGTGAACACCACCTGTTTCAGCCCTTGACGGACACCCTCTTCGACCAGCTGCTGAGTCAGGGTTACGTTGATCTGTTGGAACCGCTGTTGTGGCGCCAGACCTACATGAGGCGCATGCAGGGCTGCGGTGTGCACCAAGGCAGTGATGCCTTCCAGTGCCTGCCGACGCACCTCGTCGTCACAGAGATCTCCCACCAGATCGGCGGTAGAGCAGGGTGTCAGGTCAACGCCTCGAACCTGGTATCCCAGGTTGGCCAGATGGATGTAGATGGCTCGGCCAATGCGCCCGGCGCTGCCGGTCACCAGCACCGTCATCAGTGACTTTCGCCATGTTCCAGCATCTGCCGGCTGACGTAATCGCCCTTGTCCATCTCATAGACATTGGCGGCGATCTTCGACAGATCCGGGAACAGGCGGGAAAGCTCTGCCACCACCAGCCGGGACAGCGCCGCCTTCTGCTCCTGGGTCCGCCCCGTCAGAATGTGGGCGAACAGATGAATAAAGGGTTCGCGTTTGCCGCCGGCCAGATAGGTAGCATAAGGGTTGATGCGTACCTTGATGGCAGCTTCGTTGAACAGTCCGGAGCTGACCGCTGCCTGGTGAATGGTGCTTAAAATCACCTCTTCAGACTGGTTCTCCAGTACCTCCTGGGCGCAGTCGATAACAAAATGGGGCATGGTGGCTCCTGATGAAAGTTGGCAAGACGGCCCAGTCTACTATGGCCAAGGTCACGGCTCAGCCACAAATCACAAAATATTGATACTTTGTGGCTTTCTATTTCGACTCATTAGCGGTAGCGTAATTATTGAGCAGGGAAGGGCTTCTGTCTGCGTACGGCTTTTTGGCCGCAGATGCACGGCGATCCATCAGGGATCGCGTATTTTGCGTGATCTTTTTTGATTGTGCCTGACTTGGATTTGTCGAACTCAGGGATTGAGGTGACCACTATGTCGCGTTTTGGAATTAAGGGTATTTCCATCAGGGTTACCGTGGTGTTTGTGTTTATTATTGGCACCCTGATCACCGCCGCCACCGCCATTACCCTCCAGTACCTCTTCTCGTCCAAAATTGCCACCGAGGCGGTGACCGCTCAGGCGGAGATTTTGGCGAAAAACACCCAGGACAAAGTCGAGGGCCTGCATACCAAGGCGGCCCATTCAGTGGAGATCCTGGCCCGCAATGCAGCCCTGGTCGACGGCAGCCAGGTGGATGAGTACGCAACCGACCGGTTGTTTGCCAATCTGCTGCAGAACAACAATGAGTTCTACGCCGTTTACCTGGGTCTGGCCAATGGCGACTTTTATGAGCTGATCAACCTGGAAGCCAGCCCGCAGATCAGAGAGCAGTTGGGGGCATCCCTGACGGATAGGTTTGCCAAGGTGCTCATTCATCAGGAGGAGGGACAGCGGGTCAAGCGCACCCTGTTTCTCAATGAAGCGTTTCAGGTGAGTCACCAACTGGTGGAGCCCAGTGACTATGACGCAACAACCCGCCCTTGGTTTCAGATAGCCGATACCATCAACGCCAGCCGCACAAAGCCCTACCTGTTTCAGCATCTTCAGGCCCCAGGCCAGACTTTCTCAATGATGATGGAGGAGAGCGGGGCAGTGATTGCCGTGGATATTGCCCTGTCCACCATGTCCCAGTTCCTCTCCAGGCAACTGGCCACAGGCACGCCCATAGAGCACAGTGAGGTGTTTCTCTATGACCTGAGTGGCAAGCTGGTGGCCTCCAGCAACGCTGCCACCGAGATGCCCCGAAGAGAGTTGCTGCCGCTCACTCTGAGTGAGCAGGAACGGAACTACCTCAACAGCCTCGGCACCGTGCGCATCGCCAACGAAATGGACTGGGCACCACTGGACTACTCCATCGCCGGACAGCCCAGAGGGTACACGGTGGAGCTGATTCAGATGCTGGCTCAAAGCCTGGGATTGTCTGTGGAGTTCATCAATGGGGTGTCCTGGGATTCCCTGGTGCAGCACTTCCAACAAGGCGACCTGGAGATCCTGACGCCGGTGTATCGAACCGGCAGCAACACTCATTGGGGCCAGTTCTCTTCCCCCATGGTGGAGATGCCTATGGCGTTGGCGACTCGGATGGATGGTCAGCGCTACACCAGCTTGGCGGCGCTTGATGGCGCCGTGCTGGCGATACCAGCCGCTTGGTCGATCATTCCCGAAATTCAACGTGCTTACCCACAAATCCGCATTCTTGAAACGGCCAGCGTGGCCGACGCTCTGATGGCGGTAACCAATGGCGAAGCGGACGCCACCATAGAAACCCGCATCATCCTCGATTACACCAAGCGCGTTTATTTTCTGGAAGGCGTTCATATTGAGCCCAACCTGGATATCGGTGCGGTGAACTTCGATGCGGGCTTAAGAGCGGTATTCAAGCCCGAGTTGGAGCCTTTGGCCGAGTTGTTTGATCGGGCATTAGCTCAGGTGGGGCCCCAGGACAGGCTCTACCTGTCCCAGCGTTGGTTGGGGGACATGACCGAGATCCGTCAGCAGGACTCTCTCACCGTTCCCTACAAGGCGTTGATCACCACGGCACAGGAGCGTCTGTTACAGGGGAAGCTGAACCGTCTGCCGTTGGAGGGGCGTGACAGCTTTTTGTACATCGAACCGTTGCGGGTGGGTGAGGACCACTTCTTTGCGCTGGCCCTGGACGTGGATACTGTATTGGAAGCGAGTCGCAGAGAGGTGCTGGTGTCCGCGACGGCCACCGCCATCTGTATTCTGGCTTTGCTGCCGTTCTGTTACCTGTTGGCCAACCCCATAGTAAACCCCATTCGTCAGTTGGCCAGAGAAAATGAGAAGGTGATGCGCCGTCAGTACCACCAAGTGCAGAGGCAACCCTCCATCATCAAAGAAGTGGATGAACTCTCCCGGTCGATGGTAGAGATGTCCGCGGCCATTGCCGAACATGAGGCCCAGCAGCAGAGGCTGATGGACTCCTTTATCGAGGTGATCGCCCAGACCATTGATGACAAGTCACCCTACACCGGTGGCCACTGCTACCGGGTGCCAGAGCTGGGCTTGATGCTGGCCCGTGAAGCCAGCATCAGCCAGGAGGCGGCGTTTAAGGCGTTCTCCATCGAAGATAAGGACAAACACCGGGAATTCAAGCTGGCGGCCTGGCTGCATGACTGCGGTAAGATCAGCACTCCGGAACATGTGGTGGATAAGGGCAGCAAGCTGGAATCCAGCTACAACCGCATCCATGAAATCCGCACGCGTTTCGAAGTACTGTGGCGCGATGAAGAGATTCACTACCTCAAGGCGGTGATGGCCGCCCCGGAAGATGAAGCTCAGCTCAGGGCAAAACGGGATCAGGCGCAACAACTGCTGGTGGAGCAGTTCGAATTTGTCGCCAGGTGCAACGTGGGCGGTGAGTTTATGGCCGATGAGAGCATCGAGCGCCTGCGCGGCATCGCCAAGCGCACCTGGCTGCGTCACTTTGATGATTGCCTGGGGCTGGGGCCGCTGGAAGAGCGGCGCCGCGGCGAGTCTCAGGTACAGTTGCCTGTCACCGAGAATCTGCTGTCGGACAAGCCGGAACATCGCATCGCTTGGGAGCGGAAACAGAGCTACGACCCCAGCCTGGGCATCAAGCTTGAGCCCACGGAGCTGCAAAACAACCAGGGCGAACTCTACAACCTGTGCATACGCAAAGGCACCCTGAATGACGAGGAGCGCTTCCGCATCAATGAGCACACGGTCAGCACCATCAAGATTCTCGAAAGCCTGCCCTTCCCACCGGAGCTGGCCAATGTCCCCAGGTATGCCTCGACCCACCATGAAACTTTAAAGGGCACTGGCTACCCCAGGCGACTGACCGGCGACCAGCTCTCCGTGGGAGAGCGTATTCTGGTGCTGGCGGACATTTTTGAAGCCCTGACCGCCGATGACAGGCCCTATAAGAAGGCCAAGTCCCTGAGCAGTGCCATCAATATCCTCCATAAGATGGTGAAAGACGATCACGTGGATGAGGAGGTGTTCCGCCTGTTCCTCACCACTGGTGTCTACATGGAGTACGCCGAGCGCTTCCTGAAACCCTCGCAGATGGATGAGGTGGATTTGAGCAAGTATCTTGCAGAGGAGACGGTCGCAGATACGGAGTTGGCTTAGTGTTGGACGGGCTGATGACTTTGCCGGGGCATTAGGGAATGAATCAGGCATTGCTTTACATCTATTGTCCTTTGCCAAACTCACCAAAGAGCTAACTAAGATTGAAATCAAGGTCGTGTTCGATCTGCATGCCTGATTCTCGTTTCTCCTGTTCCCAGAACAGTGGGGGGTAGCGCAAACAGAGATGCAGTGAAGCTGAGTGATTCAGCTTAGACATTGCGTTCGACAACAAAGAATAAAGTAATCGTTCTAAATAAACGGGGCCGGGAATGTTCTGAAAGAATATTTCCGGCCTTTTACTTTTCGGCTAATTCAGAGCATTGATCCCAGCTTTAGTTAAGGGTTCATCAACTCTTTTTCTTTTGCTTCGTTAGCTTGTGATCACAGCACAGTTATTAAGATTGAAATATACTGCGCTCAATTATCATCGTTCAGTCCTACAGGATATTTGGGGTGCGAAGAACTCGAGGTTTTACTCTAATTGAACTGACGGTTGTCATCGCCATTTTGGCGGTGATGGCAGTAACGGCGACTTCGAAGTTTGTAGACTTATCCTCTGAGGCGAGAATTGCCGGATTGGAGGGGATGAAAGCCACGCTGGAGAGCGGCACATCGCTTATTCACCTAAGAGCCCAAATAGACGGTCAGACCTCCGGGAGTGGGAGCGTGACCCAGGATGGCACCACCATCACTCTCCACAGTGGCTATCCCACAGGCTATTGGCAAAACAGCATGAGATACATTGCCGGGCTGGATACGGTCGACTGGTCGGCAACCAATGACACTGTGTGTACGGGCGACTGGTGTGGTAAGGGGAATCAGACCTATCTGTCCAGTGGAATCACCACCACTTCGCCGGTTGTCATCGGCAAGGTATTTCCGGAGGGTTACAGCTATAACGACGAGTGCGGTGTTTACTATATCAATTATCTAAATGGCGCCAGGCCAGTGGTAGGGCTGGAAACCGCTGACTGTGACTGATTGTATTGGCTTAGTGCTTAGATAATACTAAAGAGCCCCGTAGAACGGGGCTCAATCCGGTGAGTTACAGCTCGCTGAACAGGGAGAGTCAGCGCTCGAAGTCCGCCTCTTTTTGGCGTAATTCGCGCTCCATCTGCTTCAGTTTCTTTTTGGTATGACGTTCATACGCCAGTTCTTCCTTACAAGCGGCCAGCTCTTTGGCGTACATCTCTTTGCTGTACTCTTTTTCCGATACGGTCTTATTGAGCTGCTGCTCTTCAGGGTGGGTGCTGCCGGGCGCGGCGGCCAGAGCAACTGAGGGTAGGGCGGCGGAGAAAGTCAGTGCTGCGGTCAGCAAAAGCGATCCATATTTCATTGCTTGCTCCCTTTGGCTATGTATCTCATTAACTATGGTGCAGTTTCTCGATAACGCCAATCGACTCTGTGAATCCAGTTAATCGAAGAAGATACACTGCGGCTTTGATAGACTGGGTTGCAAATGATATTGATTTACAGGAGCGGCAATGGATGCGCTGACCCTTCTTACTCAACGACACTCCTCCCCCAGGCTCACCGAACCGGGTCCGGCCCCGCAGCAGCTGGAGACCATATTGGCGGCGGCGGTCAAGGCGCCGGATCATGCGGCGCTCACCCCCTGGAAATTTGTTATCGCTCAGGGAGAGGGGCTGCTGAAGCTCGGCGAGATCTTCTTCGAAGCAGCCAAGGCCAAGGGGGAGAGCGGCGAGGCACTGGCCCGAGCCAGGCTGCTGCCGACCCGGGCACCCATGGTCATTACGGTCATCGCCAAGGTGCAGGAGCACCCTAAGGTGCCGGCCATCGAACAGCACCTGAGCGCCGGATGTGCTGCAATGGCGATGCAGATGGCGGCTCAGGCACAAGGGCTCGGCGGCATCTGGCGCACCGGCAGTTATGCCTTTGACCCCATAGTGCGGGAGTCTCTGGGCGCTCGGGGTGAGGACCAGATTGTCGGTTTTCTTTATCTGGGTACGCCGCTCTCTAAGGCTCCCAACAAGAAATCGCCTAACCCTGACGACTACGTTGCTTTCCTGTAGCCTGGTTAAGGCAGCGAAGGGGGAGAAGATCCCCCTGTTTTTGGCTACTGCAAACTGTAAACTCGCGCGGATACGGGTTATCCTCCTGTTTTCAAAGAAGCCTTTTCTGTTTAGCCGATGCGCATTCTTCACACCTCTGATTGGCACCTTGGCCAGCACTTCTACAACAAGAGCCGAGCCCGGGAGCACGCCGAATTCTTTGCCTGGCTTCTGGCCCAGGTCGACACCCACAAGATTGACGCGGTGATCGTCGCCGGTGATGTGTTCGATACCGGAACCCCACCCAGTTACGCCAGGGCGCTGCTCAACAGTCTGGTGGTCTCTTTCCAGAAACTGGGCTGCCAGCTGGTGGTGTTGGCAGGGAACCATGATTCGGTGTCTACTCTCAACGAGAGTCGCCAGTTGATGGAATACCTCAATACCACGGTGATCGCCGGCGGGGACGAGGGCGAACAGTTGCTCGAGTTGACCAATGCTCAGGGTGAACTGCAGGCACTGCTGTGCGCCGTACCTTACCTTCGCCCCCGGGATCTGCTTCGCAGCCAGGCCGGTGAGAGTGCCGCAGACAAGCGTCAGAGCCTGCAACAGGCCATTGCCGATCATTACCGGGCGCTGTACGAGCGTGCTGCCATATTGCGCGCCGAAAGGGAACTGAACATCCCCATCATCGCCACCGGGCATTTGACCACTCTGGGCGCCACCACCTCGGAGTCGGTGCGCGACCTTTATGTGGGTACCCTGGATGCCTTCCCGTCGGATCACTTCCCACCAGCTGAATACATCGCCCTTGGCCATATCCATCGCCCACAGCGGGTGGGGGGCCAGGAGCACATTCGCTATTGCGGCTCTCCCATCCCCCTGAGTTTCGATGAGCTGGGCAGCGACAAGTCGGTACTGATGGTGGAGTTTGATGGCCAGCTGTTGACCAGCATTACCGCGCTGCCGGTTCCCAGATTCCAACCCATGGCGATGATCAAGGGCAATCTGTCTGAGATTGAGCAGCAGTTAAAGGGCTTTGCCGATGCCTCTGCTGAGCGTCCGGTCTGGCTGGACATCGAAGTGGAGAGTGAAGAGTACCTCAATGATCTGCAGCAGCGCATCGAAGCGTTGGCAGAGGCGCTGCCGGTGGAGGTGCTGCTTTTGCGCCGGGCCAGGAAACTGCGCGCCCAGGCTCTGGAGCAGCAGCAAAATGAAACCCTGGCAGAGCTCAGCGTGCAGGAGGTGTTTGCCCGGCGCCTGCAGGAGGAGGTTTT
This sequence comes from Ferrimonas sp. YFM, assembly GCF_030296015.1. Classification (NCBI taxonomy): domain Bacteria; kingdom Pseudomonadati; phylum Pseudomonadota; class Gammaproteobacteria; order Alteromonadales; family Ferrimonadaceae; genus Ferrimonas; species Ferrimonas sp. YFM. The sequence goes on from NZ_AP027368.1 coordinate 2,057,518, forward strand.
TGAAGGGGAGCAGGGCACCGAGCGACAGAGCCGGTTGCAGGGCATGTTTGACCTGGTGTTGGCTCAGCTTGAAGACCCGGAGCAGGATCAGGAGGAGGCACCTCGGACCGAAACCCAGCCTGATCATCCCGCTGATGAAGTCGAGTTGCCCAATCAGCCTGAGGAGGCGCAATCATGAAGATTTTGTCTCTCAGATTTAAGAACCTGAACTCCCTGAAGGGAGAGTGGAAGGTGGATTTCAGCGCCGAGCCCTTTGCCGGAAATGGCCTGTTTGCCATCACCGGCCCCACCGGAGCGGGCAAGACCACCCTGCTGGACGCCATCTGTCTGGCGCTCTATCACCAGACCCCGAGATTGTCGGTGTCCCCGACCCAGAATGAGCTGATGACCCGAGGCACAGGCGAAGCCCTGGCTGAGGTGGAGTTCGAAGTGAAGGGGCAGGGGTATCGTGCTTTCTGGAGCCAACGCCGAGCGCGGCTGGCTGCGGATGGCAAGCTGCAACCCCCGGTAGTGGAGCTGGTTCGCATCGACGATGGCGTCATCCTGGCTGAGAAGATCAAAGAGAAGCTGGAGCTGGTGGCGTCGCTGACAGGGCTGGACTTTGGTCGTTTCACCAAGTCCATGCTGCTCTCCCAGGGCCAGTTTGCCGCCTTTCTAAACGCCAGTGCCAACGAACGGGCCGAACTGCTGGAGGAGTTGACCGGTACCGAGATCTACGGCCGTATATCTCGTCAGGTGTTTGATAATCACAAGCAGGCCAAGAGCCACCTAGAGACCTTGACGGCTCGTGCCGAAGGTGTGGATCTGCTTTCCGATGAGCAAAGGGAGAGCCTTCAGGGGAAGCGTGGTGCCGACCGCATTCAGGAGCAGTCATTGCAGTCTCGCCTCAGCGACCTTAAGTCCCTGCAGGGCTGGTTGCAGAAAGAGGCGGAATTGGCCAAAGGGGTCGATGATGCCAAGCAGAAGCAGGCCCAGGTAGCCGAGGAGTCTGAGCGGCAGCAACAGAAGCTGGTGAGGCTGACTCGCAGTGAACCGGCGGAACGTTTGCGCCCGCGGCTGACAGAAGTGCAGGATGCCGAGAAGCAACTGGCGCGGTGTCGCAATCAGTTGGCTGAGCTGGCTGAGACTCAGTCGCAGTGCGCCGAGCGTCATCAGCAGGCACAGCTGCAATATGCCCAGGCCAGTGCCGACATTGAGAAAGCTCAGCAGGCCAAAACTGAAGGGGAGGCCCTGTTTACCCAGGTGATCCCCCTGGATACCCAGTTGGAACAGCTGGCGAAAGGGCTGACTTCAGCAGAAGAGGCGATGCGTAGCCGCGCCCAGACCTGGGATGAGGCCAAGGCGCAACTTGAGCAGCGCAAGGCGGCGCTGACCGACGCCCAGGCAAAGTTGGCAGAGGCGCAGGCCTATATTGAGAACAACGCCAGCCATGGTCAGCTTAGTCAGAAGCTTTCGGGCTGGCAGAGCCGTCTTGAGCAGCTGGCGGGTCTGGAACAGGGTATGGCTCGCCTGGCGCCGGAGTTGGCCCAAGGGCAGGAGAGGCTGAGCCAACTGTCTCAGACTCGCGAACCACTGGTTAAAGAGCTCAAACAGGCCGAAGCGGAGCTGGCGTCGGCCAGTCAGGCCTTATCCCAAGCCGAGTCTGCATTGAGCGCTCTGGCGCAACAACCGGCGGAGGCACTAAAGGCCAAGCTGGCCAGCCTGGATGCCGGCCAGGAGGGGCGCAGTAAGCTCAAATCCTTGAGTGAGCGTTACGCCGAACTTCAGCAACAGCTCGATGAGCGTCAGCGCCTGTCCGATAAGCTGTCACAAGAGCTTGAGCGCATCGGTAAGGAGCTGACCGACAAGCGTCAGCAGTATAAAACCGAACATCTTCAGCTCAGAGACGTGGAAAAGCTGCTGGAACAGGAGCGCAAGATTCACTCTCTGGAAGCGGAGCGCGCCAAATTGGTGGCCGGCGAGGCGTGTCCCTTGTGCGGCTCCACCGAGCATCCGGCGGTGACCACCTATCAGGGCATCGTTCTGAGTGAGACCGAACAGCGCCTGACGGCACTGAAGGATAAGGTGGAGTCCCTGAAAGAGCAGGGCACCCGCCTGGGCGAACAACAAAAGCTGGCCAAAGAGCAATTAGAGGTTAAAGCGGGCGAACTCAAGCAACTGGAAGAGAAATGCCGCGAACTCACCCGTTTGTGGGGTGAGCAATGCGTGGCGCTGAAGATCACCACGGCGCCTGACATCTCTGATGCTCAGAGGCTGGAGAACTATCTGGAGAGTTGCCGCAGTCGCCGGGCCGATCTGGAAGCCAAGGTTGGGCAACTGGAACAGGCCAGTGGCGCGCGTCAGCAGGCCAGTGAACAACTGGCCAAGGTTAAGGAGCACCATCATCAGCTGCAGCTTAAGAGTAGCAAGATGAGCGCCGAGGAGGAGGCGGTTCAGCAGGGGCTTGCGAATGCTCAGGCGCGCAACCAGGAGCTCAGTCAGAATCGTGATGCCCTGATTCAGGCGATAAGCCCAGAACTGGATGCCCTGTCTCTGACTCTTCCCGAATCGGGGGAGGTGGACAACTGGCTTGACGGGCTCAAAACACAGGCTCAGCAGTGGGAACAAGCCCAGCAGACCCTGGCTCAGCACAGTCAGGTAGAGGTTCAGCTCAAGGAGCAGCATCAGAGCGCCATTGAGCGAGAGCATCAGACCGGGCTTGAGCACCAGGGTGCTCACAGCGCCTGGACCGAACTCAAGGAGCAATGCGCCCAGCTTAGTTCACGACGTCAGGAGCTGTTTGGCACTCGTGTCGTCAACGATGAGCGTCAGAGGCTTGAGCAGGCATTGGCTCAAGCGACTCAGATGATGGAATCTGCCCGAACCCTTCAAGGGGAGGCGGAGAAAGAGAGCGCGGCACTTCAGGGGCAACTGGCCCAGCTTGAGGAGAGTAAACGGGAGCTGACCGAGCGCTGGACCCACTGCAGCAAGCAGCTTCAGAACGAGATGGCCCACTCGGTGTTTGCTAGTCAGACTCAGCTTGAAGAGGCACTGCTCAGTGATGAGGAGAAGCAGGAGCTCACTGAGCTCAAGGCTGAGCTGGAGCGTCAACAGGCAGGTGCACAGGCTCTGGTTGCTCAGGCGGTGGTCACTCTGGAGCATCATCGACACGACAGGCCGCAGGCATTGGCAGAAGACGCCACCCTGGAGAGCCTGACCGAGCAAGTGGACGCCACCAACGAGTCCATTCGCGAGCTCATCGCTGCCATGGCGGCCATCAAGAGCCAGCTCGACAGTGACAACGAGCGACGGGCTGGACTTCAGGGACTGCTGGAGGAGATCAACACGGCTCGTGTTCAGTATGATGACTGGGCCTATTTGAGTGGCCTTATCGGCTCCAGAGAGGGGGATAAATTCCGCAAGTTCGCCCAAGGCCTGACCCTGGATCATCTGGTGCATCTGGCGAATGGCCAGTTGGACAAACTCCATGGCCGCTATCAGCTGCAACGCAAGGCAGGTGATGAACTGGCACTGCAGATCCTCGATACCTGGCAGGGGGACGCTGTTCGCGATACCCGCACTCTCTCCGGTGGCGAAAGCTTCCTGGTCAGCTTGGCTCTGGCTCTGGCACTGTCGGATCTGGTCAGCCATAAGACCAACATTGATTCCCTGTTCCTGGATGAGGGCTTCGGTACCCTGGATGGGGAAACTTTGGATACCGCACTGGATGCCCTGGATACCCTCAACGCCAGTGGCAAGATGATTGGTGTCATCAGTCACGTAGAGGCGATGAAAGAGCGTATTCCGGTGCAGCTCAAGGTCAACAAGGTCAATGGCCTGGGCTACAGCCGACTGGCCTCTCGTTTCCGGGTGACTCGGGAAGACGCCACAGAGCTTCAGGACTAAGCTGAATTTAGAATGATAATTGAGAAGGTTAGGCGATATGGATGAGAACATTCTCAGTCAGGAATTGGCTCAGATGGAGATGGTGTACCAGCTGATCACCGAGTTTGTGGTGACCTACAGTTTCCAGATCCTTGGTGCCCTGGTGATCTTCTTTATCGGCATCTGGCTGGGCGGCAGGATCTCCAAAGCGCTGTTGGCGCTGATGACCCGTCACGAGATAGACATCACCCTGTCTACCTTTGTCGCCAATATCGTCAAGATTCTGGTGATCATACTGGTGGGGATCATTGCCCTGGGTAAGCTGGGGATCAGCGTTACTCCAATAGTGGCCACCATTGGTGCCGCCGGCCTGGGTGCTGGACTGGCCCTGCAAGGGATGCTCTCCAACTACGCTGCCGGGGTGACCATCATCGTCACCCGGCCCTTCGTGGTGGGCAACACCATTACCGTCCAGGGGGTGTTTGGTGTGGTGAAAGAGATCCAGCTTGGGATGACCATACTCACCAACGAAGAGGGGCAGGAGATCTCTGTGCCTAACAAGCACATTGTTGGCGAAGTACTGCATAACTCCTTCGAAACCTTGCTGGTGGAAACGGAAATTGGCATCGCCTACGGTGCGGATCCCGAGCAGGCAATCGGCGCCCTGCTGGAGGTACTGGCGGCTAGTCCTCACGTGGATCAGTCTCAGACACCCCAAGTGGGCATCGAAGGCTTTGGTGACAGCGCCATTACCATCGGCGTACGGTACTGGGTGCCCAGCGAACAGTTCTATCAGGCCAAATTCGAAACCAACCTGTCGTTGTTCAAGGCGCTTAAAGCCAATGACATTGAGATTCCCTTCCCTCAGCGCCATGTCACCTTGCTCAACAAGGACAAATAGCGCCGCTGGGGTAAGGGCAAGAGAATCGCAAGGGAGGTGTTACCTCCCTTTTCTTTTACCAGCTGAAAAACTTTTGCAATACGACTTTGATAGAAGTCTAAATGATTTGCATATGAATTCAGTTCAGTTAAGGTGGTCCCAGGGTTTATACATCGAAAGGGGTAGTGATGAGCAGAATACTGATCTTCTTGTTGACGCTTCCATGGTTGGCCATTGCCAATGACAACTCTGATTGTGCGCGGGTACTGGTTACCTCCGACTATGGAAAGTACTCCCTGTCTCTTAAGCCCGGTGAGCCGGAAATACTGACGCTGGGTGGCGGATACAGCCTGGCACTGTTGGCAGACCCTGTCGGGGACTCTGGACACGTAAGAATCACCGCCGACACCCATTACAACCGCAGCCGGTTTTCCACCAATGTGACGGTTGGCCCTGATAACCCCACCTCTGTGGTCGTGGCGGGATTGTCCGTCGAACTCAGCGTCGAACCCTTCTGATTCCATTCCCACATAAAAAATGAGGAATCTTCGCGACTTCTGTTCAGGTTTCCGTTACTCTGTGCCGCAAACATGATCAAGGGGCCATACTCTATGGGTATTGGCCTTGCGGAGTACACACAGGGAGTGTGAATGGACAAGTTGGAATTGAAGCTGCCGCCAGTTGCCGTGGCCTTTGTGATTGGCCTGCTGATGTGGTTGGTAGCCAAAATCCATATGGGAGAGCAGTTCTTACCACAGAGTATTCGGTTGGAACTGACAGCGTTGTTTTTGCTGCTTGGTGCCGTTGTCGGTTTAAGCGGCGTGTGCGCCTTTAAGCGCCATAAGACCACTGTCGATCCTACCCGTCCTGAAAATGCCTCCACCCTGGTGACCACAGGCATCTACCAGATCAGTCGTAATCCCATGTACCTGGGTCTGTTTCTCTGGCTGACCGCCTGGTCCTGTTACCTGTCCCACCTGATAGCGATGCTGCTGCTCATCCCTTTTGTGCTTTACATGAACCGATTCCAGATTCGCCCGGAAGAGCGGGTGATGGAGGGGCTGTTCGGACCCCAGTTTGAGATCTACCGCCGCAACGTAAGGCGCTGGCTTTAAACGGGCTTGGGTAGAGGCCACCATTGGAACACGACTTCTCAATTGTGACCATGCTCATGTAAAGCAACCGCAAGAGTGTGTAACTTAATGGTCAATTAAATCAGTCGGATATAACTGGATGATGAGCTTTTTGTTCAGCAAATGGCGGAGCTTGGGTGTTGGACTGGGCGAGCTTGAATAAATGTCTTAAATATCAGGTGGATATGTGTTTGCAGTTACTAACTTGAACTGCTGACATCTACAAGAGATCTCTGGAGTTGTGTTGTTGAAGCACGTCCAGTCATTAGACCACCTTTCAGGATTTAATACTTACCGAACAGTGTTTCTGCATCTCTGCAAAACTGACAGGAAACTCATTTAGTATTTGAGGAATGCTCGCGGTTGAACAGCATTAAGAAAATGATAAACCTTGACGAAGGTCATTCGCTTATGGTGTGCAGAGAGGCATAGTTTAAAATTTAAATATCGTAATATTCACACGTTAAGTCATAGTGAAAATTTTAGTGCCAAGGTGTTTACTAATAACAGTTTCACTAATCCGGACATATACTCTTGTCTAGTTATTCTGTCAAAGTTCATAATGACTGGTCTGGGAGACAGATTAAGACTACAAAAAATTGACGTTTTAAGGGAATCATAATGTTATTTCATGCTTCATTGTTGGCGTTTATTGTATCGGGAACCTATATACCTGATAACGGTACTCTCAGTATTCCAAAAGGTAGTGAAATTCTATCATTGAGCCATAAAGGTGAGGATGGTCTATGGCACCATTTGCAGCTTGAGGATGGAAAGGCACCTCAGCACCAACTGACTCCTGGAGCATACAGGTTTGCTGCATCAAATTCGGTTTCATACGGAACATTCAAGGGGGAGTTTAAGGTAGAGGCAGGAAAGGTCTACTATCTCCATCAGGGCTTATCAGGTGATCGCAAAAGGGTGTTTTCATGGGTTTCTGATTCCCGTCCTCGAAGTGAAAAGGTAAAAACAGAAAAGCTCCAATATGATTGTCAATCTTTGGGAAACTTGGTCTTTAATGAAGGCCAGTTGGATGCTTGCCGAGAATTAGCAAGGAACAAGGATGGCATCGGCTTGGATGGCCTTGGTAGAGCTTACAAGGAGGGATTGGGTGTCGAGGTTGATGAGAACAAAGCTGCCAGTTATTTTAAGCAGGCGTTCGATAGTGGAAGAATAGAAAGCTCTGTCAGTTATTACTACATTGACACATCAGTTGTTGATGCTCAAATGGCGATCAAGTCCGCTGCAGAAAGTGGCTACATTTGGGCTGAAGGCGCATACGCCAATGAGTTAGCTTTTGGTAAAAGCCGAAACCGCGATCTGGCTAAAGAGTACGCCATTAAGACTGCTCAGCAGGGGAATCTTGATGGACTGATGATTATGTCAAGAATTCATGCAGTATTTTCTGACCAAGGAGAGGATATTCTTGGGGCGGCTGCTTGGTATCGACTCAACCGATTTAATTCTGGAGGTGAAGATTATTTTGATAATCAGCTCAAGGTTCATATTGAAGGAGCGATTTACGAAGAGGATGAAGGAAAAATTACCCCTTTGGTGAAAAAACTTGAACAAGAGCATTTTTCACGTTCTTTGAAGTTGATAATAGCGACTAAGTCTCTGCTCTCTGTCACAGGGTCGGCTAAGACACTAGTAGGCTTTAACAATGATTATGAGTTGTTGCTCTCATCTGATGTGCCTGCATACGAAGTGACTTTTATTGACCCATATAAAGAACAAAACATCGACGTGACCTCAAACGGAGACCTTGTTTCTTATATAAAATTTCAGCCATATAGCGTGGGCGACAGTTTGATGTGCTTGTTTTATAACAAGGAGTCTGACGAAGTTGAGATAGTTCCTGCAAAAGAGCAACCCGTTTGCAAACCGGATGAGGCAGTCTCTGTTTGGAGTGAATTGAAGGAAGTGAGTTTTTGATCTTACTCTAAGGTTGCAATAGCTTCGATTTCATCTTTTCGTCATAGCTATAGCGCCGCGATTGCGGCGCTTTCTGTTTTACCTGCCCATCCCTCTTGGCATTTTTGATTGGCCGCGACTGACTGGTCGACTCAGACTGCCCTGAGCTTATCTTTATGACTTAGAAAACGCCGTTGCCATTCTGGATGTCGCCGCCGCTGACGAGAGAGTAGAACCTCATGAAGGTGTCCAGGGCTTGAATGGAGTCCCAATGCTCTACGATTCGCCCATCCTCAAGGCGCCAGGTGTCGATGATGTTCATGCCCTTTTCATCGTTGCCTCTGTCTTCCCTGTCCAGGGTGGCGTGGGAGTGGAAGATGACGTAGTTGCCATCAACGTAGATGTGCTTCACGTCGTAGGAGTAGTCCGGATAGTCCTCGACAAACTCTTTGAGGAAGCCCACCAGCCCGGTAACTTTGTCAGGCAGGTTGCGGTTGTGCTGGACGTACGCACTGTCGTTGTAGTGTTTCAGTACGTAGTCAAAGTTGTGGTCGTTCATCAGGTTCTGAACAAAGTCCGTAATCACTGTGGCATTGGACAGCTCCTGCTCAGTCCAATGGGGCTTTTGCAGGGTTTCCAGGTCAATCACTACCTTGTCGGCAGTTTGTGCGAATGAGATTGAGCTGGTCAGTATCAGCAGTGCAGATGCGATGGTTTTCCACATGGTGTCTTCCTCTCGGTGTTATATTCTGTATGCAAGTACCATTTGTGCCTCATAGTATTTAATAGTAACCTGCATAACAAGAAGGCACTTTTGCGTTCGCAAGGCACATTTAGGTAACTCACCGGTGGTGATAGGCGCGAGGAATAGGACGTGGCGGATACGAACAGAGGCGATGTAAAGGCCAAAGGCAAGGCTGAGAGGCGGGTATTTCACAACACCGAGGCGTGCCCCATCCGCAATGTGGTGGCGCAGATTGGTGACAAGTGGTCGCCACTGATTCTGTTTGCCTTGGTGGACGGCCCAGACAGATTTAACTCGCTGAAATCCCGGGTGGTAGGCATATCACAGAGAATGCTGACCCAAACTCTGCGTGATTTGGAGCGGGAGGGGTATGTTGAGAGAACCGTCTACCCTGAAGTGCCAGTCAGGGTGGAGTACGAGCTCACGGCCATGGGGCAGGGGTTGGTTAAGCCCCTGTATCAGTTGGTGCAGTGGGCAGAAACGAATCATGATGACATCCGGCGTGCGCGTAAGGCCTATGACGAGCGATAGGCTGCCACGTAATCATAGAAAAGCGCCGCTGTTGCGGCGCTTTTTGTGCTGTTGACCCCCGCTTGCTCTAGGCGCGATTAGGCTCGATAGCCTGGCTTGTCGGCCACCATGTGTACCGTGCTGATCACCCGCTCGTAGAAGGCGCCTTCGCAGTATCCCAGGTAGAACTGCCACATGCGGATAAAGTCTTCGCCATAACCCTGCTGGCGAACCTGAGGCAGGGCCTGATTGAAGCGTTGGGTCCAGTGGGCGAGGGTGCGTCCATAGTCGATGCCGATGTCGTGCAGCGCGGTGATCACCATGTCGGTGTCTCGGGCCACATGGTGAGCCAGGCGCTCCACCGAGGGCAGGCAACCGCCGGGGAAGATGTACTTTTGGATGAAATCCACACCGCGGCGATAGGCATCGTACCTTTGGTCTGCGATGGTGATCCCCTGGATCAGCATACGCCCGTCAGGCTTTAGGCGGTCGCGACAGGTCTGGAAGAAGGTGCGCATGTATTCATGGCCCACCGCCTCGATCATCTCGATGGAGACCAGTTTGTCGTAGCTGCCAGACAGATCCCGATAATCCAGTTTCAGCAGGGTGATCCGGTCAGACAACCCCTCATTGGTTATCCTTTGCGCGGCGTAGGCATGCTGCTCCTCCGAAATGGTGGTGGTGGTCACCCGAACCCCATAATGCTTGGCGGCGTGGATGGCCAGCGCCCCCCAGCCTGTACCGATCTCAAGCAGTGTTTCTCCCTGTTTCAGCTCCAGCCGCTGACAGATAAGGTCCAGCTTATGGTTCTGTGCTTCTTCCAAGGTGGCATCGGCCGCAGGGAAGATGGCGCTGGAGTAGACCAGCTGTTTGTCCAGAAACAGTTCGTAGAGGTCATTGCCAAGGTCGTAGTGGGCGACGATGTTCCGTTTGGAACCGCCTTTGCTGTTGCGGTTGCGTCGGTGTCGCCACAGGTCGGTAATGCGCCCCACCCAGGCCAGCTTCTTCTCCAGCTGTTGCAGTACCGTCAGGTTTTTCGACATCAACTGCACCAGGGGCACCAGGTTCGGCGTGCTCCAGTCCCCCTGGATGAAGGCCTCTCCGGCGCCGATGGAGCCCCCCATCAGGATGCGGCGGTAGGCTCTGGGGTGATGAATGCGAATTTCTGCCGAGAGTGCACCGGCCTCCCCAAACCTGTGTTGTTCCTCATCCTGAATGACCAGGGTACCGCCCTTGAGGTTGGGCAGCAGGGAAAACAGGGTTCGTTTAGCCAGGGTATCCAGCCAGGCCGGGGCAGGGCGTGTCAGAGTGTTATCCATGGTGCTTCTCCGTGTCTTGCCCCGGGTGGGGGATAAAGGGAATACGTTTGAGTACCAGTTTCAGTGCTTGCCAATAGATAGACAGCAGTATCTTTAACGTCATCAGCGGCATGGACAGCACCAGCCGTCGCGCAGTGGCGTCATTGATGGGCTTGTGAGCCATGGCCAGGGTGACGTCAAATGCCTTGTGGTCGCTGTGGTTCTCCATGTGCAGTTTTAAGTGATGGTCGGGGGTATCCAGCTTCCAGTGGTAGCGCATTTCCATGGGCATAAAGGGGGAGACATGGAACGCCTTGTCGGTCACCTTGGCACCATCGGCGGGCACCAGGTAGTAATGACGCTGGTTCCAGGGGGTGTTACTCACCTCGGCCAGAAGATAGGCCAGGCTGCGATCCGGGCGGAAACAGTAGTAGAAATTGGCCGGGCTGAAGTAGAGGCCCAGGCAGCGGCCCTGACCGACGAACAGCACCGGCCCCTGGTCACCGTCGCCGCCGAGGCTGCTGACCTTCTGCCACACGGTTTCCCGGTTGAAGCCCCTGCCTTCCAAGTAGTCACTGTCCCGAACACTCAGCAGGGCGCTGCGGTTGTGCCCCAGCCACCGGCCTCGGTTCAACTCATCAAGATGGTCCAGATCCAACGCCAGGCTGTACATTCTGTAGGAGAACCTGTGCTCCTTGGGGGTGAAGCGCCGATGGCGCACTGACCCCAGGTAGTAGCCGCAACCGCCAATCATAAGGTGGCTCCAAAACGGCTGCACACCTCCAGGGCACTGCGTACACCATCCTCGTGGAAGCCGTTATGCCAGTAGGCTCCGGCAAAATGGGTGTGGTTATGGCCGCAGATGCTGTCGCGCTGCTGGCAGGCCGCCAGGCTCTCCTTGTTGAACACCGGATGGGCGTAGTTGAAGGTGCGGATGACTTTTTTCGGGTCGATGTCGTCTCCCTGGTTCAGGGTGACGCAGAAGGTTGGGGCATCGTCGGGCAGGCCCTGCAGTATGTTCATGTTGTAGGTGACCCGGGCGGGCAGGGTAGGGTCTCTGTCCAACCGATAGTTCCAGGATGCCCAGGCGCGGCGATTGTCCGGCAACAGGCTGGTGTCGTTGTGCAGGATCACCTGGTTGTTCTTGTAGGGGATGGCACCCAGGACCTGTTTTTCCTGGTCGGTGGCATCGGCAAGCAGTGCCAGGGCCTGGTCGCTGTGGCAGGCCAGCACCACCTCATCGAAACTCTCCTTGGTGCCGTCAGCCAACTCCAGGTGTACCTTGTCGCCCAGCCGGCGAACGGCTTTGACTGGGGTGCTCAGGCGAATGCGATCCTCAATGCCACGGATCATGGGGGCGATGTATTCGCGGGAGCCCCCTGTGATCACGTACCACTGGGGACGATTGCTGATGTTGAGCAGGCCGTGATGATTGAAAAAGCGCACGAAGAACAGCAGGGGAAACGCCTGCATCCCCTGAATGCTGGATGACCAGATGGCGGTGCCCATGGGCAGGATGTAGTGGCGAGCGAAGTAATCACTGAAATGGTGTCTGCGCAGGAAGTCGCCCAGGGTATGGTCGGCGCCAATCAATCCCTTGTTCAGATGCTGTTTGCACAGCCTGTTAAATTTGAGCACCTCGTTGAGAAAGCTCAGGAACTGAATACTCAGTAGGTTCTTTCTCTGGGCAAACAGGGTATCCAGATTGTGGCCGTTATACTCCAGGCCGGATGCCGGGTTGTGGACGCTGAAGCTCATCTCGGTGGGATGACTGCGCACCCTGAGCTGGGCCATCAATCGCTTGAAGTTGGGGTAGGTGCGGTCATTAAACACGATGAAGCCTGTGTCTATGGCCCAGGTGCGTCCCGCCATCTCCACATCGATGGTGGCGGTGTGTCCTCCCAGGGTATCCCCCGCTTCAAACAGGGTTATGTCGTTGTTTCTGGACAGCAGGTGGGCACAGGTCAGCCCTGAGATCCCGCTGCCAATGATGGCAATGCGTTTGTTCATCGTTTCAGTCCCTTGAGTGCAATCTGCTGCCAGGCTTTGTCCGGCAGACCTCCCAGAAGTTTGAGCAGTCGGGTGAATCCCTTGGGAAAGTGAATCTCCTCGACCCCTCTGGCCAGCTCTTGTCGGATGATCCGACTGGCTTCGGACACCTCTACGCGCATGGGCATGGCAAAATCGTTTTTATCGGTGAGCGGTGTACGGACAAAGCCGGGGCGGATCAGGCTGACGCCAATGCCGTGAGGACGCAGATCTATCGCCAGAGTTTTGGCCAGGTATTCGATGGCGGCTTTAGAGGCGCCGTAGGCTTCGGCGCGGGGCAGGGGGAGCTCATTGGCAATGCTGCCCATCAGAGCCACTCGGCTGCCGGTGTCCATTCTCGGCAACAAGGCCTCGAGGCAATAGCCCACGCCGATGACGTTGGTTTGCATCACCCGCTCCAGAAGCTGTCCGTCGAACTGACGAGGCTGGTTGACGTACTCGCAGGTGCCAGCATTGAGAATCACCAGATCGAGATCGTCCAGGCTGCCGAGGGAAGCAAGTACCTGATCCCGGTCGCCTGCGTCAAAGCCCAGAGACTGCACGCCCAGTGCCGCCAGCTCTTCCAGGGCTTCCTGGTTGCGACCGCACCCTATGACGCTGTGGCCTTCGGCGATGTAATCCAGGGCCAGCTGTTTGCCTATGCCTGAGGTGGCGCCAGTGATAAGTATCTTCATGGCGCCGCCTTTTTCTTCACCGCTTTCACCAGGGTACCGAGCAGGGGCAGCTGTTCATACAGCATCTGCCCGGCGTCGAAGTAGTCTCTGTGGTAGTGGATCAAGCTGCCAAATTTCAGATGGCTGTGGCCATCGAGCCGCACGCAACGGCCGCCATTGAGTCTGGAATGCTCAATCTCCATGGTCCAATAGAGGGCGGCCTGATTTTCCGTGAGGATCTGATCGTGAACAGTGATCCTGCACTGCTTCAGGTTGCGATAGAGGCCCTCGAAGTAGAGGGTAAGATTATCCAGGCCCTCGACCCTGTGCAGAGGGTCGATGAAACAGGCCTGCGGGTGATACAGCTCCCCCAGCCGGTACAGCCGACGGTGATCCAGTTCCTCATATAGGGCCACAAATCGCTCGACCAGCTCGCCGGCGAGGTTCTCCTGGGCAGGGGTGGGGGATGAGCCAATCATCAGAATTCCTCTCTTTTCATTACCGCGAAGCGCTCCAGTGCCCTTCGCCTGCTGTCAGGCAGGTCGACTATGGGAGCCGGGTAGTTTTCAGGCCTGGCCGACTCCGAAGGCAGGTGGATCTCTTTGTCTGATAAGTCATTCAGTTCAGGAAGATAACTACGGATAAAGGCGCCATCCGGATCGAATTTTTTGCTCTGACTCACCGGGTTAAAGATGCGGAAGTAGGGCTGGGCATCGCACCCTGTACTGGCACTCCATTGCCATCCACCGTTATTGGCGGCGAGGTCGCCGTCGACCAGGTGCTGGCTGAACCAGCGCTCGCCATGGCGCCAGTCGATGAGAAGATTTTTGGTGAGAAAACTGGCGGTGACCATCCTTAGTCTGTTGTGCATCCATCCTGTCTGTATTAGCTGCCGCATGGCGGCATCCACCAGGGGAAATCCGGTTCGACCCTGGCACCAAGCCTCGAAGGCGGCTGAGTTCTGTTCCCACTGGACCTTGTCTGCCAATCGATTGAAATTCCGGCCTTTACTTAGTTTAGGCCAGCTCACCAACAGGTGCCGGTAAAAATCGCGCCAGGCCAATTCGTTGACCCAGGTGAAGGGGCCGCCCGGTTGCTCCTGTGTGGCGTGCGGTGCCCGGCTGAGCACCGCGTGCAAACAGCTGTTGGGGGAGATCATCCCAAGGGCCAGGTAGGGTGAGAGTGCGCTGGTGGCTTCTTTGTCAGGCCGGTCTCTGTCCAGGTGGTAAGCGTCCATACGCTGGCCGATAAACCGGTCGAGTACCCTTTGGGCGGTGCCTGGGCCCACGGGCCAGAGTGCGCTGCTCTCTTTGGCTGTTTCAAACTCGATCCGTGTCGGGGGCGCCACCGCCGGCCAGCCTGATGGCGGCGGCAGTGGCGTGCGATCCTGTCCTCGCAGCCTGGACATCCAGGCTCGGCGAAATGGGGTAAACACCCGGTATGAAGTGCCATCCTCTTTTAGCACCGACCCAGGTGGCAAAATACAGTGACCTTGATGCAGGTGCAGCGTCAGCCCGGCGTCGATGACCTGCTGGTCCCGCTGCTGCTCGTTAAACTCCGGCTCGGCGCTGGCGTGGATTTGAGTGACGCCGTGCTCCTGGCAAAACTGTTTCAGTGCCAGCGGAACCTGGTCAAATCGAGCCAGGGCCAGGTGGTGCAAGGTGATGCCAAGCTGCGCCAGTTGCGTTGCCAGGGTGTTCACCGCTCGCTCCATCAGATCGATCTGAATGGGCGCCATATTGTGCTCCCGCCACTGCTCCGGTGTGCTGATAAACAGCGCCACGGGGGCGGAATCACCCTCACAGGCAGCGGACAAGGCCGGATGATCCTCGATACGCAGGTCCTTGCGAAACCAGATAAGGTCAGTCATTGGTGAGCTCCATAAACAGCGGGTCGTCTTTGTGCAGCACGGCGAAGGGGCCAACGGCGACAAGAGGAACGCCCCGCTCCTGCAGCTGGGTCAGTATTTGGCGCTCACTGCTGTCGAGCTTTGCGGGCAGGCACAACAACAAGGTGTGGGGGGACAGCAGCTGGCATCCGCTCAGGCTGTCTGTAGGCAGCTGAGAGAACTTCACCCCTTGTTGGGTGAGGGAGACTGCCGTGAAGGCCGCCTCCAATGGGGAGGTTCTTAGCATCAGCAACAGTGAACTCTTGCCGGGCAGCCGGGACTGCCCTCTGCTGCAGTGGCCGTGCAGGAAACTGTGCAGCTGATGCTCAGCCCACTTCAGCATCAGTGCGCCATCGACCCGTTCCTGGACCCGATGCTGCAGAGATTCAAGCCAGGGGCGCAGTGCCCGGGCAAGGGTCAGTTCGAAGGTGTAGAGTGAGGTCAGCTGATCCAGTTCGTGCATCAGCTTGTCCAGGTTCAGGTCAAACACTGCCTGTGTCAGCTGTTCCTGATGAGCCAGCCAGGGATCATCAGGGGCGTCGGCACTGGGGTCTTCCAACAAAGACCGCACCCGGCTTATGGCCACCCCTTTATCCAGCCAGGAGAGGATCTGACGGATCCTGTCTATGTCGACATCGCTGTAGAGGCGGTGGCCCTTAGGCGTGCGCCCTGGCTTCAGCAGCCCGAACCGGCGCTGCCAGGCGCGCAGGGTGACCGGATTCACGCCGGTGATGGCGGCAACCTCACCTATGGGGTGGCGGGGTGTGGTATCAGTGCTCATAACGCAGTTGCATCTCTTCAGGGTGCGGGTTCAGGTAGACCTGGCCAGCGATGTACTCATTGGGATAGATGGTCAGGTAGTGACGCAGCAGGGTAATGGGTGCAAGCAGGGGCAGCAGTCCGGTACGGTACTTGTCGATGCTCTCTGCCAGGGCCTGACGTTCGGTGCTGCCCAGTTGCTTCTTGAAGTAGCCCTGGATGTGCTGCAGCACATTGGTGTGGTTCTTCCGGCTGGCATGACGTTTGAGTGCCTTCATCAGCTCAGATTCGTAATGGGCCTGAAACTCCGGGGTGACCTTTTCAATCTGGCCCAGAGCCTGGCCCAGGGTGCGGTAGATCTCCGGGTTGTGGGCCATCAGCAGGTATTTGTACCTGGCGTGGAATTTGTACAACACATCCAGAGTCAACCCCTCGGCACATTTGGAACGCCAGTCATGATAGGCAAACACCCGGGTGACGAAATTCTCTCTCAGGTTGGGATCGTTCAGTCGGCCATTCTCTTCAACGGGCAGGTTGGGGTGGTCCTTCATCACCCGGTCGGCGAACACGCCAACGCCGTCTCGCGAAGCGTTGTTCTTCTCCGGTAGGTAGACACTGACCCGTTCCATGCCACAGGTCGGGGATTTGGCACAGAACACATAGCCGCTTAGGCCAGCCAGGCCAGGGGAGGTCTCTTTGGCAAAGTTGGTGAGTTTGTCGGTGACGTCGAAGCTGTTGTCTGACGCCTTCACCCGGATGATCTCCTCCTGAACCAAACGAATGGTCGGCCGGGGCACGCCCATGCCGATGGCCACTTCCGGACAGATGGGCCGGAAGCTGACGTACTTGCCAAGATCGTCTACACAGAAGCGACTCTGCTTGTGGCCGCCATCGAAACGAACTTGCTGGCCGATGAGGCAGGCACTGATGCCCACCTGGATGGTGTCCTGATCAAACTTGTACATACATTGTCTCCTTGTACAACCCTGAATTCAGCATAGGACAGAGTTGTACAAATAAACAAGTCATGTACAAGAATTAAAAAGTGATCCAAAAAAAGCCCGCTGCGTAGCGGGCTTAGAAGATGTAATACCTTGTAGTCTGGTACCAAGCCCCGTCCATCGCCGGGGCGCTGCAAGACGGCCTCAGATGTTGTCGAAGGCAAACTCGGTCACGTGGTGGTAGGTCTCTCCCGGGTGGAGAATGCCTTTGGTGTGACCAGGCTGATTAGGCGCATCGGGCCAGAGGCCGGGCTCCAGGGCAATCCCCTGATGGTGTTTGTAGCACTTGCCGTCGTAGGCCGGCGTGCCCCCAAGATGGTTGCCTGTGTAGATCTGCATGCCGGGCTGGTCGCTGTTGATGGTCAGCTGGATGCCGGTGTCTTTGGCCTTGAGTACGCAGCGGGTCTTCACCGCGCCGTCGTCGTCGGGCCACAGGTAGCAATGATCGATGCCACCGACTTGGCGCAGGGCTTCCAGGGGCTGATCCATCATCTCGCCAATGGTTCGCTCCTCGGTCAGGCACAGGGGGTGTTTGCCGGTCTCTTCCAGCGTGACCGGAATGCCGTCCTTGTCGGTCATCACTATGTAGGGGGCATTGCTCTGCAACTGATAGCTGGTCAGATGGCTGCCCAGGTTGAAGTAGCTGTGCTGAGTCAGATTGACCGGGCAGGCCTTGTCGACCTCGGCGCTCATCTCCACCACCCAGCTTTGGCCTTTGAGCCGGTAGTACACATCCAGATGCAGGTTACCGGGGAACCCGGCTTCACCGTGAGCACTCCACAGGCTGAGTTTGAGGCCATCGTCCACAGGGGTCAGCTGGAACACCTTATGGTGGAATCCTGCCAGTCCGCCGTGGAGGTGGTGGGGATAGAGGTTGGCGTCCAGCTCCAGCTCATAGCCATCGACCAGGCAACGGGCATTGGCGATACGGTTGGCCCAGCGGCCGACCACTGAGCCCAGGCAGGCTTTCTGTGACAGGTAGTCGCCGGCGCTGTCACAGCCCAGGACCAGGTTTTGCCATTGACCGTCGGGGCGCTTGAGCTCCAGCTTTCTGACTATGCCTCCAAGGGCCAGCACTTCCAGCCTCAGATGGTCGTTTTCCATCTGAAACCTGGGGAGTTCGCCAACGCGGTAGTGTTCCCAGGAGGAGAGGGGGGTGATCTTAACGGACACTATGTGCTCCTGATACGGCATTGATGTTGAAGAAGGTAGCATAAACCCCGAATCGTTGGGCATATTCTTGTGTGACTTGCTCTACGATTGAAGTTTTTCTGGCCTTTGGAATCAATGCGATAACCTCTCCAGAACTGAGTAGCCTGGCTCCACCCTGCTCCTTAACCTGATTGTTGAGGCTGGCAACCATAAGATCGGCCCCCCGCGAGTCAATGCCAAACTCACGCTTCAGGGAGAGATGGGCGCTCTGCATCAGCGGCCCGATTTCGTGGAGGCGGCCCTCAACCAGGGCGTCGGCCAGGTTCAGGGCCCTTTGTTGTTCGCTGAGCAGGTGACGGGCGCAGCCAAACAGCTCATTGGTTAATGCGCCCCGAGCGCGGTTCAGTTGGTCCATGGTGAGATCGCGAAGGCTGGATAAGGAAAAGAAATTGGCTACCTGCCTCGCCTGTTGATGTTTCTTCTGTCGCAGGGCGGAGAATTGTTCAATGCGGGTATCCAGATCCACCCTGTACAGCGCCAGTTCCTTGGGCAGAGGTACACCCTGCCAACCAAATCGACTGTAATCCACCAGGGAGAGATGAGCCCTGGTGGCCGCCAGTGCGGCAATCTGGCCGCTTCCGTCTACTTCGCTCCAGCCTGGCGGGTAGGCTTGAGTGCACAGTTTGACCAGCCCTGAGGCCGACAACCCAAGATCAAGGTAGTTGTTGAGGCCATAAGCCAGGGCCATGACGGCGGCCTCCATTGCCTGAGCCGGACGGGCGGCGTCGGGCAGGGTACAGAGAAGGTGCAGCCCACCCAGGCGATATCCCCGCTGCTGCAGCGCAGCCACCAGGCTGTTCAGCAATCTCGTTACGTCGACAGGGTGGGTAGAGGGGAGCGGCGTACCACTGTGGTCACACACCTCGATGCGGACGTGATTGTCACCTCTGGAGCCCACGGCAATGCCGGTGTACCTGTCCTCGCCACAACAAAGCACCATACCCGGAGACAGCGCACAGATCTCGCCCATAAGATTCAATTGCAAAGGGGAGAGGAAGCACTGGGTTGGCTCAAGACCAAAGTGACGGAGAAATGCCTGCTGAAGAATGGAGCGTCCCTTCACTATTACATCCTTTATCCATGAAGAGGGGCTGGCCCGGCCTTGGGCACTGTCGGGAGATCGAGATCATGAACCTTGCCGTTGACAGGTCGCGATGTCGATTCAGTTGTTCCAAGGCATCAGGCCGCTGAGAGGTGGCCGTCCCCTGGGCACCTCTGTAGTCATGCTCAACCAGCATGTTAATACAATGTTATGTTCGCTTTGGCGGATATTTCAAGTAAGACATTCGTTTATCCACGGCCCCGATAAACACTATTGCTGCCGGTATTGATTCAGTTTGCGGATGAAGTGGGGCAGAGAGGAGGTTGCGTAGCAGGCGTTGTGCTCTTTGACGTCCGGTCGGTTGACCAGCACGGTGCGAATCCCCAGGCTTCTTGCGGTGTCCAGGTTTGCCGGTTGATCGTCGAACATCACCGCCTGATCGCCACTAAATCCATACTTATTGCAGATCCTTTCGTAGGCGAAGGGGTCCGGCTTCATCTTAAAGTCGGTCTCTTCTACAGAGAACATGCCGTCGAAGCAGTGATCCAATCCCATCTTGTTGAGCAGGCGCTCAGCATAGGGGCGGGCTGCATTGGTAAAAATGTAACATTTTTGTGGTAGAGCAAGCAGTTGCTCTGCCAGTTCGTCCTGACGGGTCAGCCTGCTGGTGTCCACATCGTGGGCGTAGACACTGAAATCATCGATATCCACTTCCGGATGGTGCTGCTGAAGTCCCCGCAGGGTACCGCCATACCTGTGGTAGTAGCCGAAGCAGAGTTCGGTGGCCTGCTCTGGGCTGAGGGCCAGTTTGTCGGCCACGTAATGCTTCATTCGGGCGCCCACCTGATCCAGGATGCCGGCATCTGGGTGGTAGAGGGTGTTGTCCAGATCGAACAGAAAAATTTCGCGTTCTAGAAGAGGATTCAATGTGATGTCACTCCGTACTGCGGGGCGCACAGGATAAGGCTTTGCCGCCGGACACTCAAGTATAGGGGGTGTCGCGCAGCCCCGCGGTCAAATGTCTCCCGGTGTTGGTTTGAGGTCAGGCTGCTCTTGTTTCCTGTAATTTTCCTACCTATACTGGCCCGGTCTTGTCGGAGTGCCTTAGGGCTGAGACCGCATTGCGGAATCCGTGGAACCTGAACAGGTTAGAACCTGCGTAGGAAAACAAGCAACAACCTGAAGGGCGTGATCCCCCTTACAAGTGATCCTGGATCGCCCCGCTCAGGTTGCCTTATTTTCAGGAACCCGTCCGACAAGCAATTTCCCCTTTATTCAACAGGAGATTGCTGATGTCGACCAGACGCCACAACAGAGAACAGGCCCAGGCCTACCTAGATGCCCTTAAGGGCCACCCCTTCCCAAATTCAGAAAAGCTCTATCTTTCCGGCAGCCGCGACGATCTGCGTGTGGGCATGCGCCAGATCCACCTGACGCCCTCGGTGATTGGTGGTGACCGTGACAACCCCGTCACCCGGGACAATGATTCCATCCCCGTGTATGACACCGCCGGCGCCTACAGCGACCCGGAGTCCGAGCTGGATGTGCGAAGGGGACTGACGCCACTGCGCCGCCAGTGGATCCTGGAGCGCGGTGACACCGAGGAGCTGGCCGGTGCCAGTTCCGATTACACCCAGCAGCGGCTGGCGGATGAGGGGTTTGATCATCTGAGGTTTGAGCACCTGCCCAAGCCCCGTCGTGCCCGCGACGGTAAAAATGTCTCCCAGCTGCACTATGCCCGTCAGGGAATCGTCACCCCTGAGATGGAGTATGTGGCCATCCGGGAGAACCTGGGCCGTGAACGAATTCGCAATGAGATCCTGACTCGTGCCCACCCGGGCCAGAGTTTCGGCGCCAACCTGCCTGAATCCATCACCCCGGAGTTTGTCCGCAGTGAAGTAGCCGCCGGCCGGGCCATCATCCCCGCCAACATCAATCACCCGGAAGCGGAGCCAATGATCATTGGCCGCAACTTCCTGGTGAAGGTCAATGCCAACATAGGCAACTCCTCGGTAAGCTCCTCCATCGAAGAGGAGGTGGAGAAGCTGGTGTGGAGCTGTCGCTGGGGCGCCGACACCGTGATGGACCTCTCTACCGGACGCCATATTCATGAAACCCGCGAGTGGATCATCCGCAACAGTCCGGTGCCCATTGGTACCGTGCCCATCTATCAGGCCCTGGAGAAGGTCAACGGCATCGCCGAGGATCTCACCTGGCCCATCTTCCGTGACACCCTGATTGAACAAGCTGAGCAGGGGGTGGATTACTTCACCATCCATGCCGGCGTGCTGCTGCGTTACGTGCCCATGACCGCCGAACGGGTGACCGGCATCGTCAGCCGGGGCGGCTCCATCATGGCCAAGTGGTGTCTGGCCCACCACAAGGAGAGTTTCCTCTACACCCATTTCGAGGAGATCTGCGCCATCTGCGCCCGTTATGACGTCGCCCTCTCCTTGGGGGACGGCATGCGGCCGGGATCCATCGCCGACGCCAACGATCGGGCCCAGTTTGCCGAGCTGGAGACTCTGGGCGAGCTGACCAAGGTGGCCTGGAAGCACGATGTACAAACCATCATCGAGGGCCCCGGCCATGTGCCCATGCACCTGGTGAAGGTGAATATGGAGAAGCAGCTGGAGGAGTGTTTCGAAGCGCCGTTCTACACCCTGGGTCCCCAGATCACCGACATCGCCCCTGGCTATGATCACTTCACCTCTGGCATCGGCGCGGCGATGATCGGCTGGTACGGCTGCGCCATGCTCTGCTACGTCACCCCCAAGGAGCATCTGGGCCTGCCGGACAAAGAGGATGTGAAACAGGGCCTGATTGCCTACAAGATTGCGGCCCACGCCGCCGACATCGCCAAGGGACACCCGGGTGCCCAAATTCGTGACAACGCCCTGTCTCTGGCAAGGTTTGAGTTCCGCTGGGAAGATCAGTTCAACCTCTCCCTGGACCCGGACACTGCCCGGGCCTATCACGATGCCTCACTGCCTCAGGAGTCGGCCAAGGTGGCCCACTTCTGCTCCATGTGCGGCCCCAAATTCTGTTCCATGAAGATCACCCAGGAGGTACGGGAGTACGCCGCTGCCCACCCTGAGTCCGTATCCGGAGACACTCAGGTGGTCCAGGTGCAGCAGAGCATCGAAGCGGGGATGGCCGCCCAGTCTAAAGCGTTTCGCGACCAGGGCGGCGAGCTCTACCATGCCGTAGAAGGGGAGAGCCCGTGATGACCAAGCCCATCGTCTGGACCATCGCCGGCTCAGACTCCGGCGGCGGCGCGGGCCTGCAGGCGGATCTTCACACCTTCGCCGATCTCGGCTGTCACGGCTGCTCCGTGGTGACCAGCGTCACCGCCCAGAGCTCGGTGGAGGTAACCGCCGTGGAGCGGGTGAGCGACTCGGTATTTCAAGCTCAGCTCGATACCCTGTGGCGGGATCTTCCCGCTGTGGCCATTAAGGTGGGTCTGCTGGCGGATGATGCGCAGATTGAACTGCTGGCCCGCTGGCTTAAGGCGCGTCAGATAAGGGTTCCGGTGATTCTGGACCCGGTGCTGGTGGCGTCCTCCGGAGCCCGTCTCTCAGGAAAAGAGGGGGCGGAGCCCAGGTTCGACCCTCTGTTGCCCCTGGTGGCACTGGTCACCCCAAATGGCGATGAGCTGGCGGCGCTGACCGGCCAGCCCATTCATCGGGCAACCGACGTGACCCAGGCGTCGAGAAACCTGCTGGCTCGCGGAGCCAAGGCGGTCCTGGCCAAAGGGGGTCACTTCGACCAGTTCGAGGGTCGCTGCGTCGATCTCTATCTGAGTGAGCAGCAGTACTTTTTGCTCGACGGCCCCAGAATTGAGACGGACAACACCCATGGCAGCGGTTGTACCCTGTCATCAGCGTTAGCCGCCTTCCTGGCCCGGGGCTATGAGATGCATGATGCCCTGGTGCTGACCCGGGCCTATCTGCACTCTGGCCTGGTACAGAGCCAACAACTGGGGCAGGGGCCGGGACCGCTGGCCAGAACCGGCTGGCCTAACAGCTTTGAGGCGTTTCCCAGTGTGCCTCTGCCTGGCAGTGCCATGGAGAAGGAATTCGGTTTCGAGGGGCCTTATGCAGAGCCCATCGTCCCCTTCGCACCCTGTGATACCCAGGAGCTGGGGCTCTACCCTGTGGTGGACTCCCTGGAGTGGCTGGAAAGGTTGCTGGCCCAGGGCGTCAGGACCCTGCAACTGAGGATCAAGGACCTGTCTCAGGATGAGGCAGACCCCCTGGTGGCCAAAGCGGCGGCCATGGGGCGTCGCTGCGGCGCCAGGCTGTTCATCAATGATTACTGGCAGCTGGCGGTGAAGCATGGCGCCTATGGGGTTCACCTTGGCCAGGAGGACATGGTGGAGGCGGACCTTGCTGCCATCACCGGCGCCGGCCTGCGCCTGGGGCTCTCCACCCATGGTTACTTTGAGATCCTGCGGGCAGCTGCCCTGCATCCCAGCTACATCGCCTTGGGGCACATCTTCCCCACCACCACCAAGGAGATGCCTTCTCAGCCTCAGGGGCTGGAGCGACTTCAGCGCTACCATCAACTGCTGGCCGGTCGTTGGCCCACGGTGGCCATCGGCGGCATCGATCATCAGCGTGCGCCTCAGGTGGCCGCCACCGGAGTTGGCAGCATCGCCGTGGTGCGCGCCGTGACTCAGGCACCGGACCTGACCCGCTCTCTGGAGCAGCTCTGGTCCGCATACGAGTCCGGCCAGCAGGCCAGGGAGGCCAGTTATGCTGTCTGACAACCAGTTTCTTCGCTATGGCCGGCAGATGCTGATGCCTGGCTGGGGGGAGGGCGGTCAGCGTCAATTGGCCCAAAAGAGCGTCGCGATCATCGGTCTAGGTGGATTAGGCGTACCCGCTCTGGCCAACCTGGCAGGCAGTGGCATTGGCCGCCTGCTGCTGGTGGATGGGGACAGCCTATCCCTGAGCAATCTGCATCGGCAGTGGATCTATCGCGCCTCTGACGTGGGCCAACCCAAGGTGCAATTGGCCCGGCGCTGGGCTTTGAGCCTGAACCCAGATATTCGGGTTGAAGCCTTCGCCCAGATGGCCGACGAGCTGGTGTTGGAGACTCTGCTGCCTGAGGTGGACCTGGTGCTCGATTGCACCGACAACCTGGCCAGCCGTCACCTGATCAACGCCGCCTGCGTTCGCCGCCGAAAAGCGCTGATCAGCGCTGCTGCCATTGGCTGGCAGGGCCAGCTTCAAGCGATTCTGCCCCAAGGCCCCTGTTTTGCCTGTTTCTGTCCGACTGATCAGGGGGCAACCCCTCAGGGCTGCAGTGAGGCCGGCGTTGCAGCGCCTGTGGTATCGGCTATCGGCAGTCTTCAGTCAGCCCTAGCGCTTAAGCACCTGCTTGGAGAGACACTCGAAACAGACCAGCTCTACCGCTTTGACGGACAGAGCTTTCATTGGAGCCAGTTCACCCTGGCACCCAACCCGGATTGTTCCCTGTGTGGAGGACATCATGAATCTGACCATTAATGGCGAGTCGCGCCAGGTGACCAGCACAACCCTGGCTCAGCTGATTACAGAGCTGGGGCAGAAGGGGGGCGCGCTGGCGCTGGCCCTCAACGGCACCATAGTGCCTAAGGGCCAATGGCCCCAAACCCCCCTGAACAACGGGGATAGCGTGGATCTGTTCAGTGTCATTGCAGGAGGGTAACCATGCTGACCATTGCCGATAAAACCTTTGACTCTCGTCTGTTCAGTGGAACAGGTAAGTTTGCCTCTAATGACCTGATGATTCAGGCCCTTGAAGCCAGCGGATCCCAGCTGGTGACCCTGGCCCTGAAACGGGTGGATCTTTCCGGCAACCAGGGGGACATCTATGCCCCCATTCGTCAATTGGGGGTGAACCTGCTGCCCAACACCTCCGGGGCCAAGAGCGCCGAGGAAGCGGTATACGCCGCTCATCTGGCTCGCGAGGCCCTGGGTACGCACTGGCTGAAACTGGAGATCCATCCCGATCCCCGCTATCTGCTGCCCGATCCCATTGAAACCCTCAAAGCGGCTGAACAGTTGTGTGCCGAGGGCTTCGTGGTGCTGCCTTACTGCCATGCGGATCCTGTGCTGTGCAAACGTCTGGAGGAGGCGGGCTGTGCGGCGGTCATGCCCCTGGGGGCGCCCATCGGCTCCAACCAGGGTCTCAAGACCCGGGAGTTTTTGCAGATCATCATCGAGCAGGCGTCGGTGCCCGTGGTGGTGGATGCGGGGATCGGTGCGCCGTCTCATGCCTGTGAGGCGATGGAGCTTGGCGCCGATGCGGTTCTGGTGAACACCGCCATCGCCGTGGCCGGCGATCCTGTGGCCATGGCCAGGGCGTTTCGCCAGGCGGTGGCCTGCGGCCGCAGTGCCTATGAAGCGGGACTGGGGCAGATCTCTACCCAGGCCAACGCGTCGAGCCCTTTAACCGGCTTCCTGGGGTAGGTGATGAGCTTCTATGACCTTTGGCGTCAGCAGGACTGGGATCACCTGGCGCTGACCATCAACGCCATGACCGACTCGCAAGTGCAGCGGGCCCTGGCGGCCCCCAAGCTGGACTGGCCGGGTTTTCTGGCACTGATTTCGCCGGCGGCGGCCCCCTACCTGGAGCAGATGGCCAGGCGGTCCCAGAGGCTGACCCGGCAGCGGTTTGGCAACACCATGGGGCTGTATGTGCCCCTGTATCTCTCCAACCTGTGTGCCAACGAGTGTGACTATTGTGGCTTCGCCATGAGCAACCGCATCAAGCGTCATACCCTGACCGAACAGGAGCTGGACAGGGAGCTGGACGCCATCAAGGCGCTGGGGTTTGACGCGATTTTGCTGGTCACCGGCGAGCATGAAAACAAGGTGGGCATGGACTACTTTCGTCAGGTGCTGCCCAGGATCAAAGCGCGGTTTTCCACGGTGATGATGGAGGTGCAGCCCCTGGAAGCAGGGCACTATGGCGAGCTGCGCGCCCTGGGTCTGGATGCGGTGATGGTCTATCAGGAAAGCTACCACCGGCCCACCTATGGCCAGCATCATCTGCGCGGTAACAAGCGGGACTTTCGCTACCGCCTGGAAACGCCGGATCGCTTAGGCGAGGCGGGCATCGACAAGATAGGCATTGGCGCCCTGTATGGGCTGGCAAACTGGCGGGTGGAAGCGGCCATGGTGGCGCTCCATCTGGACTATCTGCAGCGCCGTTACTGGCGCAGCCGCTACTCGGTCTCCTTTCCCAGGCTCAGGCCCTGCACCGGAGGGGTGGAGCCGGTCAGCCCCATGGGCGAGCGGGAGCTGCTGCAACTCATCTGTGCTCTTCGATTGTTTGGGCCGGAATTGGAGCTGTCCCTGTCGACCCGTGAGTCTGAACATTTCAGAGACAATGCGATGACTCTGGGGCCCACCAACATGAGCGCAGGTTCCAGCACCCGCCCCGGGGGGTACGCCGACCCCAGCGAGGATCTGGCCCAGTTCTCCATTGATGATGTCCGGTCACCAGATGTCGTGGCTCAGGCTGTGGAGAGGGCTGGATTGACGCCGGTGTGGAAGGACTGGGACAGGGCTTTGACCGGACATTGAAAAAAGGCGCCAATGGCGCCTTTCTTTATGCCGAGTTGATGGAGGTTAACCCTCAAACCCCTCGAGCACTATCTTGCCCTTGGCGGTGCCGGACTCCAGCAGGGTATGGGCCCGGTGCAGGTTGGCCACCGAGATGGTACCGAAGTGGGCATCGGCGGTGGTGATCACCGCGCCGGACTCCACCAAACCGGCCACGGTGTTGAGCAGTTGCTGCTGCTTGACCTTGTCCTGGGTGTTGAACAGGGAACGGGTGAACATAAACTCCCAGTGCAGAGAGATGCTCTTCTGCTTAAAGGGCATGATGTCCAGGCTGGGGGCATCGTCGATCAGCGCCAGTTGACCCTGAGGCTCGATCAATTTGGCGATCTCCGGCCAGTGATGCTCACTCTGGTTCAGGCTGATGACGTCGGTGATGCCGTCGATACCGGCGTCGGCCAGCCCCTCAGACAGCGGCTGACGGTGATCGATAACCGCATCCGCGCCCAGGCGCTTAACCCAGTCTGCAGTTTCAGGGCGTGACGCGGTTGCCACAATCTGGATGTCGGTCAGGTGGCTGGCCAGTTGCAACAGGATGGATCCCACACCGCCGGCGGCGCCAATCACCAGCAGTTTGCGCTGGCTGAGATCGGCCTTGGGATCCAGCTTCAGGCGGTCAAACAGCAGCTCCCAGGCGGTGATGGTGGTCAGCGGCAGGGCGGCGGCCTGGGCAAAGCTGAGGTTGGCAGGCTTGCGGCCAACGATCTTCTGATCCACCAACTGGTACTCGGCGTTGCTGCCCGCCCGGGTCAGATCACCGGCATACCACACCTGATCGCCCACCTTAAAGTCGGTCACCTTATCTCCGATGGCGACCACTTCCCCTGCGGCATCCCACCCGAGGATCTTATAGCCGTCATTGACACCCTCAGTGCCGCCGGCCCGCTGGCGAACCTTGGTGTCCACCGGGTTGACGGAGATGGCGTGAACTTTGACCAGCAGGTCTTCGCCTGTGGCGCTGGGCACCGGCAGTTCGATGCTCTCCAGCTGGGTGGTGCTGCTCAGTTGATGGGGCTGACGGTATCCAATGGCCTTCATAGTTGCTCCGGGTGACTTGGGGTTGCGTTGAGTGATGCTGCTACGATAATTTGTAGATGAAAGTTTAAAAACAGCCAGTCCCTTACATCACTTTAAAAAATTATTTGAATATGAAGTCGCTTCAGGATCTGCACCTTTTCATCCACACCGCTCGACTTGGCTCTCTGTCCGCCTGCGCCCGGCAGATGGATCTGACGCCGGCGGCGGTCAGTGCCGCCATCAAGCGGCTGGAAGCCGAACTGGGCTACCGGCTGTTCATCCGCTCCACCCGCAGTATCCGGCTGACGCCGGAGGGGGAGAGGTTCCTTGAAGGGGCCAGTGAAGGGATCAATCTGATTGAGCAGGCGGCCCGGCCCAAAGCCGAGGATGACAGCGGCTACAGCGGCACCCTGCAGCTGTCGGTGCCCTCCGCCCTTGGCAGAGAGCGGCTGTTGGCGGTGATCGACCGCTTCCTGGAAACACACCCCGGACTGGAGCTGAATCTGTCTTTGACCGACAGGCTGAGTGATGGCTTCAGCCAGCCGGTGGACTTGGCGCTGCGATATGGGGCGTCGGCAGCCAGTGGCCTCATCGCCTTGCCTCTGGTGCCGGACAACCGACGCATTCTGGTGGCCTCGCCGGAGTATCTGGAGCAGTTTGGGTCGCCTGACACGCCAGAAGCCCTGGTGGAACACCAGTGCCTCTGTTTTGTGTTGGGGGAGCGTCAGTACGATCTGTGGCGCTTCTGGGTGGAGGGTCGGCTGCACCAGGTCCGGGTTTCCGGACGCCGCCGTGGTGATGACGGGGCTCTGGTGCAGCAGTGGGCCAGAGAGGGGCGGGGGATCGCCTATAAATCCAGGCTGGATCTGGAGCCGGATCTGGCCTCTGGTGCCCTGGTGCAACTCGCGCCCTGCTGGTTGGGTGAGCCTGCGCCCCTAAACTTGCTGGTGACCGACAGGCAGAGTCTGAATCCTGCAGTACGTGCATTGTATCAGCAGCTCAAAGAGGCGCTTTCATAATCAACGGCTGCTGGCACCACTAGGTGCAATAAGCCTAGGAGCCCCTGTGTTGCTAATCAGCGTCGTCCGCCTGCTGATTAGCGGGTTCAGAGGGAACACAGGCGATGTCACCTCCCATGGGGCTGCTGGCGCGAATCAGCTCGGCGAAGCGTTTGCCCGCCGGACCCAGGTTATCTTCGTCCGGGATGATCAGGTTGATGGGGATCAGGTGCTTGTAGACGGTGGATTTCAGTTCTATCAGCTCCCCATTATCCAGGTACGGTCGGGCTTCATGTTCCGGTATCCAGCAAAAGCCCACGCCTCGCCTGAGTATGTCGATAGCGTCCCGGAACAGGCTCACGGTCCAGCGCTCCTTGGCTTTAAGCCAGCCGATGTCTTTGTCCGGATCCGCCGCCAGAGGCCCGGTATCGCGGATGACAATCTGCAGTTCCCGCTCCAGCCTGGCAGGCTCCACCACGCTCTCCTGGGTGAGTGGGTGATCAGGATGGCAGCACAGCACCATGCGGATCATCGCCAGGGGCACCCCCAGGTGACCCGGAGGCACATGCCCTGAGATGGCCAGGTCCACCCTGCGGTTGGTGATGGCGTCTGTGGAGCCGCTGATGATGTTGTCGATGACCGTGACCCGGGTTCCCCGACTCTCAGGGTAGAAACGGGAGAGGGCGTCAAACAGGTAGCTTGAGGGGTAGATCGCTTCTCGGGAGATCAGCAGTTCGTGCTCCCAGCCCTGCTCCATGTTGGCGGCCAGCTGCTCCAACTGCTCAATCTGCTGGGTGAGCTGCCTGGAACGCCTGAGCAGCACCTTGCCCTCATCGGTCAGCTCCGCCTTGCGGCCTTTCACCTCGAGCAGTTGCACACCCAATTGGGCCTGCAGCTTGGCGACCGCGTGGTTGAGTGAACTCTGGCTCTTGTTGAGCGCCTCCGCGGCGTGGGCGTAACCACCGTAGTCGACCACAGCCTGCAGAATACGCCACTGTTCCAGTGTGGAGTGGGGTCGGTACATCATTCGATTCCTTAGAATGGTTTAGCCGATATTATGCAGTTTTTTTTCCATTCTGTGCAATTAATATTGGGGTCAACGAGAACGAACTGATTCAAAAGGACACCGAAATGAAAACTCTGTTGATTGTTGATGCCAGCCCAAACAACCAAGGCTCCAACACCCGCAGCCTGACCGCCGCCTACGCCGAGAAGTGGCAGAGCGCCAACCCAGAGGGCCGGGTGATTGTCCGCGACGTGTCCGGTGACGCCGTTCGCCCGCTGAGCCAGGCAACCATCGGGGCATTCTACACACCACCAGAGCAGCGCAGCGATGAGCAAAAAGCGCTGGTGGCTCAGTCAGACCAACTGGTGGATGAGCTGTTCGAAGCAGATGAGGTGGTACTGGGTTCCCCGATGCACAACTTCTCCGTCAGCGGTGGCATGAAGGCCTGGATTGACCAGATCTGCCGGGTGGGGCGCACCTTCAATTACACAGAAGAGGGCCCTAAGGGTGCTCTGGGCGGACGTAAGGCGGTGATTGTGGCTTCCAGCGGTGGCGATTATAGCGAAGGTACTCCGATGGCCGCCCTGAATCATAACGACACCTACCTGCAGACCGTTCTGGGCTTCGTCGGCATCACCGATGTCCAGGTGGTCAGTGCCGCGGGCGTGGCCATGAACGATAAGTCCGTAGAGCAGGCCAAGGCAAAGCTGCTGGAACTGGCTTAATTTCCCGATTGGGTAAGGCGTGCCAGGGAAGGTGAGTACGCTTGATGATTGCTGTTAACGAACATCTCCTCCCATAACTGGGGACCCGAGATGCGATCAGACCGCCATAGATCCACGAGATCCATGGCGGTTTTTTTTGCCAGTAAATGGCCGTAGAGCATGGGGCCCTGTTCCACCAGCTTGGGGTAGGCGCTTAAGGGACGCCAACCCTTAGGAGCGTCGACGCCGTAGTAGCGGCGGAACAGTTGCTGCTGTTGCCTGGCAAGCTCTTGTGGTTGATGGTTCGACTGATGCCAGAACGCCAGGGACAACCGGGTGCGCAGCAGTTCACCTGGGCCAAAGCCCAGGGGCTCGGCTTCCGGAGCCTTGCCCAGTGCGCTGGTAAAGGCGGGAGTGGCCCCCAGGGCCAGACCGATGGCCCGGGGCAGGCTGACCAGATCCGGCTCCTGGCGCTGCCCCAGGTAATTCTCCAGCTGATGACCGGCCAGGTGATAGAAGGCGGTGGTGATGCTGCCAGCCAGCTCAGACAGGTGCTCACCGCGCCAGCGCACCTTGTTGCGATAATGAACCTGGCCGATGCCCGGGTAGTAGTTCACCAGGTTCCGCTGCAGACCCAGGTAGCCGCTGCGCTCCGCCGGGGCCAGGGAAAGGGTGCCCAGATAGCGACGGCCGTCCCAGAGTTGCCAATGATCACCTGGCAAGGGGGCCAGGCTAAGACCAAATAACTGTGCCAGCTGTTCAAGGGTGGCCAGGGCCAGTTGATGTGGGTCGACGTAGCTGTATCTTGGGGTATTGGGCCGTTTCCAGGGCAGTTTTGCCGACTCAGGGTTCAGCCCACTGAGAAAGCGGTCCACCTGCTGATAGCTGCCGAGGAAGGCGCCGTCCAGTTTCCATGCCATGACGTCGTCGTAACCGCGCTCTCTGGCCTGGTGGTGAGACAGGGCCAATATGGTGTCCAGGTGCCTGTCTGCCTGCTGGCCGCCGCGGTTTTGCCAGGCCAGCCAGACGGAGCGGGCGCAGCCGGAGTCTGCCGCCTGAAACAGATAGCGGCCTACTGAGCGTTTGGACAGGGTCAAAGTTCGCGCCTGTTCACCCTCAACATCTTGTCTCAGGCAGGCTTTCCGGTTGATCTGAATGGTGCGCCTGTTGTCCTGGGTCATCGTCAGGTAGGCGGCTTCGGCGGAGATCAGCGGCAATGGCCTTTCCACCTTACCGCTGTATCTGGCCAGGGCCCGGCTCACCTTGTGGTGGCAGTTGGCCAGGAGTTCATCGGGGTAGGGGATGGCCCTCAGCTGGTCCTGTAGCTGGACCAGTTGTGCCTTGTAGCGGCCGAGGGAGAGGGCGCTGGCACCCTGGGGCGGAGCCAGAAGCTGTTCGCACAGTTCGAGGGTCTGACCCTGAGCGGTGGTGCCGGCCAGGGTCAGGATCAGCAGGCCATCAGACCATCTGAGTGTCACGGCCAAACCACTCCTTGGAACGGGCGACCCGGGTCTCCACGTCCACCGGATGAGCGGGGAGGGCCTCCACCTGCCGCAGCCGTGGCAGAAGTCCCTCACCATTGGCTATCTGAATCGCCAGCCCTGGGCGGGCGTTGAGCTCCAGCAAAAGCGGCCCTCGCTCCGTGTCCAGCACCATGTCTGTGCCCAGGTAGCCCAGGCCAGACATCTCGTAGCAGCCCGCCGCCAGAGTCATCAGTCGATCCCAATGGGGCACCTGCATCTTGGACAGTTCCTTATTGGTGTCCGGATGGTGGGTGACCGGCTCATCGAACTGCACCGCACGCAGAGCCCGCCCGGTGGCAATGTCGATGCCCACCCCTACGGCGCCCTGGTGCAGGTTGGCTTTACCGTCCGAAGCGGCGGTGGAGAGGCGCAGCATTCCCATCACCGGGTACCCTTTGAAGACGATCAGGCGAATGTCCGGCACCCCTTCGAAGGAGTAGCCCTCAAACACAGGATCGAACTGGATCAGCGCTTCGATCACCGCCACATCGTTCTTGCCGCCCAGGCTGAACAGCCCGGCCAGGATGTTGGAGACGTGGCGCTCCATCTCCAGCAGGGTGACCTCGCTGCCAGAGGGCTTGAAGAAGCGGCCGTCGGCAACCTTGGTGATCACCAGGATGCCCTTGCCGCCGGAGCCCTGGGCCGGCTTGATGCAGAAACCGCCGAAGCCGCGGATTCGGTTGGTCAGGTCCGCCACCTCATGTTGCTGGCCTATCACAGAGATAAGATCGGGCACCGCAATCTCGCCCTTGAGGGCGATCTGCTTGGTTTTCAGCTTGTCGTCCACCAGCTTGTACAACGAACGGGGATTGTAGCGGCCGATGTAGGAGATGTTCCTCTGATTCATCCCCATGATCCCCTTGGATTTGAGTTTGGAGGGGTGACAGAACAACATCAGCTATCCCCCGCCAGAGGCCGGAAGCGGCGCAGTTCCAGCAGTCGGTAACCCGTGTACTGACCCAGCATCAGCACCAGGGCCAGTATCACCAGATGGACGCCGAGGAAGTTGAATACCCAGTGCTGAACCAGGGGGTTTACCATGCACAGGTAGGTGATCACCGCCACCAACAGGCTGCCACCACCTTGCACTGCCACCTCTTTCGGACCCTCCTCCTCCCAGAGGATGGACATCCGTTCGATGGTCCAGGCCAGGATGATCATCGGGAAGAAGGTGATGGTCAGTCCTTCGGTCAGGCCCAGGTTGTAGGCCAGCAGGGTGAAGGCGGTGATGATCCCCAGCACGGTGATCACCACCGCGCTGATTCTCGAGATCAGCAATAGATTCAAATTCGACAGATAGCCGCGGATGTACAGACCCACTGCCACAATCAGCAGGAAACCCACCAGGCCGGTCAGCAGTGTGGTCTGAATGAAGGCCAGGGCGATCAGCACCGGCATGAAGGTGCCCGAGGTTTTCAGTCCCACAATTACGCGCAGAAACACCACCACCAATACGCCGATGGGCACCAGCAGCAGGCCACGGATCAGGCTCTGCTCCTCCAGTGGCAGGGAGTAGAGTGAGAAGGAGGCCAGGCCCTTGGCGGTCATCATATCCACCGCGGTGGCCAGGGCAGGTCGGGTGTCCTTGATGATGGAGAAGGTTACCCTGGAGTCGGTGGCGCCGGTGATGTCCAGCACAGAGGCGCTGGCCCGCTGCCACAACAGCATGTTGTCGGGTCGACCACTTTGACCGGTCGCCGGGTCAAACAGGTGCCACTGGCCGTTGTCGTAGACCTCAACCACGGACACCAGGTTCTGACGGCGGCGGCCATCTTCCAGCATCAATGCATGGCTGACCCGGGCGGGAATGGCGGCGGCGCGCATCAGCTGTACCATGAGTTCGGCAGGCTGATAGTGGCCCAGCAGCAGCTCCACGTTCTGCCCCTGCTCCTTGTCGAAGATCATCGTTGCCACCTGCTGGGCGTAGGAGAGGTTGCCGGCGCTGCGATCCCAGGCCAGATCCACCAGGGTCTGGGCGGCGGTGTCCACCCCTTCAGCCCAGACGACGGGCTCCGGCGGTGCGGGTTCGTTGGGCTCCTCCAGGGGAGCGGCGTTTTTCTGCACCAGATTGGCGGTGAAGTAGAGCTCCTGCGAGCCTGCGGCTTCACGCTTGGTCCACACCGCCTTGCGGGCGCCGTCCTGTCTGGCCAGGGTCAGACCATAGCCTGGAGAGGCGGCACTTTCTGACAGGGTGGCAAAGCCTGGATCCTCAGGCAGGGTCAGGGCCGCTTCGATGGGCTGGCCCTGGGCCTGGAAGGTGACCCGGGCCTCTACGGTCCAGTTGACGGTCTGAGTGCCGGGAACCAGGGGAATACCGTCGACGGTGTGACGGTAGACGGCGGAGCCGATGCCAATACTCAGCAGTACTGCAATGACAAAGTAGAAGGCTTTCTTGGACGCCATGATCACTTGGTTCCTTTGGGTTCAGTGGGGGTTTGCACGTGCTTGCGGCTGACATCGACTACGGCGATGTCCTTGATGAACTTGCGCCCCAGCAACAGTGGATAATCCAGGTGGCTGCGATCATTGAGGTTGAGTTCGGTTTCCGCCACATAGTTGCCCAGTTTGAGGCGAGCCATGATCACCGGACGCTCCTGCATGCCGTCGGCGGCACCCTTCTTGATCTGGGCGATGCGCGCCACGCGGGCTTCCACGGTCTTGGGCTCAGGCTTGTCACCCTCGCGGTTGGAGACGTCGAAACGTACCCACTGTTTGCCGTCACGCTCGAACAGGGTGATGTTCTGGGCATCGATGGAGGAGGACTCGGCACCGGTGTCTACCCGGGTTTCGAAGGCCATGCCGGTCTCCTGGACGAAGACCCGCTCCACTTCTCCGAGAATCATCTTGTCGCCGATGGGGGAGGCCGGGTTGACCTTAGGGCACTCCACCTTGGCCGGCTGAGGCTTGGCATGCACGCCTTGAATTTGCCCCTGAAGCTCTTCGACCTGAGCGGAAAGCGCGGTGATGGCCTGAGTCTGATCCTCGTACCCCTGGCAATGCTGCTCCAGCACGGCGGTGAGTGCCTGGGTCTGATTGCTCAGCAGCTGCTCCACATCTGGCCCCGGCTCTTGGGGCTTGCCCTGAAGGTTGGCACAACCGGCCATCAGCGACAGAGTCGCAATGGCCACTGCAGATCGGATCATCTTCATCTCTTTTCCTTAGCCTTGGAAAGGTCGAACTTTGGGTTATTTGGTGGCAACCAGTATGGCGCGTCTTGGCGCAGGGTGCCCCTCCACTGTCAGGGTGGGGTCCGTTGGATCGAGGTAGTCCTCCAGTGACTGGTGGGTCATCCATTCGGTGCGCCGCTGTTCACCTAGCTCGGTGTCGCTTTCATCCACGATGCGTACGTCCCTAAAATCGCACTTTTCCAGCCACAATTTCAAGGCCTTGGAGGAGGGGATGAACCAGCAGTTGTTCATCTTGCCATAGCGGCCGGGAGGAACCAGGACAGTATTTTCGTCCCCCTCTACGACCAGGGTTTCCAAAATCAGTTCCCCGCCTTTATTCAACTGGTTACGCAGTTGAATCAGATGGTCGATGGGGGAGGTGCGGTGATAGAGCACCCCCATGGAAAACACGGTATCAAAAGCACGCAGCGGGGGAAGCTGCTGGATCCCCAGGGGCAACAGGTGAATGTTGTCCGGATCGCCGGCGATGCGTTTGACCGCGGAGAACTGCGCCAGGAACAGGTCTGAAGGGTCGATGCCCACCACCAGTTCGGCGTCTTCACCCAGCATGCGCCACATGTGATAGCCACTGCCACAGCCAACGTCCAGTACGGTGCGCCCTTTCAGCGGGCTGATGTGAGGCAGCAGCCGATCCCACTTCCAGTCACTGCGCCATTCGGTGTCGATGTGAATGCCGTGCAGAAAGTAGGGGCCTTTACGCCAGGGGTGGAGGAACTTGAGCAGGTTGCCTATCTTGGCCTTCTGGCCCTCATCCAGCTGGTCACCACTGCCGAATTTCACCTGGTTTTTGATGTCACTGACGTCCAGCTCGACGCTGGGCATCTTCGCCACCACCTTTTCCCACTTGGGAAAATCGCCGTGGGCGTGCAGCTTGCGCCACTGGCTCAGTTGGGTGGGGCAGGACTCCAGCCAGTGGCTGAGTTTGGAGTCGGCGATGCGCTGATAAAACTGTTTGAACTCGATCATTTGATGGCCATCAGGGAAGCAAAGTTAAGGTGTTGGAACCAGCTGCTGTACTCACTGAAACCGGCGTCACTGAAGCGCTGGTAGTGCTGCAGCTTGCTGTCCGGTTTCATGACGTTCTCCAGTGCGGTGCGCTTCTGACTGATCTCCAGTTCGCTGTAGCCGTTGGCCCGTTTGAAGTCCAGGTGCATCTCATCCAGCAACTGATGCACCCTGTCACCCTCGAATCGCAGCTTTTCCGACACCACCACCACACCGCCGGGTACCAGGCCCCGGTAGATCTTAGCCATCAGATCGGCCCTGTCCTGGGGGGGCAGGAACTGCAGGGTAAAGTTAAGCACCACCATTGAGGCATTCTCAATGTCGATGTCGCGAATGTCGGCGCACACCAGCTCCACCGGCGTGGGGCTGACAAAGGCGTTCAGGTGCTCTGCGGCGCGCTTGATCATCGCCTCTGAGTTGTCTACGGCCACCAGGGTGCAGCCGCGGTCGTCCAACTGGCGCCGCATGGAGAGGGTGGCGGCGCCCAGGGAGCAGCCCAGGTCATAGATGCGGGTGCCGGGCTGGGCAACACGGGCACAGAGGTTGCCGATGCCATCGACTATTTGGGCGTAGCCGGGGACCGAGCGGGAGATCATGTCAGGAAAGACCGACGCCACCTGCTCGTTAAAACTGAAATCCGGTATATTTTGCTGAGGTTTGGCAAAAATTTTATCGTGATGTGTCATAGTGACAGGGCTCATTGGGTATAACCCGCCGATTGTAGTGCCGAGGCCTTTCTGCGGCAAGTTCAGTGGCTTTGAGGTGACGGGCTTGTCCAGTTTCTGTTCAGGTGACGCAGAACTGACCAACCGGAGGGCAGCTTCTCGCTGTCAGCCTTCTTATGACGGCAACTTTTCTTTATAATCCCGGTTTTGCCGAATCAACCTTGTGACGGCCCGCCCCAGAGGCAAAGGCGCCGCACAACCAGCAACTTAGATAGGATCTGTCGATGCGCAGCCATTATAGTGGACTCGTTACTGAAGCCCTGGTGGGCCAAGAAGTTACCCTGGTCGGTTGGGTTAACCGCCGCCGTGACCTGGGTGGGGTGATTTTCCTCGACCTTCGCGACCGCGAAGGCATTGTCCAGGTGGTGTACGATCCGGATCTGCCTGAGGTGTTCGAAACCGCTTCCAGCCTGCGTGGTGAGTTCTGTGTTCAGGTGAAAGGCCTGGTGCGTGCCCGTCCCGAGAGCCAGGTGAATGCCAACATGACCACGGGTGCCATCGAGGTACTGGGCAAAGAGCTGACTATCCTGAACAAGGCCGCGCCTCTGCCAATCGACTTCAACACCGACGTCAGCGAAGAGCAGCGTCTGAAGTACCGTTACCTGGACCTGCGTCGTCCCGAGATGACCGAACGCATGCTGTTCCGCTCCAAGGTGACCTCCGAAGTGCGTCGCTTCATGGATGATGCCGGTTTCCTGGATATCGAAACCCCCATCCTGACCAAGGCCACCCCTGAGGGTGCCCGCGACTACCTGGTGCCCAGCCGTACCCACAAGGGTGAGTTCTTCGCACTGCCTCAGTCTCCGCAGATCTTCAAGCAGCTGCTGATGATGTCCGGCATGGACAAGTACTACCAGATCGTTAAGTGCTTCCGCGACGAGGATCTGCGTGCCGACCGTCAGCCTGAGTTCACTCAGATCGATATCGAAACCTCCTTCATGAGCGCCGAGCAGGTGATGGCGACCACAGAGTCGATGATCCGCACCCTGTTCAAGAAGATGATGGACGTGGACCTGCCTGAGTTCCCACACATGAGCTACGCCGAGGCGATGCAGCGTTACGGCTCCGACAAGCCTGACCTGCGTAACCCGCTGGAGCTGGTTGACGTGGCGGACCTGCTCAGCGAAGTGGAGTTCAAGGTATTCAACGGCCCGGCCAATGATCCCGAAGGCCGTGTGGCCACTCTGCGCATCCCTGGTGGCGCCTCCCTGTCCCGTAAGCAGATCGACGACTACACCAAGTTCGTTGGCATTTACGGCGCCAAGGGTCTGGCCTGGGTCAAGGTCAACGAAGCAGGCAAGGGCATCGAGGGCGTTCAATCCCCGGTAGCCAAGTTCCTCACCGACGAGATCATCAACGCCATCGTTGAGCGCAACGGTGCCGAAGCCGGCGACATCATCCTGTTTGGTGCCGACAGCTACTCCGTGGTCACCGACGCCATGGGCGCCCTGCGTCTGAAGGCCGGTGAAGATTTCGGCCTGACCAGCGATGACTGGAAACCGCTGTGGGTGGTGGACTTCCCCATGTTCGAGAAGGTGGATGGCCGCTTCCACGCGCTGCACCACCCCTTCACCGCGCCTCGTGACATGACCCCACAAGAGCTGGAAGCCAACCCCGCCACCGCACTGTCTGATGCTTATGACATGGTGCTGAACGGTGTCGAGCTCGGCGGTGGTTCCGTGCGTATCCACGATCAGGAGATGCAGGCGACTGCCTTCCGCATCCTGGGGATCAGCGATGAAGAGGCGGAGCAGAAGTTCGGCTTCCTGCTCGAAGCCCTGCGCTACGGTGCGCCACCACACGCCGGTCTGGCCTTCGGCCTGGACCGCCTGGTGATGCTGATGACCGGCGCGGCGTCCATCCGTGACGTGATGGCCTTCCCTAAGACCACCACCGCGGCCTGTCCGCTGACCAACGCCCCCAGCCCGGCCAACCCGGATGTGCTGGAGGAACTGGCCATCGACCTGGTGAAGCAGGAGAAAGGCGAAGACGACAACGCCTAATCGCCAAGATTGTCAAAGCTGCCTGCGGGCAGCTTTATTGTTTTAAGACCCGTTAGAGCGCGGGTCTGAAGGAGAAAGAGTTATGGCAGGTCACAGTAAGTGGTCCAACATCAAACACCGCAAGGCGGCTCAGGATGCCAAACGCGGCAAGATCTTCACCAAGCTGATTCGGGAGCTGACCGTTGCCTCCCGTGAAGGTGGATCCGATCCTGGTTCCAACCCTCGCCTGCGTGCTGCCATCGACAAGGCCCTGTCCAACAACATGACCCGCGATACCGTGGATCGCGCCGTGAAGCGTGGCTCCGGCGAGCTGGACGGTCAGGTGCTGGAAACCATCATCTACGAAGGTTACGGCCCAGGTGGTACGGCGGTGATGGTGGAA
Source organism: Ferrimonas sp. YFM (assembly GCF_030296015.1). Lineage (NCBI taxonomy): Bacteria > Pseudomonadati > Pseudomonadota > Gammaproteobacteria > Alteromonadales > Ferrimonadaceae > Ferrimonas > Ferrimonas sp. YFM. The sequence continues at coordinate 2,096,630 of NZ_AP027368.1, forward strand.
ACCATGACCGACAACCGTAACCGCACCGTGTCCGGTGTGCGCAGCGCCTTTACCAAGGCGGGCGGTAACCTGGGCACCGACGGCTCTGTTTCCTACCTGTTTGAGAAGAAAGGGGTGATCTCCTACGCCGAGGGCACCGACGAAGAGCAGGTGATGGATGTGGCTCTGGAGTCCGGCGCCGACGACGTGGAGACCAATGAGGACGGCAGCATCGATGTCTACACCACCCCGGAAGAGTTCGGTGCGGTGAAAGACGCCCTGGATGCGGCGGGTCTGGAATCGGTCAACGCCGAAGTGACTCAGATCCCCTCCACCAAGGCGGAGCTGGATGCCGCCACCGCGCCCAAGTTCATGCGCCTGATTGATACCCTGGAGGATCACGACGACGTTCAGGAGGTGTACCACAACGCCGACATCGCCGACGAGATCATGGAGCAGTTGGGCTGATATGACCATTATCCTGGGCATCGACCCGGGCTCCCGCCTGACCGGTTACGGAGTGATCCGTAAAGTGGGTCGACAGCACACCTACCTGGGGAGCGGCTGCATCCGCACCCCGGACGGGGAGTTGCCGGCGCGACTCAAGGTGGTGTACGACGGCGTCAGCGAATTGATTCGTCAGTTTCAGCCGGATGAGTTCGCCATCGAGCGGGTGTTTATGGCCCGTAACGCCGATTCGGCCCTGAAACTGGGCCAGGCGCGGGGCGTAGCAGTGGTGGCCGCCGCCAATGCCGGCTTGCCGGTGTTTGAATACAGCCCCACAGAGATCAAGAAGGCGGTGGTGGGCACCGGCGGCGCCGACAAGAGTCAGGTGCAGCATATGGTCAAGAGCATCCTCAAGCTGCCGGCCACGCCACAGGCGGACGCGGCGGATGCGTTGGCCATTGCCCTTTGCCACAGCCATACCCGTGAGAGTATGGTAGCCATGGCAGGCAAGGTGACTGCGCGGGTGCGCGGTCGATTACGATGAGAACGAGAACGTGATTGGACGATTACAGGGAACCCTGATAGAGAAGCAGGCACCAGAGGTGCTGATCGACTGTGGTGGCGTGGGCTATGAAGTCCAGCTGCCCATGACCAGTTTTTACCAGCTGCCCGACGTAGGCCAGCCCTGCACCCTGGTGACCCACTTTGTGGTGAGAGAAGACGCCCAACTGCTGTATGGCTTTGCCTCTCGCTCGGAGCGGGCTCTGTTCCGCGAGCTGATAAAGACCAACGGCATCGGTCCCAAGATGGCCCTGGCGATCCTCTCCGGCATGTCCGCCGAGCAGTTCGTGGCCGCAGTGCAGCGGGAAGACATCACCGGCATCACCAAGGTCCCCGGCGTGGGTAAGAAGACCGCCGAGCGCCTGGTGGTGGAGATGCGTGATCGCATGAAAGGGTTTGCCGCCAGCCTGGCCACCCCCAATGCGGATGCCTTCGCCCTGGACAACCAGATTGAGAACACCTTCATCACCGCGCCGGATGCGGCGGAGGACGCCATCGCGGCTCTGGAAGCCCTGGGATACAAGGCGACCGTGGCCAAGAAGGCGGTGGAGAAGGTGCGCTCACCGGGCGCCAGCTCTGAGCAGCTGATCAAAGACGCCCTCAAGGCGATGATGTAGGAGTAACGGATGATTGAAGCGGATCGCCTGATAGCCCCTCAGGAGCAGTCCAGTGAGGAGTCGGTCATCGACCGGGCCATGCGCCCCAAGAAGCTGACCGACTACACCGGTCAGAAAGAGGCGTGCAGCCAGCTGGAGATCTTCATTGCGGCCGCCCGTAACCGGGGGGAGGCACTGGATCACACCCTGATCTTCGGCCCTCCCGGTCTGGGGAAGACCACCCTGGCCAACATCATCGCCAACGAGATGGATGCGGACATCAAATCCACCTCTGGGCCTGTGCTGGAGAAAGCCGGCGATCTGGCGGCGATGCTCACCAATCTGGAAGCCAACGATGTGCTGTTCATCGATGAGATCCATCGCCTGAGCCCTGCGGTGGAGGAGATCCTCTACTCTGCCATGGAGGACTACCAGCTGGACATCATGATTGGTGAAGGTCCGGCGGCCCGCTCCATCAAGCTGGATCTGCCTCCCTTTACCCTGATTGGCGCCACCACCCGGGCCGGGGCATTGACCTCGCCGCTGCGGGCCCGATTCGGCATTCCGCTGCGCCTGGAGTTCTACAACACCGCGGATCTCACCAGCATCGTCAGCCGCAGTGCCCAGGTGCTGAATCTGGAGATCGATGGTGAAGGGGCGGTCGAAGTGGCGCGCCGAAGCCGCGGTACCCCACGTATCGCCAACCGCCTGCTGCGCCGGGTGCGTGACTTTGCCGAGGTGAAGTTTGATGGTCGCATCGACAAGAGCGTGGCCGGAGAAGCCCTGGGGGTGCTGGATGTGGACAGTGAAGGCTTCGATTTCCTCGACCGCAAACTGCTGCTGACCATCATCGAGAAGTTCGGTGGTGGCCCCGTGGGCCTGGACAACCTGGCTGCCGCAATCGGCGAGGAGAAGGAGACCATCGAGGATGTGATTGAGCCCTTCCTGATTCAGCAGGGCTACATTCAGCGCACCCACCGGGGCCGGGTGGCCACGGACAAGACCTTCCTGCATTTTGGCCTGGCCAAAGAGGGCTGAACCGAAACAAAGTTGGAAATAAAACGGTCTGTTCTAGCAGACCGTTTTTTTAGGGATACAAAATGAAGTGGATCAAACAGGGCGCGCAGCTGGTCGTGGTGTTGCTGGCGGCCCTCTGGCTCGGTGGCTGGGTACGGGGCATGATGATGAGCCCGGCCCACGGCAGCGTGCCCGGTGCCCCCTTGCCGGTGCTGACTCAGGTGCACAGCGACTGGTTTTTAAGTGGTGACTTTGCCCCCCCGGTTGGCGCTGGCAACCGCCTGGTTTATCTGTTCGCCCCCTGGTGTACCATATGTAAGCTGACCTTTCCCCACCTAGAGCAGTGGCAGCAGCAGGGCAGGGCGGTCACTCCTGTGGCCCTGAGTTATCAGAGTACCCAGGAGGTGACCGACTTCCTAGAGAGCTTTAGCGGAACCCCTGAGCAGGTATTGATGGGCAATCGCGCCCTTGCCCAGCAGCTGGATGTGCTGGCCTTTCCCACCTATCTGATCGTCGACGAACAGGGACAGATCCTCTCCAGCCGGGTGGGGTACCTGCCCGAATGGATGCTGGGGCTCTATCTGGATTACTACGGCATCTGAGTTTCCTTCTCCCTGCTATACTAGGTTTGCAGTTACAAAACAGGATGTTGTGACGTTAATCGTCGAACCAGTGCTCTTAGGGAAAGGATCTGGTATGGCAAGAGTACAAGGAGACGCCCCCAGGCCCGAGTGGCTTAGGGCCTTGCTGTCCAAGGTAGGAGAGGAGGAGCACTCCCCCTTCTGGAAGACCCAGTACAATGGTGTTGTCAAAACCCGGGCCAGGGATCGGGCCATCAAGGTGCTGATGGCCGTGGGTCTGCTGACCTTTATTCCCCTTGGGCTGATGAACCTGAGCGGAGATGCGCCGGTTCTCGGGAGCCTGTTGCTGCTATATGGTGTTTTACTCACCATTGAGTGCAAAACGGTGCTGGTTCATGGCAAAGGGGTGTTCGGCTATCTGGTTATGGGGCTGCTTCTGGCCTGTGTTGCCATCAGCTCTGTGTGGGTGAAGGGGGCGCTGGCTTCCTATTGGATGTTTCCCGTTGTCACGGCTTTGGTGTTTTTTGCTCCGCCGAAGGTGTCTGCTGCCAGTAATCTGCTGATCATTGTTGGGGTGCTGTTCGCTTCTTTGCAAAGTATGGAGCCAAAGCTGGCGGTGAGGATGGTGGCGGCATTGTTCATTGTCGCTGGTGTCGCGCATTTTGTTATGACCGCCATACTCAGGTTGCACGCCCAATTGGTGCAGTTGTCCACCCACGACTCTTTGACCCAGGCACTGAATCGCAGTCAACTGGACGATCACCTGACGCACAGCCTTAGACGAGACACTGAGCGTCCCGCCTCCATTGCGCTTCTGGATATTGATAACTTCAAAAACATCAATGACACCTATGGTCACGACGTGGGTGACAAGGTGATCACCCAGGTGGTCGAGTGCATCAACACCCACACCAGGAAGCATGACCTGCTGTTCCGCGTCGGCGGAGATGAGTTCCTGATTCTGTTTAATGACACCCAGCCCACTGAGGCGGTGAGGGTGGCCGACAAGCTTCGGCTGGCCATTCAGTCTTTGACCTTGGGGCCGGGGCTGTCCGTCTCGGTCAGCATTGGCCTGAAGGGGGCCAAGGGGGCCCTCGAGCCGCGGCAGTGGATCAGGCAGGCCGACCGGGCCCTGTATCGAGCCAAGAAGGCTGGCAGAAACCAGGCGGTGTTGGCGGATTCTTAAAGGGGAGGGCGCCGGTTAGAACTCGTAGTGGAGCATCAGCGACGGGCCCTCGTAATTGAACTGCACATCGATGTCAGAGAAGCGTCTCTTCTCCTCCACGTCCAGTTCGTAGTTCTGCCAGGCCAGCCCGAGGGCCAGATTGGGCAACAGGTACCAGGCGGCCTGCAACCGCCAGTCCAGAAGCCGGCCATCCACGTCATCCAGGGACACTTTGAGGTATTGGGTGTGGAAGGAGATCAGCCAGTTCTCCGCCGGTTGCCAGCCGAAAATGAGGCCGATGTCCGGAAGAGGGGCGGTGATGTCCCCAATAGCCCGCTCAGTTACCTCCATCTCATTGCCCCCTTCACCCACCAGGGTCAGGTCGCCAGACAGCACTGCGTGGACATCCATGATGTGTACCCCCAGGGTGCTGAGCAGGGCGTAGTTGTCGCCCAGTATCAGGGTGCGGCCATACACCAGTTGATAGATGTCCACATCCAGTTCCGATCTTAAGTTGGCGCCTGCCTCAACCTGATAGCTATTCCCTTCCCAGTCGAATTCGAAGCTTTTCGTCAGAGAGCGGCTTTGGGCATTGCGGTGCAGCGTCAGGTAGTTTAACGACAGCATATTCTTTTCATCGAAGCGGTAGGTCAGCTCCACAAAGGGGCTGAACTTGGACTCATCCAGTGCCAGATCAGACTCGAAATCGATCCGTATGGGGTTGTCCCCTATGACGGTTCTGGCGCCGAAACTGGAGTCTACATCGGCCCAGAACCCGCCGACGCGCAGACTGAATCCGCTGTCGAAAGGGCGGGCAAAGACCGACGGGGTAAGCAAGAGCAGCAATGGAAGGTATCTCATTTTATTCCCAAAACTCAGTAGGTTGGTTTGAGCTTAGAACAGCGGCTAGGTTTCTGCGACCCTCAGACGGTGTGGCAGACCCGGTTGCGACCTCCGGCTTTGGCCTGGTAAAGGGCCCGGTCGGCTTTGCTGGTCAGAGAGCTGACGCTGTCGCTGTCGGTAAAGGAGGCCACGCCGAAACTGATGCTCAGTTTGCGGCCTGTTTCGAACTGGTGGGACTCCACCTCTTGTCGTATCCGTTCGGCCAGTTTGGTGGCTTGATTGAGCTCGGTTTGAGGGCAGATGATCAGGAACTCCTCGCCGCCCCAGCGCCCGGCGTAATCTGAGCTTCGCAGGCTGGACTGGATCAGCTCGGCGATGGTGATCAGCACCCGGTCGCCCACCTGGTGCCCAAATTGATCATTGACCTCTTTAAACAGGTCGACGTCACCCAACAAGATGCACAGCGGTGTTTGATAGCGGCGGGCCCGGTCAATTTCAGTCTGGAAGGTGGCGTCCAGCTTCAGCCGGTTGGCAATGCCGGTGAGCGGGTCGATGTTGGCCTGCATCTCCAGGGCTTTCTTCAGTCGCCAAAGCTCGGTGACGTCGGTGGAGATGCCAACCAGCTCATTGATCTGGCCATTGTCCTCTCTCAGCGGATGCTTGGTCTCCAGGTAAACCGTCGGCTTGCCAAACTCCCGTTCGACGATCACCTCCTCCTGATTAGCCTCCCCCCCAAGGACCTTCCTGTCTATCGCCTTGAGCTGTTGCTGGGTCTCTATGGGAAAGTAGTGGCTGTCGCTGAAGTCGGGAATCTGGCTTTCGTCGATCTGAAACAGGTCGAGGCAGGGTTTGTTGGCGTAGGTGTAATGCTGATTGCGGTCTTTGGTGTAGATGTGGGCGCCGGCGTGGTCGAGGATCTGAGCAAGCCGCTTGCTGTGCAGACGGGCTTTATCGATCCGCTGTTGATAACGGAGCAGCTGAATCGCCAAAAGGGCGATGGCCAGGGTAAGGAAAAGAACGAGGCCCGCCATCCAAGACTCCTGAGTGAAGACTTAGGATGATTGTCACTGAGTTATAAGGAAATGTCCAATGTGTTATCGGAATGAAAAAGGCGGCTGTTGCCGCCTTCTGTCAGAATACGCAGTGCTTAGCGTAATCGGTCGCCTCGTTGGCGGTCCAGTCGCCCTTGGGCTTCTCTTCCATCTTCTTACACCAGGCTTCACTGCCCACTTCAGGGGAGCAGGCGGTCATCAGAGAAAGCAGCGCCAGGGCGGCAAAGATTTTTTTCATGGTCAGTCCCAAACAGTTAACAATCGACAGGGCTACAGGTTAACCCGAAACGGCGGCACTCCGTTACCTTAAATGCCCGGGCTACAGGCAATTGAACAAAAAAGCGGCCCGAAGGCCGCTTTGCACACTACTTACAGGGAAACTCAGTTACTGCACTGATGTGGGAAGGGTTGATTGTCTACAAACTCTGCAGGGCAGCTGGCGTCACAGGGGCTGCACAGGTTTCGCTCAGGGCGCTGTACGTCGTGACAGAAGTAGCAACCAATGCCGGAGCCCTTGCTGACGTGACCGTGCATCTTCTCGTGGGTGCGAGGCAGATTCTTGGTGCCGTCGTGACACTGAGCACACACCTGCTCCTTGGGCCCTTTCAGCTTGAAGCCCATGGCGTCCAGTTTGGAATCGGTGGTCAGATCCAGATCGGTAGAGTGACACTGGGTACAATCCGCCACTTCGCTGGCTGGGTTCACCCCATGGTTGATCATCTGGAAGGTGTCAGTCTCGATCCACTCATAGGGCTCGTTGGTGGGGTACCCCATGTTGGACAGGCCATTCTCAATCGCCTTCACCGCGTCACCGGAACCCTTGAGGTACTCAAAGGTGTCCAGGGCGATCATGCGGCTGTCGGCACTGGTCATAGGCTGAAGGGCAGTCTTGTACTTGAACGGTGTCAGCTTACCGTCATTGACGTCACCCAGAGGACGGGAGGTGGGGTAGAGCCCGGTTTCGGGATCCACTTTGGCCAGATCGCCCAACAGGTAGTTGTCGCTCTTACGGTTCCAGAAGCGAACCTCAGGCACCTGGTTGGCCAGCTTGTCGGTGTGCGGGTGGCCTGGGCCCGATACGCCGTCGGCAGGCGTGCCGTCGTGGTGGAACTGCCAGTCACGATGCATCTCTGTAGGCATGTGGTTGGCCGCGCCCAGATCTTTGGCGTAGGTGGGGATGTGGCAAGACTGACAGGCTACGCGAGGAACGTGGCGATCGGGCTCGTCACGACGGCCGGAGCTGGCGTGACCGGTGCCTGAGTCCATGCCCACGTGGCAGGAGCTGTTGGCGCAGGTGATCTCGGCGCCACGAACAATGTCGTCGGTGGGACGCAGGTCGGAGCCTTTACCGATCACTCGGTGGCTTTCAAACTTGTGGCAATCCTGGCACTGGAGGTTGGCGCCGGTCACGTTCATGTGCACATCGAAGTGCGCATCGCCGTTGGCCATCAGGGCAGAGGAGAGGTCGCCACGCTTCACGCCATCACCGCCACCGGCATAAGCGTGACACTTCAGGCAGTTGGTGCGCTCTGGAGCGGCAATGTTCTGGACATAGCCGTCCAAGTCAGCTTGGGCTGTGCCGTCCGCAGGACCCAGGGAGCCGTCAGACTTGCGTACCCGGTTCAGGGCGTAGTCTTTGTTGTGGCACATCAGGCAGTCGACGTTGGCAACGGTGTCGCCTTCGCCGGGCTTGGTGCCGCGGCCGGCGTGGCAGGAGCCGCACACAGGCCAGTCGCCTTCAATGTTGATGCAGTAGCTGTTTACCGCGTTGGTCAGCTTACCCTGCAGGGTACCACCCTGGTTGGTCATATCCGGGGTTTCGCCAGTCCACTGATAGTGAGTGGAGCCGAACATCTCCTGGTATTGGCTACCGCCTTCACCGCCGTCGTGGCAGTTGATACAGGCGCTGGGGTAGTCAGTCCAGGCGAGGCCGTCATGGGGGCTGACGGCACAGCCGTTGACGGGCTCAACTTCGCACACGCCGCATGAGTTGAGTTGCCAGACACTGGCATCGTTATCGTTACAATCTTGGGCGGCTTTTACACCGTCTCCATCCAAGTCAATGGGCTTGGCCGCATAACTCGGTAGGGCGAGCGCAACAGCGAATAGGCCCGCCAAAGATATTAGCGTTTTAGAGTTCATCATATTCTCCAGTAATTTTTATTTTTCCCGAAGCGAATAACTTTCCATTTATTTGTTCAGTTTTTTGATTCTGTACGCACTGACTCCTATGTGCGTGTTTCGCCTCGTTGTTGTGTCTGTTGCTTATTAGTTTTTTCTGTGTGATTGGCTCCTTTTAATCAGTTTATCTGAACAACCTAATTTAGCTATATCTAACATAGCAGCAAATAAAGGGTGTTCAGTGACTCTGGTCACAAACGCAAATGTTGAAAGAATGTTTTCTGATATCTAAAAAACCTTTTGTCACAAGGGTTTTGGGGCATTTAAGTTGTTAATTTTGGGTTGGGCTGATGGTGGGGAGTGGCGATTGGTTCTGAACGAAGAACACGTTTATGTGAATAATTTAGGTGAATAATTCGCGGTAATACCTATTACTGACGACTATCTTGGTGGTCTAAATGACATTTTTTTTGAGGCGTCAAATTAATTGCGCGTTGTCAGAGGAATGTCACTTCGTAAGATCGCCACGTGACTTTTAAAGGTGAAAGTAATTACTTAAACAAGAAGTGAGGTTGGTATTTTAGGGGAGAAGGTGGCTGTTTTGAGGGTATATTAAATACACCAGTGGAAAAGCATCGCTGCCGCCAGGCAGTGGAAACGGCGACAGCGATGAAACTTTATTGGGAGATAAAACGAAGCAGCTCTGTACCTGCGTCATCCAATAGGCTCAGAGTATTGCCCCTAATCTCATAGCGCGTGGTCTGAGACAGGTGCGCCAGGTATTCCCGTTCCAGGTCCATTCCTTGCGGGCAGGCCATCATGGTGGCGGCCATGGGCCCGGCTGCGATCTTGCCGCTGTCGTCCAGATATCGGCCGTGGTAGCGGTTGCATCCGGAGAAGCCCGCAGCGATGCCTTCCTGATTGACCACCAGGTTGGCGGCCTTATCCTGCATTCCGAGCGGAGCGGGCTCTCCCTGTATATGGGACAGAATCCAATGGGTGTCTTTCAGGGGCAGGTCTGGTGCCTGCTCGTGGGCCACCATCTGCAGCATCATGTTATTACCATCACCGTCGAAGGCATTTTCAACCGAGGTATTGATGAACATCAGCCGGCCATGGGGGCCTTCGATGCGGGCACTGAGGGTGTAGCTGTGCCCCGGCTTGAGTCGATCAGGGTCATAGGTCAGCTCAAACGGATAGGGCGGCGCACCATTGATGGTGTAGGTCTGCTCGGCCAGCGTTTCGGCGGCCACGTCCTGTTTGGAGGTGTCCTGCAGGGCAACTTTGACTACAGCTCCTGGCGGCAGGGCGATTCGCTCGCGATAGCTGACGCTGCCGGATACATTCTCTGATTGAGGTTGGTTGGCGCAGCCTGTGACCAGAAGGGCACTGGCGACCAGGGCCAAACCGAAGTGATTCATGGATGCTTACCCCGATTAAATGCAATGACGACAATAATAGTCTCCGAATGGCTTAACCGGGGCTGTATGGTGGGCGGATGTGTGTCTTACTGGCTGCGCAGGAAAGTAACAATTTGCGTCAGCGCCGGTGTCACCCTGTCGGGTTGACCGGCCCTGAGCAGCGCGCGAATCCCCTGAATCTGCAACACCAGCCAGTGGGTCAACAGATCGGTGTCGGTATTGGCGCCGAGTTCCTGCTTTGTCTTGGCCCCCTCCAGGGCGTGCTTCAGCGCCGTAAACAGACCGTCGAATATCTGATCTGAAAGGGCCGCGACCTGTTCATCCAGTTGCCTGCGCTCCAGCAGGGCACTTTGCAAAAAACAGCCATAGCCGGGTTCCACCTCCTGACACATCTGGCTGAGCAGGGTTTCAATCTGATTCAGCCCGGCGTCGTCCTGCAGCAGAGGCTGCAACCTGGGCCTGGCGTATTTCTGCTGATAATGCTCAAGACAAAGGTGATAGAGCTGGTGCTTGTCACCAAAGCTGTTGTAGAGACTGAAGCGATTGATCCCCAGATGCTCCACCAGATTGGCCACAGAAGTGGCTTCGAAACCACGTTGCCAGAACAGCCCCATAGCCCGCTCCAGCACCTCCTCTCTGTCGAAGCAACACTGCCTTGCCATAGCCCCTCCAAAATTCTTGACCGTTCGTTCTGATACAGATAGATTCTAATCTAAACGATCGTTCCGGAAAAGGAGTGTCAATGAAGATCCATCAAACTGCCCCCACCCCAAACTGCCTGAGAGTGTCCCTGTATCTGGCAGAAGCCGGCCTGGAGGTCCCCCGCCAGGAGGTGAACATTCGCGACGGCGAAAACCTCTCCGACGAGTTTCGCCGCCTCAGTGCCAACGGTCATGTGCCGGTTCTGGAGCTGGATGACGGCGACACCATCTGCGAAAGTCTGGCCATCTGCCGATACTTCGAAGCATTGAATCCCACAGGCCTGTTCGGTACCTCGCCGCTGGAGCAGGCAAAGGTAGAGATGTGGACCCGTATCATCGAGCATCAGGGTCTCATTCCGGCCTTCCAGGCGTTTCGGAATCTCAGTGGTGTCTACGCGGACCGCGAGCGCTGCGTCGAAGCCTGGGGGGAGGAGTCCAGAAAGAGACTGGATGAATTTCTCCCCAAACTGGAAGCGCGCCTGGGTGAGAGCCCTTATCTGGCCGGTGACCGCTTCACCCTGGCCGACATCACCGCCTGGGCGCTCTTTGCCTTTATGGATAGGGTGAAGTTCTCCATGGCCCAGACCTTCCCAAACATTGAGCGCTGGCGCGCCGCAGTGGCCGCCCGTCCCGCATTCAGAGAGTAAGGAGTTTTCATGATTGACCTGTATACCGCCGCGACCCCCAATGGCCACAAGGTGTCCATTGCCCTGGAGGAGATGGGGCTGGAGTATCGTGTGCATCCGTTGGATCTGATGACTCTGGAGCAGAAGCAGCCTGAGTTTGTGGCCATCAACCCCAATGGGCGCATTCCTGCCATCGTGGATGGGGACAACGACGATTTTGCGGTGTTTGAGTCCGGCGCCATCCTGCTTTACCTGGCGGAGAAGACCGGCAAGTTTCTGCCCAAGGACCCCAAGGCGCGCTCCAGGGCCATTCAGTGGCTGATGTTCCAGATGGGGGGCGTGGGCCCCATGATGGGTCAGGCCAATGTGTTCTATCGATACTTCCCTGAGAAGATCCCCGCTGCCATTGAACGCTACCAGAAAGAGGGCCGGCGCCTGTTTGAGGTGATGGACAGCCAACTGGCCAAGACACGATATCTGACCGAAGAGTACTCCATTGCCGACATGGCCACCTGGCCCTGGGTGCGCATCCATGAATGGAGTGGTATCTCCATCGAAGGTCTGCCAAACCTCAAGCGCTGGCTGGATGAACTGGCGGAGCGCCCCGCTTGTCAGAAGGGCATTCTGGTGCCTCCTCCGTCGGAGATGAGTGATGAGGAGCGGGCGGAGGCGATCGCCAAGATGGTCACCAAGTAGATCGATTTATGGGGTTTCTACGTATTGGGTAGACTGGCTCAGGATCAGGAGGCCCCATGCACATTCACGCATACTGGCTCGGCGCCGCCGGGCTGATTCCCTTTATCGCCCTGCCAGTGATGATGGTGCTCGGTGCCATCTCTGCGGACACCGCCGTGATGGGATTTGCCCAGTACAGTGCCATCATTCTCTCTTTTTTGGGGGGCATTCACTGGTATCAGAGTGTCATCGCCCAGGCCCGGCCCTGGCAGACCTATCTGGCCATGGTGCCAAGCATTCTGGCTTGGGTAACCCTGGTGGGTCTGGGCCCGGTAAGTGCCTTACCCTGGCTGGCGGTGGGGTATTTGCTGATGCTGGTAAGCGACCGCTGGATTGAAGGCAAGCCCCAGGGATATGGCGGGTTGAGGCAGGGATTGACCGCCGTCGCCCTGATCATGCACCTGGCGTTCTGGCTGGCCTAATCAACCATTTGCTTCGGCATCGGTGCCCGGTCTGTGCTACCCTTCGCGCTCCCTGATTTGGGGTAGCGACATAGGAGATTGTCTGTGAAGGAGCACATTGCCCTGAGCCAGACCCGAGCCTGGGTAGAGCGGGTCATCATGAAGTACAACCTGTGCCCCTTTGCCCGTCGGGAGGTGGAGGCGGACAGCATACGTTACGCTGGGATCGACGCGGCGGAGTTGCCCAGGGCACTGGAAGCGCTGTTTCTTGAGTGCCAATACCTGGATGGGCACCCGGAGGTGGCCACCACCCTCTGTGTTCTGACCGGTGGCTTCAGCGAGTTTGACCACTACCTCGAATTGGTGGAACTGGCCACCTCTTTGCTGCAGATGCAGGGTTATGACGGCGTTTATCAGTTGGCGAGTTTTCATCCGGATTACTGCTTTGCCGGAGAGCCGGAAGACGACCCGGCAAACTTCACCAACCGTTCTCCCTGGCCGACGATCCATCTGATTCGGGAAGAGAGTATGGCCAGGGCATTGGCTGAGTATGAGGACCCTGAGGGGATTCCGGAGCGCAACGTGGCCTTTGCCCGTAAGCGCGGGTCGGAATTTTTCCTGTCTCTGCTGGCGGGAATCAAGAAGCAGTAAAGAGAAGGGCGCCAGCAGGCGCCCTTGTTGATCGCGCTAAAGTGCTACTGCCAGTCCCAGGCGCGGCGGGGTTTCTCATTGGCAACCGAGGTGGCGCTGAAGTGGCCATGGGCCTGGTTGGCCATCAGGGCCTGCATGCCGTTGCGGCTGATGCGGATCAGGTGTTCATGATCGCCCGCTTCGAGATAGATGTGATCCTCTTTACACAGGTCATCCTCGTAAACGGCCATCAGGTTGTAGGGCTTGCCCACGGGGGGCACGGCGCCCAACTCGCAGTCGCTGAACTGACCCTTTAGTTTGGATTCGGGGATCAGATGCAGCTCCCGCTTGAGCTGATCACTGAGCTTTTGAATCACCACCCGATTGGCTGCTGGCACCACCGCCAGGATTCGCCGCCCTTCGTTGTCCTCGAGAACTACGGACTTGGCGGTTTGTCTGGCCGGGACGCCGGCGTTGGTGGCGGACTGGATGGAAGACTGGCTGTGTGCGTGGGGAACCAACTGGTACTGCACCCCAAGGGAATCAAGATAGTCAATGACTTTGATGGCGGCACCCATAGGAACCTCCTTGGTATTGGGTCTCCCCTAAAGTGTATACCAGAGGTTGCCGATGGGTGGATAAAGCTGATTAGACTTTATCCCTCTTTCAGTTAAGCGGGTTGGGGGTGGCCTCTTCCGACGGGGCGACTTTGCAGACATAGACATCGAAGATGACGGTCTTTCCCGCCAGGGGGTGGTTGGCGTCCAGGGTCAGGGTGTCGCCATCGATCTCGGTCAGCGTCAGCTCCATGGGACCGTGATCGGTTTCGGCGTGAATTTGCATGCCTACTTTGAGCTGCTCGGCGCCCTTGATGATGGAGGCGTCCACCTGCTTGACCATCTCGGGGTCGTGGTCACCAAAGGCCAGATCCGGGGTCAGGGTGACGGTAAGGTGGTCGCCGGCCTTGTGGCCCAACAGCACCTCTTCCAGGCCCTCTGCCAGATCGCCCTTGCCATGGACATACACCAGGGGATCGTTGCGTGAGACCACGTCCACCTTCTCTCCGGTGACCAGTCTAAGTGTGTAAGCGATGGATACTACGCAGTTGTTTTCAATATTCACTTTCTGCTCCCGTGGAGGCTAGGGCTCCAGCATACTGCATCCCATCGGTTCGCGCATAGAAAAAGGGTACCCATGGGCACCCTTTATTGTTATCAGATCAGTGAAGCAGACTTTTGACCAGATACTGGATAATTGGATCTTCGTTTCCTTCCGGGTGCAACGCCACCAGTGAGGTTGGCGCCGTGATCCAGTTTCGTTGGCAAAGCTCCTCAAGCAGGTCAAGGTTATCCACTGACGCCTTGCCCGCAAGCAAGGGCTCCAGAGCGCGGTTGCCGGAGAGCGTCAGAATATTCAGGAACCCCGTTAGGTACTGATAATCTTTGGTCAGACCGCCTGAACGGTACACCCTGACCGCGACGTCAAAGGCGCTGTCAGTGCTCAATCTGGCTTCTTCAATCAGCCTTTGCATGGTCAGATCGAAGTTATCGTCGACCAGCATCGAATCGACGGCGAGTACCCTGCTGGCCAGCATCTTAAGCCTGTCCAGAGTCAGGGTACCTCCGCAGTACTCGGCCATGATCGCCAAGCCCTCCTGAGTGTGGTTGCTGCCTGGGAGGCCCAGGTTCAGCACCTGTAAGGGCTGCCGGCGTCCGTTCAGGGTGGTCGCGACGTGGATGCCCAGCTCATGTAGCTCCAGTGCCGATAACTCCTGATCGGTATAGCTGCGATTCTTGTTGATCAGAAGTCTTGGTTTGCCCCGGCCCGATACCACCATCGCTTTGGCTGCCATGCGGCCGCTCAGTTGTACTTGACACTTCAATCCCCAGCTGTCGGCGCATAACTGAAGGCGATGCACCGCCTGTTCGGCATTGATCGCCGACTGTGGTTGCTCCTCCTTCAGGGGGGCAGCCTGGAGGAGAAATCGAGCCTTTTGCACCGCTTCAACATCCGGTCTGCCGTAATAGCGCAGACTGGCGTAGCGAAACTCCTCCTTGCCCACGTTGGTCAGCATATCCACCCTGCGGGACAGGTTGTCCGCAATCCCCTGATACAGGGTGCGAATCGCTGGGTCCGATATCCTGTCGAAGGGAAGCTGGTAGAGCTTCTCTTTAAACAGGAAAGGGTCGACGGCCAGAGGCTTGTACTTAAACCTGGGGCTGAAGCGACGGCAACCACCGCGAAAACGGCGCCGTTCCTGTTCGATATTCAGCGGAGTCAGGTAGGGCAGGGTTTCCAGTCCCTTTCCTATGGAAGCCAACTGCCTGTCCAACTCCAGCACATCTTGATCAATGACCTGGCTCAGCATCTGGTGCTTGCTTGCCTTGGACCTTTTGTTGTGGCGCCTTGCGAAGTAGGCCGCAGTCTGGGCGAAGGCTTCTTTCATACCCAGGCTCAGGTCCTGAACCACGAGCGGAAACATGGTGCCACTCTCTTCGTCCATATAGACCTTTTTAACCTCAGTGGGCAGCACCAGTGTGCGATCAAACCGAGCATTGGTGTGTGCTATCAGATATCCACGTCCCTGGAACACGTCATCAAGCTTTGATTCCACTTTGACATCGGACAGCTTAATCCGGTTGAGCTCACGGTTGAAACGCTCGACGACAGTCCCCCATCGCTCCATATCGATCTGGGCAGTACCCACATTGAACAGCGGCACCTGACGCTCAATGCGTTTGTGGTTGTAGCTGTGAATGTCAAATACCAGCACATTAGGGAACAGTGCCTCCAGCTTGGTCAACAAGGCATCGTATAATTTGTAGAAGCACTGGTGTTTCAGGTGACTCCGTTCCCTCTGCCTGCCGCTTAACGGCCTTTGCCACACCTGCCGGCTCCAGGCCGAGCGGTAGTAGGTGCTCAGGGCCCTGGGGCGGTTCAGGTCATACTCGAACCTCGAGTCTCGGCCCACCAGCGTGATGGGCTGAGACGAGATGAACTGGTCAGTAGCCGGATCTTCCTCGTAGAATCTGTCTTTGTTGGACAGCAGACAGTTGTCCAGAAGATCCTGTCTCAATTGTCCTCCTGCGTGAATGGCTGCGGCCACCACGGGCATGTAGGCATCAATTTTGACTTCCAGGCATTCCTCCACCACTGCGGTGAAGGGCGTGGCGGCCTCGATTAAATCGATCGCTTCAGTCAGGGATAATGTTTGCATCGAGGATCGCCTGACGGTAATCGGATTTGCGTTGCAGCAGCAGTTCGCGGCTGTTGATGATGTTTTCCACCCAGTCGATCACCTGCCTCTGCAGCCGGGTGCGGTTGAGTTTGTTGATCCGGGTGATGCCACCGGGACTCAGGACATTGACTTCCAGGAGCTTGTCACCGATCACATCCAGGCCAACGAAGTAGAGGCCGTCACGAACCAGTTTGGGGCCCACAGTGGCGCACAGCTGTTTCTCCTGGCGTGTCAGGGTATGCTTGACCTCCTTGCCCCCGGCATGGATGTTTGAGCGTACATCCCCTTTGGCAGGAACCCTGCGCATGGCACCGATAGGTTCGCCATTAAGCATCAGGATCCGCTTATCGCCCTCTTCAGCGCCCTCAATGTAATCTTGCAGGATCACATAGTTACTCTTGTCGCCGCTTCCGATGTAGTAGTCCAACAGAGAGCTAACACTTTGTTGTGCGCTCTTCTCGATTACGATGACACCGTGTCCGCCATAGCCGTTCAGCGGCTTCAGGATCATCTTGCCTGCGTCGTTCTCTTCCAATACCTGCATCAGGTACTCCTTGTTCTTGGAGACATGGGTATTGGGAATGAACTGACTGGCAGGCCCGGACCAGCCAGCGGTGTACAGCTTGTTGTTGGCAATGCGCAGGCCCTCCAGATCATTAATGATCAGAGTGTCCTGCTTAATGGAGTCCAGGAAGTTCAGTGCAAGGGTGTCCAGAGGCGGATTGGCTCGCATGAAGATGCAGTCAAATCCCGCCATCGGCAGTTTTACCCGGCGCATCTCAGCGGTTGCGTAGAAACGCTCCGCTTTATCAGAGACCGCACGGCTTTTGATGATGACATCGCAAAAGCCATACACGGTAGAATCGCGCATGGTCAGGCTGTTGGGCGTGGTTATTGCTACGGTATGTCCCCGAATGGCGCACTCGTGGATGAGGCGCAGTGTGGAGTCAAAGGCAGGGTCGATACGCTGCCATGGGTACATGAGGAAACAGATGTTCATTAAGCCTGTCCAAAATTAATCGTCATCAATTGGGCTGTTCAGATCGACGCTGACGTTACTGTCGTGCAGCGTATAGATCTTTGGTTTGCCATTGGCCAACCTCTGGTATTTCAGCCATACACGTTCCAGAGGTGTTTCGGGATCTGCCTTGGCCTGACACACCTGCTGAAAATGGTGCTCTGTGTCAGATTGAGGCTCAAGAAGACCAGTTGCTAACCCCTGCATGGTGGTACCAAAACTGGTGAGCAGATGGCTCTCTCCAATGGTGAAGTCACCGGAGCGATTAAATCCTCTGGCATATCTGTTGTTGTCCACAAACAGCTTGCTACCGAATCGAAAATCGACATCAGACATAACAAATCCCGATAAAGATTAAATATTTCAATGTATTGATGGTGTCTGCTCAAGGCATGAGATCGCGCGAAAGATAGATCTGAAACCCGATAAAGAAAAACGATAAATTTCTATCGTCTCCACAAAAATTCGTTGTTAACATCGGCGCAGAAACCCGTTGGAGTCGCCATGGACGTCAAAGTCTTTAAAACCTTTCTGGAAGTGGCCAAAGAGCGTCACTTTGGCCGGGCCGCAAACAGCCTGAATATTACCCAGGCGGCTGTCAGTGCCCGAATAAAACAGCTGGAGGAGTTCTTCGATGCGACTCTGTTTGTGCGCCAGCGCAACAACATCCGCCTCACCTCCACCGGTGAGCGGTTGGTGCGTTATGCCGAGGTGATGGTCAATACCCTGCAGCAGGCCAAGGATGATCTGAAGCTGGCTAAGGGGGAGCAGGCCCAGTTGACGTTAGCGGGCACCCCCAACATCTGGGATGCCTATCTTCAGCACTGCCTGGGGTTGATCACAGAGTCGATGAGCGGTTACGCCTTCAGTGCCGATACCCTGAGTCAGGAGCAGGTGAACCGGGCGTTGCTGCAGCGCACCCTGGATATGGGGATCCTGTTTGAGCCGGTGAAGTCTGAGCTGCTGGAGTGCAAGGCGGTGGCCAGGCTGGAGTTGGTCCTGGTGAGTTCCCGTCAGGAGGCTGCGGAGCTGGCGCTCAGTGGGGAGTACATCTTTGTGGATTGGGGCGTGCAGTTTGCTCAGGCCCATGCTGAGGCGCATGCGGGTTCTGTGCCCCCGGCGATGCGGACCAGCAGTGCCCGCATCGCCCTGGACATACTATTGAAAAGGGGCGGCGCCGCCTATCTGCCACTCTCCATGGTGGAGCCTTTCCTGGAGAATGAGCAGCTGTTCAGGCTGAGTGAGGGCAGCCTGATTGAGCGGGAGATATACCTGGCCTACCGAAAGGACTCGCCATTGCTGGATGGCATCCTCAGAGTGCAGGCCAGGCTGTCTGCTACCTCGCCGGCAGGGGGCTATACCCTGCAGGCCGCCGCCGACAACCTTCAGTCGTGAGCCTCGTGGCAGCTCAGACAGCTCATGCCTTCGGTGTCCATGTGTTCAGACTCGGCCATATCCTCTGAGGTATGGCAGCTCTGACACTCGGCATCATTGCCGAAGGCGGGCGGAACAGCGATAAGCGCCGCCAGCAGCAGGGGTATCGACAGGACCACGGCCCAGGGGATAGGGCGGGGCATGTATCTGAGCTTACTCATGAGTACTCCTTGGCTTGGTGACGAAATCGGGACTGGCTTCAGCATAACCAGCGGAACCCTGATGGACTCTGAACGAGCCGACGGTGTATTTATCGGTTATATCTTCAGCAGAACTCGCTGTAACTCCTTTCTATTCCTACTTTTTCTTTACATTTTCCCCTGGAGGATCCGGCGGTGAACATCAGTTCATTAACGCACAAATTTTCAACGGTGCGGGCAGCTCAGGATCCTCTGCTGCCAAATGGATGTTTATTTGGGAAATACCGCTGTTTATGACAGAAAGCCGCCGCCTTGAGCCCTGTGGAGGCTTGTTGCTAGTGTAGGGAGGACAAAACATACCGGGCCTGGAAACGGCCCCGAACAATAATAAGGAAATCGTTTTGCAGGCAATCAACAACTTCCTCCTGACCTTGGATGGGTTCCTCGGTTCCGCAGCCTGGTTCCCCTGGGTGCTGTTGGGTGTGGGTTTGTTCTTCACCCTCTATCTTGGCTTCCCCCAGATCCGTTACTTCAACCGAGCCTGGAGTATCGTTCGGGGTAAGCACGACCACTCCAAAATGGCCGGTGATACCAGCCACTTCCAGGCACTGGCCACCGCACTGTCCGGGACCGTGGGTACGGGCAACATCGGTGGTGTGGGTCTGGCCATCTTCCTTGGCGGTCCGGCCGCCCTGTTCTGGATGTGGATGACCGCATTTCTGGGTATGACCACCAAGTTCGTGGAAGTGACCCTGTCCCACAAGTACCGGGAGAAGACCGACGACGGCACCATGGCCGGTGGTCCCATGTACTTTATGGACAAGGCGCTGAACATGAAGTGGCTGGCGGTGATCTTTGCCCTGGCCACCATCGTCAGCTCCTTCGGTACCGGCAACATGCCCCAGGTGAACAACATCGCCGTCTCCATGGAAGCCACCTTCGGCATCGCCCCCGTGGTTACAGGTGGTGTGCTCTCCATCCTGCTGGCGCTGGTGATCCTGGGCGGCATCAGCCGCATCGCCAAGGTGACCTCCACCCTGGTGCCCTTCATGTCCGTGGTGTACGTCATCGGCGCGCTGGCGGTGATCTTCTACAACCTGGACAACCTGGTACCTTCATTTGTGTCCGTGTTCAAAGACGCCTTCACCGGCTCTGCGGCCACCGGCGGCTTCCTGGGTGCCACCTTTGCCTACGCCTTTAACCGCGGTGTGAACCGGGGCCTGTTCTCCAACGAAGCGGGGCAGGGTAGTGCGCCCATCGCGCACGCTGCCGCCCGTGCCGACGAGCCGGTGTCCGAAGGCATGGTGTCCATCCTCGAGCCTTTCATCGATACCATCATCGTCTGTACCCTGACCGGCATGGTGATCCTCTCCTCCGGGGTGTGGACCGAGAAGCACCACAACAGCTTCCAGACCGCGGACATCGAGTATGTTCAGGGCCACTACAGCGACAGCGTCGACAGCGATAAGAGTGAGCTGTTCCATTATCTGACCGGGCAGGACTCCAAGGTCAGCGCCTACAACGGCGTCATTGTCATTCGTGACGGCGAGGCGGTGAATCAGGACTTTACCCTGATTGCGGCCCGCTCTGTGGCCGAGGATGTGCGTTACACGGTGAAAGGCTTCCCCTTCAGCGGTAACCTGGAGATCGCCAAGGGGAAACCCATGGATCTGGACGTGACCATCGAGGGTCGCTCGCTGATCCACTCGGCGGAGCTCACCACCAAGGCCTTTACCCGGGGTTACTTCGGCGAGTATGGCCAGTACGTGGTCTCCATCGGCCTGCTGCTGTTCGCCTTCTCTACAGCCATCGCCTGGTCCTACTACGGTGACCGTGCGGTGACCTACCTGTTTGGTAGCCGCTGGATCCTCACCTACAGGGTGTTCTACGTGGCCGGCTTTATGATTGCCGCGGTGGCCGACACCACCATCGTCTGGAACCTGGCGGCGGTCTCCATTGTGCTGATGACCCTGCCCAACCTGTTCGGCATCTTGCTGCTCTCCAGGGAGATGAAGCAGACGGTGGCCAGCTACTGGTCAACCTCACCCGATGTGAAGGGTAAAAGCCAGGAGCAGACCTCCTCCGAGTAAGCTGATTTGCTCTTAACCCAACCGCGCCGCCCCTGTGGGCGGCGTTTTTGCGTGCCCCGAACACCAAGTTTGCCCTTTACCTTGGCGGTGGCCTCTGTAATAGTGGGCGGCGCAAGACAGCCCGGACCTTCGCCGGTCGGGGCACAGACGACAAGGAGTGGAAATGGCGTTAATCGATTGCCCCGCCTGTGGCAAACGCATCTCGGACAAGGCGAAGACCTGCAGCCACTGTAAGGTGGTGCTGGATGGCGACAGCGATAAGATTGAATCTGCCCAGCGCATCGCGTCCATCAACAAGAAAACCCAATTGATGAACCACAGTTTCCTGGCCTTGCTGGCGTTTGTCGGCGGCTTTGCCCTTTGGTTCTGGGGCGGCGAGCAGGCGGAGAACTGGCGAAAGCCCGCGGGCATCGGCATGATGGCCGTCGGTTTTGTGGGCTACCTGGTGACCCGGGTGCGAATTGCGCTGAACAAAAGGGGATAGGCATGGAATGGCAAAAACTGGCAGCGAACATGGACGCAGAACTGGCGCAGAAGCTTCAGACTGCGGTTGAGATTGGCAAATGGCCCGATGGCACCCTGGTGACCGATGAGCAGAGAGAGTCCGCCATGCAGGCGCTGATTGTCTGGCAGTCCAATCACAACAACGAGAATCAGCACCTGACCGTGGGCAAAGATGGCGAGATCAATCATCTGTCCAAGGATGTGCTGAAACATCAGTTCGACGAGAATCAGATCACCCGTCTTAAGCCGGAGTAACTCATGAGAGCCTGGATTCTGGCCCTGGCGGCCCTGGCCCTGTCGGGCTGCGACAACAACGAAGTGGGGGATGTCTCCCTGGGATTGTTCACCACCAAGGACATCAAGGTCGAGGTGTTGCAGGACCCCATAGTGACCGGCGTGACCTGTCACATCTCCAACATCGAAGCGGACCTGGATTTTGCCGATCCCAGTGACATGGGGATCGCTTGTCGCCAGACCGGTGAGATCACCCCGGCGATGATCGCCGCCATCGACACCGGCAAGTCCGGTGAGGTGGTGTTCAAAAAGTCCAAGAGCGTATTGTTCAAAAGCCTGAAGATCAGACGAATCCTGGATCAGAAGACCCAGACTCTGCTCTACATCGCTTACAGCACCAAGGAGACCAAGGGCAGCTACAAGCATTCGCTCTCCACTGTGCCTCTGTGGGGCACTCAGGCGTTTACATCCAGGCCAAGCCAGGATTGATGTTACAAGGGGCCACAAGGGGCCCTTTTTAATGGATGCCCGACAGACTGAATCTGAACCCTGTTTGTGCCCTTCGGTGGGTAATAATGGGGAATATTATCCACTTGGCGACTTTTTATATTAGTTTGGGCTAAAACTGAGATCTCCGTACTTTCGATTGCAGAATTCAGAAATTAGAGTTTCACCAGTGCCCAGCAGAGCAGCCAGCAACTCATTGAAGTTGTGAAGGATAAGTAACAAAAGTTTGCGCTCTTAGGGACCGATGCCAGGGATATTGGGCATAGCAACAAGATTCGTTCTGTTTTCTTTGTCACCAACAATCGGACATCTCTATGAGCGCCAGGGCAACAACAAGACGGGATCTGGAAAGCGCACTGCACAGGCGTGAATTTGAGTTCTTCTATCAGCCTAAAGTCTCCATGGTCACCGGAGAGATCTGCGGCGCCGAAGCGCTGATTCGTTGGATTAAGGCGGACGGTACCGTCATTCTTCCCGGCGCCTTCATTCCCCAGGCCGAGTCCAATGGCTTCATCAATCGTTTGACCCTGTGCATGGTCAAGCGCCTCATCGCAGACATTGGTCAGATCAACAAGGAAAACCAACCGCTCCCCATCTCTTTCAATGTGTCTGCCCATGACTTCCAGAACCGGAAATTGGTCAAGGTATTGCTGGAGGGGATCGAGCGGGGAGAGATCATCCCGGATCAACTGGAGATTGAGCTGACCGAGACCGTGGTACTCAATGAGTGCCCGGTGGTGATCGAAAATCTGAACAAGCTCAAGAGCATGGGCATTCGCCTGGTGATGGACGACTACTGCCGCGGATTCTCCAACCTGGGCACCCTGGCGCGCTGGCCGTTCAGCACCATTAAGATAGACAAGTCGATCATCAGCCAGGTGGAAGCGTCGGAAAAGGAGTTGTCCATCGTCCAGTCCAGCATTCAGATGGCCCATAACATGGACCTGGAGATCGTTGCAGAAGGGGTGGAAACGGAGTCTTGCTATCGCCTCCTGCAAAACACCGGCTGCAGTGTGGCCCAGGGTTATTGGATCAGTCCGCCGCTGCCCCTGAACAACTTTCTTAAATTCTTGCAGGAGGGTCGGAGCTGGCCCTCTCAACTGCTGGGCATGTTGCACATGGCTCAGCTCGATCACATCCAGTGGCGTAAGGCGGTCATCGACAGCGTCTACAACCTGGACTTTATCAGCGACGCCAATGCGCTGGGCTGGCCCGAAGCCCATCACTCCCAGTGCCGCCTGGGTAAGTGGCTCTATGGGCCGGGTCGTTGCTTCTCAAACACCATCTGGTTCAGCAAGCTTCATCAGAGTCACAAAGAGTTGCATCAGATACTGGGCGAGCTGATGGTGGC
Organism: Ferrimonas sp. YFM; assembly: GCF_030296015.1. NCBI lineage: Bacteria > Pseudomonadati > Pseudomonadota > Gammaproteobacteria > Alteromonadales > Ferrimonadaceae > Ferrimonas > Ferrimonas sp. YFM. The sequence continues at coordinate 2,120,022 of NZ_AP027368.1, forward strand.
CGTGGACGCCGGACAAACCGGCAAGCCGCTGGTTGAATTGATGAGGAAGCTCTCGCGCCAGTCGGATCTGGTGATGCAGATGCTGCATGAGCTTGAGCACTACCTGGTGGAGCAGAGGTTATTCAGAGGGGAGCAATGCAGTACCCGAGAGGATAAGGCCGTGGGGGAGTAGCGCAGCGGCCAGTCAGTGAACCGCGGCGACCCGGCGTGTACGCAGGCGGCTCAGGTTGTGAGCAGCCGTCGCTGCCCCTCTTTTCCTGGTGATTAATACTCCTTACAATCAATCGGTAATGCATTGATTATTAGGAAGCAAAATGAGCGCAGTCTGGTTTCAGAGCCTAAAGCGGGTGAAGAGCGATGCCACTTTCCTGGATCTGGTGGAGACCTTAGAGGCCGAGTTGGAGCAGGGGACCGGGGTGGATGCCACCGATCCTCAGGGACGCACTGCCCTGGAGCTGCTGATGGCCAAACCGGCTCCCAGCGCTCTGGCGGTCCGCTGGTTGCTGGACCGTGGCGCGGACCCGTCCTCCTGTGCCGATGTCAGGTGGCAGATCGGCGATCTTTACCCTGAGGCTACCGACAGCAGCGCGGAGCTGCTGAATAAGCAGTACCGTGCCGCCCCCTACCTGATGCTGCTGGCGGCCGACGAGGCGCGCCATGGGGTGGAGGAGGGGGTTGCCGACAGTGGCCACTATGCCGACAAGTTCGCCGCGGCCCTGGCGACGCGTCGCCGCATCGATGCCCTGAAAAGCGGCTGCCACGATCTCTGCTGCGGGTTCCGCGCCCACTCCCAGCCGCTGCTGCACCCCTGGCAGAGCCACTGGGGTGGTCTTCCGTGGCTGCCGCAGGCCTCACTGCCGGCGCCATTGGCGGCGGATCCCAGGTTGGTTCTGGCGGTGCAGATCAATTTCGATGAGCTTATCCAGGGCGAACTGCCTCATCCGCTGCCAAGCCATGGCTTGTTGCAGATTTACGTGACCCAACCCGACGAGGATTTAGGAGAGGAACCCGGCGGCGAGCCGGTGGCCCTGTTCTGGCCCGAGGTCCCGGCCGATGCGGCGGCGTGGCGAGTGTTGCCAGAGAGGCGGCTGACGGCGCTGAGTCTGAAGGTTACCGATCAGGGGCGTGCCCTGTCCTGGCGTCCCTACCGCAAACTGCCTGAGGCGGAAGAGCAGCTGGCCAAGGCGATGGAGCGGTTGCCGACTGAGCTACGGCCAAGGCAGAGGGATCTGGAGCAGGAGAGGGCGAGCTACGACTTTGGCCTGCTGCCACGGCTGTACGGTTACGAGCGGGAGATGTTGCCCGAGGGGCACCAGCCGCTGTTGCACATGATGCACACCGAGCACGGTGGTAGCCTGTTCAGCCTGCCGACCTCGGCCCTGGCGGGTAACGCGACCGATTGGCAGCAACTGACCCATACCTATTACTACGACTGACGCGTTGCCACCGACTCAGACTCGTAAGGGATCAAAAAAGCTGAGGCGGAGGCCGCGCACCCTGGGTGCCCACTTGAAGGTAACGGCAAAGTTCCAGGTCCAGTGGTTGCCTCAAACAGGTTGCAGTGTAAAGGTAGAGTCTGAATTTCCCACTGTCGTAAAGCACAATAATTTTGCCGCAAGGCTGCGAGTGTCAAACCACTCGAGAATCAGGTTCAGGTGGCATTGGCGTTCAAATCAGGCGCGACCTCAGCGGTTCTGAAAATGGAATGAACACTGACCTGAAAACCCCTTACCAGACAGGACGTCGATATGAGTCAATATTCTCCTTTGCTGGGTCCGCTCCTGGCCCTGATCCTCTGGTCTTTGGTGATGTGGCTGTGGATGTACGCCACCCGAATTCCCGCCATTCTTAAGTCCGGCATGTCACTGGACCCCAATGCGCTCCGGGGCGAGCAGATGGACCAACTGCCTGCGAAGGTGCGTTGGAAAGCCGACAACTTCAATCACCTGATGGAGCAGCCTACGCTGTTTTACCCGCTGCTCATCGTCCTGGTTCTGTTGGAGGAGCAGGGCAGTGCTGTCCAGGTTCTCGCCTGGAGCTACGTGCTGCTGAGGGTGGCCCACAGCCTGGTGCAGGCCCTGATCAACAAGATTGAACTCAGGTTTGCGGTCTATCTGCTGTCCAACATTCCCCTGTTTGCCCTGACGGCCATTGCCACCCTGTCGTTCATGCGTCAAATGCACTGATTTAATTAGATAAACTGAGAACACGCCCCTTTATCTCACTAGTGGATGCAGGTAGATTAGGGCGCAGAATTTTTTGTCTCCGCCTATTGGAGAAGGGATACGAGAGGACAGATGGAACCTAACTACGAGAACTACAGCCTGACAGAGCTGGTGGATGCCCTGGCCCAGGTGGATGAACGCGCGTTTCCAGAGCGCGCTGCCCGCCTCAAACAGCTGATTGCCGAGAAACATCAGCAGGAGGCTCAGGTAACGGCGGAGAGGGAGGCCATTTTCAGTAAGGAGGCCAGGAAGGCCCCCTTCGAGTTCACCGGCAGCGGCGGCGACTACTTCAAACTGTGGATCGTCAACCTGCTGCTGAGCATCGTCACTCTCGGCATCTACAGTGCCTGGGCCAAGGTGCGCAACAATCAGTATCTGCTGGGCCACACCAAACTGGAAGGCCACAGCTTCCGTTACCTGGCTAAGCCGATGCAGATTCTCAAAGGGCGGATAATTGCCGTCGCCGTGTTGATTGGCTTCACGGTGCTGTCTCAGCTGTCACCCCTTGCCGGCATGCTCTTCAGTTTAGGCCTGCTGGTCGCGACCCCCTGGCTGATTCTCCAGGGAATGCGCTTCTCCATGCGGATGACCGCCTATAAGAACGTGCGTTTCTCCTTCGAAGGCAGCTACTTCGGTCTGCTAGCGACCTTTGTGCTGCTGCCTATTGTCGGCGCCTTCACCCTGTATCTGGCGATGCCCTGGGTGTTTAAGAAGATGGATCAATACCTCTACAGCCACACCACCTATGGTGGCAAGCGCTTCGAAGTGAACACCTCGAGCGGCAGCTACTACAAAGCCTCCTTCGCCGGTCTGGGGTTGGGCTTCGTGCTGTTTATTGCCCTGTTTACCGTGCTGGGAGTGGGCGAGGGTATTGCAAGCTTCAACGCCGAAGGCGAGCCAGACTTCCAACTGATACCCATTCTGATGTTTTACGCCGGCGCCTTCCTGGTCAGCTTTATGGTGCGTGCCCTGTATCAGAGCATTGTGCTGAACCACCTGATTGGCGAGACTCAGATTGAGGGTGTGTTCTCCTTTAAGCCCGAGATCAAAACCGGCAGCTTCATGAGAATGATGACCATCAATGCAGTGATGCTGGCCTGCACCCTGGGGCTGGCCTATCCGGTTACCCAGGTGCGCAAACTCAAGTACATGACCAACGCCATCGGCGTCATGCTGCTGCCCGGTGCCGATGCCCTTACCAACACCGTTGGCGAAGGGGACTCCGCCTTCGGTGAAGAGGCGGCGGGTCTGTTCGATCTTGATCTGTCCATCACCTGATAGGCTTGGTCAATGAGTCTTCAGATAGAGGGGGTCTACCTGGCCCCCGGAAGCAGTCAAAGCCAGAAGGGGCGGGTCGAACTGGTTCAGGAAGAGCTGAGCCTCTACCTGGAGGGCAGCAATGCCCCACACAGGTGCTGCGACTTCGGTGATTGTGAGCAGGGGGAGGTGCTGGCCGGGCTGGCGGTGGAGTTGCGCTTTGGCGACGGTGGCCTGTTTACCCCGGACGACGTCCGTTTTCGCTGGCCACAAACCTCCGGCGGTCAGCGAGCCTTGCATTGGCTGGAGGGACACTGGAGCGCGGTGTTGGCCGGGGTACTGGTGGTGCCCCTGTTTTTGTGGGTGATGGTCACCAAGGCTCTTCCGGCCGCGGCCGATGCCTCGGTGTCGCTGTTGCCCGATGCGGTGCCGCGCCAGCTTGGCGAGCAGACGCTCTATCTGCTGGACAAGACCCTGATGGATCCCAGTGAGCTCAGTGAGACCCAACAAGAACGGGTACGAGGTCAGTGGCAACACTCGCTGCAGCACCTGTCGCTGGACAGCAACCACTATCAGCTGTTATTTCGCAGCAGCAAAATGGGCGCCAACGCCTTTGCCTTGCCCGACGGCACAGTGGTGCTCACCGATGAGATAGTCACTCTGATGGAGAATGAACCCAATGCCCTGACGGCGGTGCTGCTCCATGAGATAGGCCATGTCGAGCATCAACACGGCCTGAAACAATTGGCCCGGGCCACCGCCAACAGTGTGCTGTTTGCCATGCTGCTGGGGGACATCGAGGGGGCCGGTGAGGTGATCATCGGCGCCGGCAGCAGCCTTATCAACAGCGTGTTTTCCAGAGAGATGGAGTCCGAAGCGGACCACTTTGCTCACCAGCAGCTAAAGCGGCTGGGGTTGTCACCGATTCATTTTGCCACCGCCATGCGCCTGTTGGCCGAGTCCAGTCACCAGTCACTGGATGAGGAGAGCTCGGGGCACTGGACTCAGTACCTGAGCACTCACCCCGAGACTCGGGAACGCATTCATGCGGCAGAGGATGCCGTCAATCCTGAAGAGGGCGAGCAGTAAGAGTTCGCCCAACTCATCACAAACCAAGGAGAGGTATTGATATGGCACAGACTGTTTTTGTTGCCAGCGAATTTCGTGTTGAGAATAGAAGTCGCAGAGCGACGCCGGAGGATGCTGATGCCCTATGGAGCGGCAGACACATTCCCAAAAGCCAGGTCAGGCATGAGACCAAAGAGGAGCGCTCGGACTGCCGTATAGACGGTGACGCCCTGGCGCAGCGGGTCAACGAAGCCATCGAATCCCTGTTGGCCAAGGGGTTGACCATAGTCTCGGTCACGCCGGTGATCTCAGGCCGACACGATGTTCAGACAAGTCTGCTGCCTACCGACGTCGCCGGCTACGGATTCAGCTACACCGAAGGCATGTTGATAGTGGCGGTCTGAGCCTCATGCCAAACACACCAGAATTATTGGAGATATGATGTCCCGTGCCTTGTTCACCAGCCTGTTGGCTGTCGTCTTGCTGACAGCCTTGCCGGTCTGGGCCAACTCCCACCTGCAGGTGGCCTATGAGATGCTGGAAGCCATGGGAGCGGAGCGCCTCACCAATGAAAGCCTGGAGGTGGTTCTGGATCACCAGGTCCGAGCCAATTCTGAGATGGAGCCCTTCAGGCAGACGCTCAAGGTGTTCTACTTCAAGCACGCCGGCTGGGACAGCGTCAAAGAGGATTACGCTGCCCTGTATCAGGAAGCTTTTAGCGAAGAGGAACTTAGGCAACTGACCGAGTTCTACCGTACCCAGGTCGGCCAGAAGATGTTGCGATTGCAACCTCAACTGATGGAGGAGGCGATGATGATCGGCGAGCGGCGACTGGATGAGAACATCCAGGAGCTGCAGCAGATGGTTCGCGAAAGAGAAGAGTTTTTGAGCCGGTCCCATTGAGTAAGACACCCCAATCAGCCGCTTTTTACGTATAAACGCCAGACTGTCCAATTTGATGTGGATAATTACGCAGAGGCTGAAAAAAGATGTTTTACTTATAGTTAGCGTAATGGGGCAGTCACGCTGACCGAGTCACGCCTGAAGAGATAGAGGGAGGGTGCTATGGATAAACAGACCGCACGTCAGATGGTTCACAGTGCGATGTTGGCGCCCTCCAGCCACAACAGCCAGCCCTGGCGGTTTCGGCTTCAGGATCACAGTATCGAACTGCTGGCGGATAGCTCCCGTGCTCTGCCTGTCAATGATCCCAATGATCGTGAGCTTCACATCAGTTGCGGTTGTGCCCTGATGAACATGAGGCTGGCCGCCGCCAAGGCACAGCTCGGCATTGAGGTACAACTGCTGCCGGATGCGGACAATCCGGAGCTGCTGGCCAGAGTGGTGGAGTGCCCGCAAGCGGCCGAACAGCCGGCCCTGGCTCAATTGGCCGACCTTATCCCCAATCGCCATACGGTACGCAGCGAGTATGAAGCCGGGTTTGACGACGGCGATCTCATCAGTGAGCTGCGTCAGTGGACCAAGCTGGAGAGCGTACAGCTGGCGGCGGTCTCCAGCGAAGCCCAGCGCAGCCGCATCGCCGATCTGATTGCCCGCGGGGACAAAGCACTTTGGGCAGACCGTGCCTGGCGCCGGGAGTTGGCCCGATGGATGTTGCCTGCGAACCGGGGTGAGGGGCTGGCGGTGTCCGCCCTGTGGTCGCCATTTATCCGGGCGATGATTCGCTGGTTTAACCTGGGCACCATGATGGCGCGCAAAAACACCCGGCTGGCGGAGAAGGCCCCCCTGTTGCTGGTGCTGTCCAGTTGTGGTGACGGACCCAGGCAGTGGCTGGAAACCGGTCAGGCTTTGCAGAGGGTACTACTTGGGTGCTGTCAGCGGGGATATCAGGGCTCCTTCCTCAACCAGCCCATACAGGTGAGCCGTTTGAGGACCCGGCTGGCTAAGGTCACCGGACTGGCTCACCCTCAGGTGCTGCTCAGGGTCGGCCGACCCATAGAACAGGCGGTGGCATCTGCCAGGCGTCCACTCTCGGGTATGTTGGACCCGGTTTAACAAAAACAGCCCTCGATTGAGGGCTGTCCTTTACTCTATCAACACGTCCTATCGACTGAGTTCACCGCGCAGGCTTTGCTCCATGGCATCCAGCCGTTCATCGAAGGTCATGGGCTGACTCAGCAGGAAGTGCAGCTTGGCCAGAGCCGCTTCTGTCGTCATGTCAAAGCCGCTGATCACCCCCGCCTGAGACAGGGCATTGCCTGTGGCATAGCCGCTCATGTTCACCTTGCCCTGAAGACACTGGGTCAGATTGACGATGATTACCTCCCGCTTACGGGCATCTTTGAACAGATCCAGCAGTTCCGGACGCTGAGGGGCATTGCCCACGCCAAAGGAGAGCAGGATGAGCGCCTTGACCGGCTGCAGCAGGATGTTGCGAATCACCTCTGAGGAGATCCCCGGGTAGAGGGTGACCACCCCAATGGGCTGCGGGGTGATGGGATGCACCTTAAGGGGCCCTTCGGACTCAAGCAGGGTCACGCCCGGCCCAGACTGGATGTGGATGCCCGCTTCCAGCAAGGGCGGCAGGTTGGGGCTGGCAAAGGCATCGAAACCGTCGGCGTGCACCTTGGTGGTGCGGTTACCGCGGAACAGCTTGTTGTTGAAGAACAGACACACTTCGCCCACCGGGTGGCTGGCCGCCAGGAACAGGGCGTTCAGCAGGTTGTGCTGACCGTCGGAGCGCAGCTCGGCAAAGGGGATCTGGGAGCCGGTCACCACCACGGGCTTGGTCAGCCCCTCCAGCATGAAGGAGAGGGCGGAGGCGGTAAACGCCATGGTGTCGGTGCCGTGGAGGATGACGAAGCCGTCAAACTCGTCGTAGCGGGCCTGAATATCGTCGGCGATGTGCTGCCAGTCTTCCGGGGTCATGTTGGCGGAGTCCATCAGATCGGCGTATTCGTAGATCTCAAACTCCGGCATCTCCGCCCGCTGGAACTCGGGATTGGCCTTGACCCGCTCGGTGAGAAAGCCGGCGGTGGGGGCGTAGCCCTGATCGGTTTTCTGCATACCGATGGTGCCGCCGGTGTAGGCGATGTAGATCCGTTTTTTTGTCATTGTGCTCAAAGGGGTAGGCCAGGATGGCCGGATTATAGGATGTGGGGCGGTTGAGTGCAAAAAGGCCTCCCGAAGGAGGCCTTATCGTCTGCGTTTAGAAAGCAGTGGAGCGGGCTTACAGTTCGCTGCACTCCAGGCACAGCATGTAGGCGTTCTGTGGATCAGACAGCTTCAGCTGCTGTTCCAGCGGCCCCAGCAGAGTCTGTTTCACCATGCCCATCAGCTTGCTGCTTTCGGACTGAGGCAGTTCAACAGAGGCGTTTTTCAGGATTTCCTGAATGATCTGCTGCTCCGGGCTGAGCTCTTTCTCGATCAGCACGGTGTCGTAGTCGGTGATGCCGGCAATTTCGGCGGCACCGGCGACGGCGTCATCCAGGCTGCCCAGCTCGTCCACCAGACCCAGCTCTTTGGCGGCGGCGCCACTCCAGACACGACCTTGAGCCATTTCGTCCACCTTCTCGACCGGGATGTCACGGGCGGTGGCCACCAGGTTGATGAAGTCGGCGTAGCCCTTGTTGAGGTTCATCTGCATGATGCGCTTGAAGGAGTCGGGCAGGGGCTTGAATACATTCAGGCCGGCCATCTCAGTGGTGCCCACACCGTCCATGTTCACGCCCACGGTCTTGGCAGTCTCTTCAAAGGTTTGAATCATGCCGATGATGCCGATGGAACCGGTAATGGTGTTGGGCTGAGCGTAGATGCGGTCGGCGTTGGCGGAGATCCAGTAGCCGCCGGAGGCCGCCAAAGAGCTCATGGAGGAGACCACGGTTTTACCCGCGTCCTTCAGTGCCAGAATCTCCTGACGGATCTGCTCGGAGGCGTACACACTGCCGCCGGGGCTGTCGACGCGGATCACCACGGCTTTCACCTGGTCATCTTCGCGGGCCTGACGCAGCAGCTTGGACATGGAGTAGCCACCAATGGTGCCGGCAGGCTGGTCGCCGGGGACGATGGGGCCCTGGGCAACAATCACCGCCACTTGGTCGCGACCGGGCAGATTGATCTCAGGGGTCATCTGGGCAGCATAGTCCTGCCAAGAGACACCGTTGAATTTGCTCTTGTCATCGGCTTTGGCACCGAAGCGCTCAAACATCTGGTCGCGCATCTCCACCGAGGTCAGCACGCTGTCCACCAGGCCGTTGTCCAGGGCGTACTGGCTGAAGTCGCCATCCACCTGCTCCAGGCCGGCTTCCAGCTGGTCCAGGTTGCGGTCCAGCAGACCCTCGGTCAGGGTGCGGTTGCTGGTCACCGTTGTTTTGTACTGGCCCCAGATGTCGTCAAGCAGAGACTGATTGGCCTCCTTGGCAGGCTCGGACATCTCGTTGAGGTAGTAGCTTTCGGCGAAGGACTTGTACTTGCCGACACGGAACAGGTGGGTCTTCACCCCAACCTTATCCAGCAGATCTTTGTAGAACAGGCGATACATGCCCATGCCTTCAATGGCAACGGTACCGGACGCATTCAACTGAATCTCATCGGCGTAAGTGGCCAGCAGGTAGGGACCCTGGGTGTACCAGCCGGACTGGGCGATCACAGGCTTGCCGCTGTCGCGGAATCGGCTCAGCGCCTGGCCCACCAGCTCCAGCTTGGCGGTGCCGCCATAGACGCCACCCGGGCGCAGCACGATGCCTGAGATGCGGTCATCCAGGGCGGCGCTCTCGATCACCTCGATCAGATCTTCCAGAACGATCTCCTGTTCCTTGTCGCCGCTGCCGGCAATCATCTCGAAGGGATCCATCTCCCTGGGCTGCTCAACCAGCTTGCCTTCCAGGTTCAACACCAGGGCGGCGCCTTGGGGAACCTGAGGGATCTGGTCCTGACTGAGTCCCACCAGCAGGAGGGCGAGGAAGCCGAAGAACACCAGGTTCAGTATCAGCCGTCTGAAGACGTTAATTACTTTCCAAGTAAAGCCGACAAATCGAATCGGCCATGCGCGTTTCTCAGACATGCGTATCTCTATCCTTAAACTATTGACCTACTTATATTACAGATGCGCTGCATCCATGTCAGACTGCAATTGTAAGGCTTTTTAATTCGCCTCCCACAACGTGGTTGTGATCTTGATCACTCCGGGGTAATCTGAACACCAGTTTTAAATGGATGTTTAAGGTTTCTGTCATGAGTTACCCCCACATGCTTGCGCCCCTGGATCTGGGCTTTACCACACTGAAAAATCGAGTGCTTATGGGCTCCATGCATACCGGCCTGGAGGAGGAGAAGGGCGGTTTCGATAAGCTGGCCGCCTTCTATGCCGAGCGCGCCCGTGGGGGAGTGGGCCTGATCGTTACCGGGGGGATCTCACCCAACTTCCGCGGCCGTCTGGCGCCTCATGCCAGCCAGTTGAGCTTTCCCTGGCAGGTCTCCAAGCACCGTCGAATCACAGATGCGGTGCACGCGGAGGATGGCAAGATCTGCATGCAGCTTCTGCACGCAGGTCGCTACGGTTACCACCCGTTCAGCCTCTCTGCCAGCGCCATCAAGGCCCCTATTACACCCTTCAAGCCACGCCAGATGAGCCTGAGACAGATCCGCGGCACCGTAAAGGATTACGCAGCGTCGGCTAAATTGGCTCAGAAAGCCGGTTACGACGGCGTCGAAGTGATGGGTTCCGAAGGTTACCTGCTGAACCAGTTCCTGTGCAGCCGCACCAACAAGCGCAAGGATGAGTACGGCGGCGACATACAGGCCAGGGCCAAGTTCCCCCTTGAAGTGGTCCGCGCCATCCGCAAAGAGGTGGGGGAGAACTTCATCATCATCTTCCGCCTCTCCATGCTGGATCTGGTCGAGGGCGGTAACGACTGGGAAGAGGTGGTGCAATTGGCCAAGTGGCTGGAACAGGCGGGCGTGTCCATCATCAACACCGGCATCGGCTGGCACGAGGCGCGCATTCCCACCATTGCCACCAGTGTGCCCAGGGCGGCGTTCACCTTCATCACAGAACGCCTCAAGGGTGAAGTGTCTGTGCCCCTGGTGGCCACCAACCGCATCAACACCCCGGAAGTGGCGGAAACCATCCTCGCCAGCGGTCAGGCGGACATGGTGTCCATGGCCCGGCCCTTGCTGGCGGACGCCGAGTTCGTCAACAAGGCGGCCCGAGATGAAGGGGAAGACATCAACATCTGCATCGGCTGCAACCAGGGCTGCCTGGACCACACCTTCTCACTCAAGCGTGCCACCTGCCTGGTGAACCCCTTCGCCTGTTACGAAACCGAGCTCAAGCTCGAGCCTGCCAGCTCGGGCAAGAGCGTGGCGGTGATTGGCGGCGGCCCGGCCGGGATGGCCAGTGCCTGTTACGCTGCCGAGCGCGGCTTTAAGGTGACTCTGTTTGAACGGGACGCCGAACTGGGCGGGCAGTTCAAACTAGCCAGCAAGATCCCCGGCAAGGAGGAGTTCAAGGCGTCTCTGGATTACTTTAAGCAGCGCCTCAATCGTCTTGGGGTGGAGCTGTGTCTGGGTGAAGACGCGGATGCGGATAAGCTCAAGTCTTTCGATCATGTGCTGCTGGCCACCGGGGTAACCCCCAGGGTGCCCAAGCTTGAGGGCGTGGACAACGCCAAGGTCGTGACCTACCAGCAGGTGCTCAAGGGTGAAGCCGAGGTTGGTAAGCGGGTAGCTCTGATGGGCGCCGGCGGCATCGGATTCGACATGGGGGAGTTCCTCTCTGAAGCCCACGAGTCTGCCACCCTGCACCCTCAGGTGTGGCTGAAGCAGTGGGGCGTGGATCCGGATTATGTCTCCGGTGGCGGCCTGACCGACAGGGACAGCACCGCGTTTGAGTCGGCCCGGGAGATCACCCTGCTGCAGCGCAAAGCCAGCAAACCGGGCAAGGGCCTGGGCAAGACCACCGGCTGGATCCACCGCACCGTGCTCAAGGATCGCGGCGTCAAGATGCTGGCCGGGGTGGAGTACCTCAAGGTGTCCGACCAAGGGCTGCATATCCGCCATGAGGATCAGGAGAAGCTGATTGAGGTGGATACCGTGGTGCTCTGTACCGGTCAGGAGTCCAATCGTGGCCTGGTGCCTGAGCTGGAGTCCCGCCAGATCCCCTATGTGCTCATCGGCGGGGCCGATGTGGCGGCAGAGCTGGACGCCAAGCGGGCGATACGTCAGGCCGCCGAAGTGGTGGGCAGTCTGGCATAACCTGAGTTAGAAGTAGGCGCGCACCTGCAGGCGCCACTCGAGGTTGTCCACCCCTTGCTGATCGGTGATGGGGTGGGACAGGTCCATATGGATGACGTTGTTGCTGGAGTGTGAGGCGTACAGGCGCAGGCCCAAGCCCACACTCTGCAGCAACTCGTCATTGTCTTCCTGATAGGGCGTCTCTCCGTAGGTTTTGCCCAGATCCCAGAACGCCACGCCCCCCACTTCCAGAATTTGATACCAGGTGAGCCCCGGGTAGTAGCGCAGCTCATTGCTCATCAGCAGGCTGTGCTCGCCGTGCTGAAACTGCACCGGATAGCCGCGCATGTCGGTGTCGCCCCCCAGGGCCACGGGCTGGTCCAGATACTGGTTGTGGCTCGCCACCGCGTCCACCTTGTTGTACCAGCGCCAGCGTCCGTTGATGTCGACGAACAGTTCATTGCGGATATTCAGCAGGTAGCGGTAGCTGTCCTCGTCCACCGGTTCACTGTCGAGCACCATGCGGTAGAACCAGCGAGAGTGATCGGTCAGATGGTGCCCCTGGGTAAAGGCACCGGCGAGCACCAGCCCCTGATTTTCAAAGTCCCAGCCGGCGCGCAGCCAGGCGGCGGCACCGAAGTTAACGTCCTCCACCTTGTTGATCAGATAGAGGTTGAACACCTCGGAGTAGTGATCCTCGAGGTACTCCACCTGAAACCAGCCCTGTTGGTGCTTGCGATTCTCCGGCAGCAGGGTGGTTTCGGGGATGGCACTGAACTGGCGATCTTCATAGGTGAGGCCCACCCGGTATCTCAGCACTTTTTCCCCCTGCAGCCCGTTGGACCAGCCCCAGGAGGCGAGGAAGGCTTGCAGATCTACGCCGAACTCGTTGATGTCTTCGCCCCCCTGTTTCACCGTGTCTTCCCGGGTCTCGTTGTCCCAGTCCATGTAGGTGGCCCAGCGGGTATTGAGGGAGTAGAAGGGACGTTCGATGCGCAGCCGGGTGCGTTCACCGTCGTCGGAGTCCACCAGGGTGATGCGCCCGGTCAGGTGCTTGCCCTGAAACAGGCCGGTTTCCAGGTCGAACACATAGCCGGTTCGGTCGGTCTCGTTGAAATAGGCCAGTTCGGTGTGGGCACCGTAGCCCAGCAGGTTGCCCTCGATGATGCCGATGCCGAACTTGGATTCGCCCCCCTGACGGCTGAAGTCGAACTTGGGCAACAGGGTCCAGGTGTCCCAGGTCTCCACCTGCACCACCCGCTCTTCGCTGTCGGCGGTTTCATCCTTGACGCTCACCCGGGCGCTGCGGATGTAGGGCAGCTCTCTCAGGTGACGCTCCACCTCGTAGAGGCCATAGGGGTCGCCGCACAGATCAAAACCCTGAATCTGATCCTCAATGGTTACCGGTTTGGTGATGATGTGGAACTTGTTGGCCCACTCGTGCAGCCAGGTGAAGCCGGGCTCATCGGGGGAGAAGACGTTGTACTGAATGGTTTCGACCCGGGCCGGGTGGCACTGGTGCTCGCGCGCTGGCTCCGCCTTCTGATTTTCTGATGGCGCGGCAACGGCCCCCTGGCCAAGGAGGGCCAGAAACAACAGGTGGGTGGGCACAGGGCGCAGCGTCAAAGGCGTGTTCTCCTTGGAGAGTCATGGAATAACTATCGGCTTAAATCGCAGAAATTGCCAAATTTCAGTAGCTTTGTTGGACGCTTTAGCGCATCTTCACAGGCATGCCCCATCAGCCTTGGATGGCAGTGCCAATGCCTGCTGCAGCGCTGAATGGGCAGAATTTGCACTGACAGAGTCGCTGGATTTCGATACCCTTGAAGGGTTATAACGCCAATCGGATTTTTTGGGACCGGATTTGAAAACCCTCTTTTGTGTGAAAGGGCAAGATAGCCCCCTACGCTTTGCTGCCATTCTCGGCATGTCGCTGGCCGGCAGTGCCGCCGTCACCAGCCTGTTCCTCGGGGCGCCTGTGGTGGCCCGCTACCTGGCCCTGGTGCTGGCCCTGCTGCTCTATCCGGTGATTCGCGCCGCCACGGTGCGCCGGGCGCAGGAGAGTGGCGCCAAAGGCTGGCCGCTGGTGCTGCCTGTGGCCATGACTCTGGTGTTCATCGCGGCCATTCCCTATCTCACCAGTGGCGCGGCCATGTTGTTGCTGGTGTTGTGGGCCGGCGCCGTGGCACAGTTGGCGCTCAGGCCCGCCAGTCGTGCCCTGGACAGCGTTCAGGTCAATGGCTATCGCGGCCCCATGGTGCATTCGGTGACCACTTCGGTAAACCGTAATCGGGTTGAGCCTTCTCTGGCCGGCGATGCGGCCCCCGCCGCCCAGGAGCCGGCAGCGGCGGAGGAGAGCGAGGACCTGCCGGACAGCGTCAGCCTCTACCTGGCTCTGTGGCGTGACAGTGTGAACCTCTCATCCATGCCGGTGGCGGCCAAGGGCGCCCTGGTGCTGGTGTTTGTCTCCGCCCTGGTGGCACCGGTTGCCCCAGACCTGATCGATGGCCTGATGGCCCCAGAGCCTCAAGTGGTGGAAGCCGAGAAACCTGCTCAGGTGGCGCCGGAACGCCCCCGCGCCGAAGCGATTCTGAAGATGCCCGACAGCTACTGGCTGTGGATGACCAAGGGGGCCCTGACCATTCGCTGGCAGGGGGATGAAACCGCCGCCGGTCAGGTATGGGATTTCGCCAAGGCCGAAGGCGACGCCAGCTGCGCCGAGCTGGTGTTCAACGATGACAGTGCCTATCGCCCCTACAGCGTCGAGGTGGAGGCAGACAGCTACTTCATGGCCAACTTCTCGCCCCTGGACACCGAGATCATCATCAAGCAGCTGGCCCGTCGCGGTAGCTTCACCCTGTGTGGCTATGACTTTAGCCTCAAGGGGTCGACCAAGGCCCTGAAGAGCCAGAGCTACTTCGAGTGGTACCTGAACCAGTAACCCAGCGAAGATGCAGAAAAAGGCGCCGATTGGCGCCTTTTTTGTCGGCAAAATCGTCCGACCTTTGCCTTTGACTGAGATCACGGAAATCCTGCCCTGATAAAAATAGAGTATATACTCTAATTAATGCTGGGGGCACGGAAGATGACTGAGGTAGTTAAGGTAAACGAGATAGAGGTGCATCTGGAAGGGGAGGGCGATGAAACCATAGTGATGATTCACGGCTGGCCCGACACCCACAGGCTCTGGGATGGTCAGGTGGCGGCGCTCAAACATCAGTTTCGTTGCGCCCGCTTTACCCTGCCGGGCTACGACCCGGCCCACACCCGCAAGCTCTATACCCTGGAAGACCTGGTGGCCCAGATTGCCGCCATCGTCGACAAGGTAAGCCCGAACAAGCCGGTGACCCTGATGATCCACGACTGGGGCTGCATCTGGGGCTATCAGTACTACCTGCGCCATCAGCACCGGGTGCGGCGCATCGTATCGGTGGACATTGGGGATGCAGGCTCCAAGGACCATCAGTTGCCCACCAAAGCCAAGTTGTTCGCCTTTGGCTATCAGATCTTCCTGGCCATGGCCTGGCTCATTGGCGGCACCACAGGGGATGCCATGACCCGTAAGATGGCTCATTGGCTGAAGGCGCCCGGCGACCCAAAGTCGATTCATAGCGGCATGACTTATTCATACTGGTGGAAGTGGGGCCGCACCTTTCGCAACATCCCTCTGGGGAACCTTCCGCTCAAAATAGAGTGTCCGCTGCTGTTTCTCTATGGCGCCAACAAATCGGTGAGCTTCCACTCCGAGAGTTGGGAAAAGCAGATGGCCGCCAGACCGGAAAACCGCATCGAGGCGTTGCCCACGGGACACTGGGTGATGACCGAACAGCCTGAGCGCTTTAACAAGACAGTGGTGGAGTGGCTGTCTGAGGACAGGCCGGTGAGCGAAAAAAGCGCGGCCTGATTGAAAACAGCACAGGGGCACTTCAGTGCCCTTGAGTTCGATGTGAGCTCTGTCACAATAGTGGTCCAATCAGAACAGGCTGAAAAAGAGCTGAAAGACAGAGTATGGAAACAATAATCGGCAAGGATGGCATGGAGTTGCACCTGGAGGGTCATGGCGACCAGACCCTGGTGATGATCCATGGTTGGCCCGACAACTATCGGCTGTGGGACGCCCAGGTGTCTGCGTTTAAGACTCACTATCGCTGTGCACGATTTTCGCTGCCCGGCTTCGAACGTGGTCAGCAGAGTCAGCTGCTTAACATGGAGCAGATGATGCAGGCGCTGGATACCGCCATCAATCTGGCGTCGCCCAAAGCACCGGTGACCCTGCTGCTGCACGATTGGGGTTGCTTCTACGGCTATCAGTACGCCATGCGTCACCTGGAACGGGTCAGTCGCATCATTGCCGTAGATGTGGGCGACTCAGGCTCGAAAGACCACAAGCTGACCACAGGCGCCAAACTGATGGCGGCCAGCTATCAGCTTTATCTGGCCCTGTGCTGGAAACTGGGACGTTTTCTGGGCAACCCAATGACCCGGTTTATCGCCAAGGCGATGGGCGCGCCGGCGCCTCGGGGCGACATTCACAGCGGCATGAACTTTCCCTATTACTGGCTGTGGAAGGGGCTTCTGACCAAGCAAAGGCTGGGGATCAAGCCGGTGGTCATCGACCACCCCATGTTATTCATCTACGGCAGCAACAAACCCTTCAACTTCCACTCCCAGGCCTGGATAGACAAGCTTAACAGTACCGACAGCAGCGCCGCCCGCTCCCTGGAGACCGGCCACTGGGTGATGGTGGAGCAAGCCGAGGCTTTCAATCAGATGGTGCTAGAGTGGCTGGACGCAAAGAGGAGCGACAAGGTCGCTTAGTCCCAATGACGCCGTGAGGTCTCCGGCGGCGGCTGTTGCCACAGATCGCCGATGGCGTCGTCCTCTTCCTCCTGGACCCGTTCGTAGTCGTACACCTTACGCCTGGGCAAGGGGTCCCAGTTTCGGAACATGAAGGCGCTGACCAATCCGGCGGCGCCGCCGAACAGGTGATACTCGAAGGAGATCTGCGGATCTCTGGGGAAGATGCCCATCAGCATGCCGCCGTACATGAAGAAGGCGATCATCATCAGGGCGATGGAGCGCTTGTCCCGCCTGAGCAGGCTGATAAAGAACAGATAGAAGAACAGGCCATGGGTGATGCCACTGGCGCCGATGTGGAAACTGGCGCGGCCAAACAGCCAGACCCCGGCCCCGGAGGCCAGCCAGATGATGATCAGCACCGGCCAGCGGGAGCGGGGATAGCCGTACAGCAGGGCTGAGCCCAGAATCAGCAGGGCCAGGCTGTTGGCGGCCAGGTGTTCGGCGGAGCCATGAAGAAAGGGGGCGAACAGTATGCCCAGGGCGCCAAAGCTCTCTCTGGGGTAGATGCCGAAGTGAAACAGGTTCCAGCCGGTAAAGGCTTCAAACACCATCACCATCCACAAAAAGGCGACAAATAAGGCACTGAGTTTCAGGCTCTGCCAGATGGAATAGTCTTTACCCATGTCACCTCCCTTACGACGTCGGCCTACTTATGAGACCGGAAATCGATTGCGCCTATTTCAGACAAGCCTGTCACCTTAAGTGTAGACTTGGGGGTTATACTTAGTTAAATCAATGCTTTTATACGCAACTTCCATGAATTCGATCATTTCGGCTTCGCGCAGGCCCGCCCCATGAACCAGGTGGTGGACATTCCCTGGTGGCAACTGACGCTGTTTCTTAGCGTTTTGGCTGTGCCTCTCTACATCAATCACAAGTTTAAATTGGGCCTGGGCAAAGAGGGCGGGCTGGCCGTTGGCCGCATGCTGCTGCAACTGACCCTGGTGGGGGTCTACCTCAATTCCCTGTTTGCCCTGGACAGCCTGTGGCTCAACCTTGGCTGGATACTGCTGATGGTGGTGGTGGGCGCCCATTCTGTAACCGGCAAGAGCCAGATGCCGCTTAAGCGGGTGATGCTGCCGGTGGCCACCGGCTTGGCGCTGGTGGTGGTGCCGCTATTGGCATTAATGCTGATGGCGCTGATTCGCCCTGAGCCCATATTGGGCGCTCGATACATGATCCCACTGGCTGGCATGCTGCTGGGTAACAGCCTGGGGGCCAACGTCATCGCCCTGCAGCGACTGGGCGCGTCGTTTAAGGAGCGGGCAGGGGAGTATGAGGGTGCGCTGGCCTTGGGCGCCAGGCCCACCACAGCGGCGGCGGACTTTGTCAGAGAGTCTCTGGCGGCGGCCCAGGGGCCCATTTTGGCCACAACCGCCACCACAGGTTTAGTAACCCTGCCGGGGATGATGACCGGTCAGATCCTCGGCGGCGCCGACCCCATAGTGGCCATCAAGTATCAGATGGTGATCATGGTGGCGGTACTGGTGATGACCAGCGTTTCTGCCGCGGTCACCCTCAGCCTGGCGCTGCCGAGACTGGTGACCGCCACCGGTCGGGTTAACCTTTGTTCTTAGCGTCCATCATCGCCTTGAGGTTGGCGAAGGGGTTGCTGGTGGCCAGATCCTGCTTGAGATCTTCACCGGCTTCCACCGTGGTGCCGTATTGCGCTGCCTGAGTGTACTTTTCGTGCTCATTGTCGTGGCAGTAGAGACACAGCAGTTCCCAGTTGGAGCCGTCGTTGGGGTTGTTGGTGTGGTCGTGGTCGATGTGGTGAACCGTCAGTTCACGCAGGTTGGAGTATTGGAACTCGCGGGCGCAGCGGCCACAGACCCAGGGGAACAGCTTCAGCGCCTTGTCACGGTAGCCTTGCTCAAGCTGTGAATAGTTCTTTGGAATGATCGCCATCTTAACTCTCTCCGGGTATGGCTTGTCATGGTGCTAAGCCCGGATAGTAGCACCCAGCCCCCCCTCAAAGAAGAGATACCGCCGACAAAGCGCATCTTGTCGGCGACATTTTAATCCGCGTCAACACCGGCTCATCGCAGATGTTGGCTGCATTGATTCTGGCGCCAGAACACCATTAGGTGGCAGCAAAGGGCAATGTCCCTAGAGATTGCGCGAGAATCGCTATTGAGGGTGAAAGCGTCTGCCTCTAGCTTGGTGTATCGACCTTCAACATCACTAAAAGGACTTAGAGATGAAAACGATCACCACTGCACTGCTGTGCGCCATGAGCTTTGGCGCATTTGCCGCCGACCCGTTTACCAGCGTGTATCAACAGAGCACCAAGGACACCTCTGCATTTGATAAGAGCCTAGCCGGCTCTGACATCGCCCAGGGACGCTGGGCATTCTTTGAATTTGCTGAGACCGATTCCTTGTTCGGTAGCCTGTCTGCCGGGCAGGCCGGAGACAGCCAACAGCTAAAATTCAATGCCATCAACTATTACCTGTGGTTTGGCGGCAGACACAAACTGCCTTTCCAGCTCTACTACAGCGACGTGGTGTCCGATGACTCCAACAAGGACGCCAACACCGTTAAGCTGCTCGACCCCGAGTCAGGCTTGGCCATCAAGTTTCCCCTGCTTTGGACCTATCAGAGTGCGGGCGATGAGTTCTGCGCCTTCTTAAGTGACACCAACTCCATTGGTCACTGTTCATTGGGCGGTGACATCACCTTGAGCTTTAAAGACCTTAAAGAGGTGGATGGCAACTCGGAAACGGCCTTTGGTGCCACCGTGAGGCTAGGGGCCGCGGTGTTGTTCCCGGTATTGGCCGCAGACACCGGAGAGGCCAGCGGCTATCTGTCGACGTCAGTGAAACTGGTGTTTGCCCATACCGACGTCGACGATTCCACTCAGCTGTTCGCCCCGGTTCTGGACGAGAACGGCGACCCGGTGGCTTTCGATAACGACATCTTCTCCGCCGAAGCGGAGATCAAATGGGCCTTTACCAACAGATTGGCCATATCCGCACGCTGGCTGGCGCCTCTGGATGATCATGACTACATCGATGACATCTTCAAGCTGTCGTTAGAGACGCAGTTTTAGCAGGGAAATGGGCCTGCACTTAGGCAGGCCCTCATAATGCTTTACGTGCCAACGGTTTCTCTGTCGAGAACTGGGCTAGATTGACCAGCGCAAGGAAGTCTCTTTCTCGGAGAGCGCCCACAGTTTTGTCAGCACCTCTTTATCTAAGACGAAGGGTTCAAGCCGGCATTCGCCCACCGGGCCGCCAAAGTTCATTCGCCCGGTCGGGCCATAATATGCACGCTGTTTCAGGTTATCTTCGGTTGCACACATGACCTCTGGGTAGGCGCCTCTTTCAGCGGTCTGAGCCAGTCCCATTTTCACCATCAACGACCAGGTAAGCCGTGTAGCTAAGCTGGCGTTGTCGCGGATTAGCGAGGTGTTGGACGCGCCCGGGTGGCATACGTAAACCTCTACCTCCGAGTTTGCCTGCTGAATTTTGTCCTGCAGTTCATAGGCAAACATCATCTGCGCTAGTTTGCTGTGGCAGTAGGTCTTGTTGGGGTCGTAGTTCCTATCCCAGTTCATGTCGTCAAACTGGATGGTTTTCAGGCCCATCTTGTAGCCTTCGCTGGCGACAACCACGATGCGGCCCTTTGATTGTTCGAGTCTCTCAAACAGCAAGCCACATAGCAGGAAGTGGCCGTAGTGGTTTACTCCCAGGTGGCTTTCGAAACCATCTGCCGTGAAGGCCTGTTTGGCTAATTGAGCGATGGCGCCGTTGCATATGAGCGCATCGATGTGGGAAACCTGATGCAGCAGCTCTGCTGCCCCGTATCGAACGGAGTCGAGCTCTGCCAAATCCATGCGCACAAAGCTCACTTTGGCGTTGCTGCCAAACTCCTGCTTCAGTGCCGCAATGGCGACGGCGGACTTATCCGGGTTTCGGTTAAGCATCACCACCTTTGCGCCTTTGGACAGCAGCACACGTGCGGCTTCGAAGCCTGTGCCTGTATTGGCACCGGTAATGACATAGGTTTTGCCGGTCAGATTGCCGAGACGCTCGGGAGTCCAGCCTCCGGGGCCAAACTGTGTTTCTAGGTTCATATTCCAAATTCCTGATGTCGAATCATTGTTTCTCGAGCAGCCGGAAGCGATCTGCTTTTCACACTGTCGTTTAGCCCTGCGCAAATCGGTTGCCAGGGCGACCGTTGTTACCAGTGGATAAGACTATATGTCTCAGGAATGGGGCTCACTAGACGATATGGTCGCGAAAGAGTGCCTATTCGTATCATTGGGGTTGGGGCGGGCGTTTCATGGTGTTAGTTTGAAGGCATGAGCAGAGACTTAATCAAAAAGATCATCGAAGACAGTGTCAGTGAAGACGGCCTGGTGGACTTCGGTATAAAGGGGGTGCAACTCTTCCGGGTGACCGAGCCGATTCGCTGCGCGCCTGCGGTGTATGAGCCTTGCGTCATTGCCATAGTCAGTGGTGCCAAGAAAGCCATATTGGATGGCAATGCCTTTGAGTACGATAGCAACCACTATCTGTGTTGCACCATGTCCATGCCTGTGGAGGCAGGGAGCCACCAGGCGTCCCCTGACGAGCCTCTCCTGGGGGTGTACATCTCTCTGGATACGCGCGTATTAACCGAGTTGGCCATTGAGATGGAAAGTGCCACCGGGGCATTCCGACCACCCAAAGGGGACTCACAACCCAAGGGCCTGTCACTGGCAGGGTGGGATGATGCCTTTACCGACGCCTTGTTACGACTGCTGCAACTCGGGGACAGCCCCTTGGATATCGCGGTGCTTGGCAGGAGTCGGCTTCGGGAAATCTACTACGCGATACTGAAAGGGGAGGCTGGCGACTCAGCCAGACGTGCATTTGGTGTTGGCAATGCCATTGCGCGGGCCATTGAATACGTCTCTTCACGCTTAACCGAGTCCGTCACCACTGAGGAGATGGCGTCCCAGGTGGGGATGAGCCGCGCCGTGTTCCACCGCAAGTTTAAGTCAGCGACCACCATGTCGCCCATTCAGTACGTGAAGTCGATGCGCCTGAACAGCGCCGCAATGAAGATAGCCGGTGGCATGAACGTCAACCAGGCAGCGCTGGAAGTAGGGTACCTGAGCACCTCACAATTCAGCCGGGAGTTTAAAAGACTTTACGGGCAGTCTCCAAAGCAGTGGACTACATCTCAGAGATCATTGGGCGAGAAATGAGCCGTGTTTGCTGTGCCGTCAATAGCGGTGTTTGAAGTAATCGTTCATTGTGTTGCTGGTTCAACATACCCGGGTTCATCATTTCAATGGGCTCAACAAAGCACATCCCTAGGTTGATGGCCCTACAGAGCGATGCCTGTGTCTGGGTCCAGAAAACGGTCGTTTGTTAGACCCAGGCTTTTGGCGCTATGTTTTTTCTACTAATGCATACGCTTGGAAATCATGTTCATCAAATGTTGATTCTTGGGTTCATCAAATATGGATTAGCATTTATAAGTAGAAGCGTCGGGCTATTCTTAATTACCCTTTAAAAACCGATAATTACGTGTATGATGGCCGATTGAAGATAACTGGTATGGCGAGACGATATGACGGCGGAACAGACAAAGCCCTGTATAGCATGTGGACACATTATCAGCACGAAGGATTTGGTATGTACGCATGATGGTTGTGGAGCGGCACAGCTTCAACCACATTCGTGTCCGATGACAATTTGTTCTGCAATTGCTGGCGCTTTAACCAAGGAAAGATCAGCTTCCTTTAGTTGTCGAGTCGGTGATGAATGGCCTGTCAGCCAGTCAGATGCTTCAAGCAGATTCGTTGTTGAGGTCGAGCAAAAATTTAGTCGAAAGAATAAATTCCATAGCCACTTTGCTGATGATTGCGGTGAAGCAAACTCATTTCCTCGTATATTGAAAAGATATCTTCAGGGTGATCTTGACGTCCAACAACTTACCTCACAGTTAATGTTCAAACTGCGGTCTGCGGCTCTTGATACATCAGGCTCTAAGCCTACGGGTGGCAACGTAGTGGTAACGCACTACAAAAAGTCAAATGATATAGATGATGCTGGCAGATTACTTATTGTAATGGTTACCCAGACTGATGGCTTTAAGCTTGACCCTACAACCATTATCCCTCAAGAAATAGATCATATTGACCTGAAGGCTCTTAGACAGGCTGCAATGATTGATCTTACACAGTTTGATGCTGTATACCCAGAAAAGCCGGCGGATGAAACTTATTTGCACTTCATTCAAGGGCATTCTAGTGCTGAATTTTTTAAGGCTGCTCTAGGCTGTGATGTGGATGCAAACAATAAAACATCGATTAAAAATTTCTTTGAAGCTCTTCATGATTTTTGTAAGTCCGCTGACTTGGAAACAGACCTGACCGATCAACTTTTTGATTGCGTCGAACACGCTATGGTAAATTTGCCTAAAGATCGAGACTTTATCACAAAGGATGAGCTTGTAAGGGTTGTAGAGAGTGAACTTAGAGAAGGTGGTTATAGCGCAGAAGGAGCTTTTTCATCTTACCTTGAAGTTGGAGATTATAAGGTCAATGACTACATCGAACCGACAAATTTAGGTGTAAAGAAAGGGCAGGAGATCAACATTAAGGGAGTTAATGGAATCGGTGTTCAGATAAAGATGAATTTGATTGGAGGAAAGGACTCTGATAAGGCTTTCTGCTTTAACCCCGATACAAAAGAAGCAACCCTTACTTTTACTGTCGATGAAGCTGATGTTGAGCAATTAAATGAGTTGATTTAGGAATGATTCAACTAAACCACAAACTCGTCGAGCTATTAGAAAGTTCTAAATCAGTGAGTAGAACTGATTCAGGAAGGATTGAGTTTTCAATCGCTAAAGGTGATAGAGAGGTAGTTTCGGATTTATTGAGTCGAAGTGGCTACTCAGCTAATCTGCGCACCTACAGGGAGCATGGGGATACTATCACTGTCTCGATCAATGAGGCACAATGGGATTGGGCAGTTGGAAAGGTATTTTGGTCTATACAATCATTTATAAATGATGTCAGAAATATAAAATGTATACCTGATTGCTTTTACATAAATGACCGAAGAGAAAACTTAATATGTACCAATAGTTGCGATCCGAATGGAGAAGTGCTGTCAATTTCGTGCGCTTTAACTTTGTGGGATATCTTATCTAGTGTTTCTGAGCATAACTACCCAGAGTCAGGGGCGGCTGCGGGAAAAGATGGAATGGTCTTCTTTATCAAAAATAAAGAAGGAGATTCAAAGAAGTTTAAATTAGAGCCTGTATTTACTGCGTCTTCAATTAAAGAAATAGATGGTCAAGATGAAATTAAGTCAGCCTTAGATAAGCTTAAGCGAAAGGTTTTGGTTGGTGACGCTCAGGATGATGAAAGAAAAAAGGTTTTGTTATCCGCATTGCAAGATATTTTGCAAGAGACAATATGTGATAAGAACCTATTTATAAAGGTTCTCAATAAATCAAAAGCTTTACTTGAGAAATACGAAGACCACCATGATGTTTTTGTAAAGCGATTTTCTGTTAATAAAACGTTGAGTGAAATAAACTCCCAAAACCTTGATTATGTCGAAAAAATTAATGGAATTGTAGTTTCCGGTCAATTAAGAATATATGCAGTCCCTACATTTGCTATGGTCTTGGCGGCTTTGAGGTTCAAATTTGGTGTTGAGAACTTGTTACTTGTGTTGTTTGGATTGGCTTGCATAGTTTTTCTTGCGTGGGAGGGTTTACGTGTGCATGATCGCCATTTTGAATACATAGAAAGGCGAATAGAACATGATTTTAAACCGTATAATACTATTGCCGAAAAATCATCAGTTAGGGAGCAGGCAAAGTTAACTATAGGCGAGCTTAAAGGTTTAGTTGATTCGGCGAGAAAATCAATTAGTAAAGCTAGAAAGGTACTAATTGTCGTAACAGTAGCCATCGTAAGCTTTTTGATATATGGAACTGTTCTTGCTAAAAAAGCGCACCCTATAGCGTTCAACATCGAATCTATTATGACAACTTGTCGATGTGTTAGTTAATTTCAGGGTTAGGATATCTCTCATGGACTCGAGCAAGGCAGGTGAAGTTGATTGGGATAGTGCAGACACTACTAACGATACGTAATCTAACTATTACGGTGTGATATCAGTTATGCCAGGATTTACTACTTTGTGTGATGGAGTATAATCAATGACTGAGAGAACTGAAAAGGAATATGGAGCGGTTTTAGTCGACACATCAATCTTTGATGGTAATGGTTTACGATTAGAGAAAGGCCTAATAAGCAAATTATCTCAATTCAAAAATAGTCCAATAGAATATCTGTTTCCGGATGTAATAAAAAATGAAGTTGAAAAACATCTGAAAAACAAAATGAAGATTTCGATGGCTTCATTAGAAAAGGCACTCAATGATGCCGGAGATCACTTATTTTTGGAAGGTGGAGAGTTTACGGACGCTAGGCAGCTTCTTATTGAAAATAGGGAGGTCGAAGGACTTGCAGAACGCAGAATCCAAAGATTTATTGAATCTACAGGTGCCCTTGTTCTAAGTAGTGGAGATTACGTATCAGTCTCAGGGCTTTTAACTAGCTATTTCTCTAATCATCCTCCATTTGCAGAAACCGGCAAAAAGAAAAATGAATTTCCCGATGCAATCGTTCTAATGGCTGCTGAAGCTTGGGCTAAACAAAATGGAATTAGTGTATTAGCTATTGCTAAAGATGGAGATTGGAAAAACTATTGCCACTCAAGTGAATACATTGATTATGAGGAAGATTTGTCACAGGGCTTAGCCAGTTTCAACAGGGAAAATGCGCCATATGCGATGCTGTCAAAATTACAAAAGGCGTTAGCTGAAGATACCGCAGATAATTTCTTAGCAGCGATCGAGTCTGAATTAGAGTTTGTTTTTGATGGCTTTACCCCAGATCAAGAGGCTGATTCTTTTCTCTATTGGGAACCAGATGGCTGCCATGGATGGTTCAAGAGTTTTGAGTTGGTAAGTAATGAATTAAGAATAA
The DNA here is from genome assembly GCF_030296015.1 of Ferrimonas sp. YFM. Taxonomy (NCBI): domain Bacteria; kingdom Pseudomonadati; phylum Pseudomonadota; class Gammaproteobacteria; order Alteromonadales; family Ferrimonadaceae; genus Ferrimonas; species Ferrimonas sp. YFM. The sequence goes on from NZ_AP027368.1 coordinate 2,145,636, forward strand.
TTGATAAAAATGGTGATTGGATAGTTCTTGAGGCCCTCGCCAATATCACTGTAGAGGCAGAAGGTGATTTCTCGCTTTCAGTATATGACTCAATTGATCGAGACCATGTATATATGGGTGGAGTAACGGTTACGGCTGTTGAAGAGTTTGAGTCTGAAATCTTGATCACTGTCTCCGGTGACTTTGATGGCTCTATAGATGAGCTAGAGGTAGAGGAAGTGGAGGTTGTAAACCCGATCGGAATAGTTGATTTTGGTACGATTGAGCCTGATTATGGTGAGCATGACTAAAAGTCATAATAGGATGCTGCTCGTAAAGTCAAAGGGGGTAACAACTATCGACATCAATGCTAAGAGTGGCGTCATCTTTTTTATAGGGCATGATAAGCATTAGGATAATATGGCAAAAACTGACGAGACTTGGGGGCTGATTCGTTTGAAAATCTGTTTTCGATTAGTGTTTGGTCGGCAATAGGCACATTTGATTGGACGAGCTACGTGTGGTCAACAGGTGGCGTGGGTTTGCTTTATTGGCGTCAGTCTAGAATTTCTTGGCATTAGTTGACCCTCGTATTCGGCTGTGTCTATTAGCCTTTTGGCACTAGGCATGTTGCGTACTGTGCTTGTTAGGTTATGGAATTGATCACTGCAACTGTCTTCCTTGTTGGCTTTTTGGGTGTTAAATTCGTTTAGTCGGTATATAGCAATTGATGTCTCTCAATCGTTGATTGTACCGTTTTACTTACTAGTCCACTCAGTGCGATTTGCAGCTTTCCATACCTTCATGCACTTCTAGAACTTAAAAACGACAAGTGACAGCGTTGCCAGTGAATAGCCGATGCAGTGTATTGAAGTCGCAACACAAAGTTAAGAGTAATTTGTTTAACTTACTGAAAAGCATGGTAATATGTGTGAAGTTACGTTGTGTTTAGTCAAGGTCGCTTCATGGATTTACTACTCTCAGCCCTAGAAAACCCTCAGAGTGATTGGTGTATAAAACCGGACAAGTTAATACATAATATGCCAAACAGTCTGAAGGAGGAGATTAAAAGCCTTCTACAGGGAAATGAAATTACTCCAGACGATTTCTTAACGATCCAGGAACATCTTAAGTTAAGCTTTTATTCTGGTAATGCAGGTATTGTTGACGCTAAGCGAGTAATTGAATGCATCAGTTACATTGGCCTACATCGTAGTTCACTCACTAATTCTCCAAGTCGCTGGTTACAAGCAAGGCCTTTGTTACGTCAAGTGTCCGGTTGGGAACACCGTTTACAGTCTGAACAAGATATTCATATGAACGGTAGATGTCGAGCCTTAAGTAAGGCAAGGGAGTTCCTAGCTAAGAAGGGCTTCGAGTCACAGTTGGTACGCGGGCGAATCAACTGGTCAGATGAAGTGGCTCAGCGCCTAAACGCTGCTATTGACTGCAGACTCAATTCGTCAGTGGCTATTCATGTGTTGCAAAATCAGCTGGCTAATATCCGTTCAGATACCGATGGTCGGTACCGCTTCCGATCTGCGCCAAATATAGATTGGTATGATGAACCTCCCGTCCCTTGGGGGTATCTTTTTTCACTGACTCTTAAACACACCTCACCCCAAAAAGTCTCTGGTGCTGCCAAGCGCAAGGCTATTCGCCGGGTCGGAGAGGCTATAGAACTGGCCAGAAATTACTGCTGCACATTTAACCTGCTTCCAGAGAAGTACGCAATGTTGGGGTCAACTTCCCAACGGAATCTGGAGTCAATTCAAGAAGATATCCTAGCTGACCAGATCTATGGATTAGATCAATTCGACCCACATCATTTATATCAGCTTACATCAGATACTTTCACAAACCCAAAACTTAAGATTAGCTCAGAGAAGGTTGAAATTTATTTAGCCTTGATGCAATTTTGCTTTAGCCAAGTCTCGCCCAAAAATGGTTTGCTTTTTCAAGTAGAGGATGCCTATACATATTTCACTGGGCGTTTTTCCCGTCAAGCGATACAGCAAGCGCTATGTGAACTTTCGTTTTCTCCTAAAGAAATCAACTCTCAATTCATGAGTCCGTTTTGCAAACGGAATGCTCATGAAAAGCCCCTTATTAAGCATAAAGAAGGATACTTATTCGTTAATCAGCAGTTGAGTAGCTTTGGATTTTATCATCAACTTTATTTGGCGACCGAAAACAAGCCAGAAGTTGGCTTTGCATCTGAGCGGGTACTTACAAACGCTTGTCAGACTTCGGGTATGAAGATCATGGCCAGTAAAAGTTATAAACTCGAATCCTCAACACGACAGGCTTTCAAGATTAAGGAAAAAAAGGCTCGTTATGAATGTGATTTTATAGTGGAAACAAACGATAAAATCTACTTTATTGAGTTGAAAAGGAAAACACTATCAAGCCCATCCCGTCAAGGTGTTTTGGTTGATGGGCTTAGTGATTTAGCCGACTCGGTCTTCCATGCCTTAAAACAAACAGGGTTTCATGAAGCAGTCCTTCGTCATCAGAAGATTATCTCATTTTTGGATGGTACACAATTAGATCTAAATGGCCGTGATATTGAACGAATTGCGGTTAGCGTATTCGATTTTAATTCAATGCAAGATTCAATTAGCACATCAACAAGGTTGAGATACTTTTTAGGACGAGAATTCAATACGGAAGATCCTGATCAACAATACAAATTGTCAAAATTAAACTCTTTACTCCAGGATCTCAATGACCAGTATATGAAGCTGGGTTTACATGATACATATCAACACCCAAACTTAGGCATCGCCCTAAACAATTGCCGTTTTTTCAGTGTGATGCAACTTCTTAAATTGCTGCAAGATGTAACTGGTAATGAAGACTTTGGCAGACGAATAGATTTAACTCGTAACATTACGACTGGCTCAAAGGATTGGTATGCCGAATATGACTGGGCGGTAAGAAATTTCTTAAAGTTAAAGAGGTAAATAGCCCTTTGAAATCCCTTTTTCTGATATTCAAGTCCACTTATTGTAACTTTCAGTACTTATAAAGATTTTCGATTTACCGATGGTTACAGGGGAGTGCCCCAAGGGACTTGGATGTATTCAGGTGGCGGCATGTCGGCATTTGAGTTAATACGTATGCTCCTGCTTGGTAGTTTCTTTGTGATGCAGTTTCAGCTATCTCTAATGTACGATGTGATGTTTGATAGTCACCTTAACCCGATGATAGCTGCAGACAATCTACTGGTCCTAATTGTTGCCCAATGTCTGTCTTTAGCAGTGATCATTTGGCACGTGCTGCGGTCGCCAGGGTAAGTCGGCTGATGACGAGAGTAGGGAAGCGGAAACAACGTGTTGATTATCCCCATGTTTTCCTATTTTTTCGTTCAAAATCGCGAGTATCTGATTTAAGTCGTTGTATATAATGACTAAATATAGGATTTAAAAGCACCTTGCTCAGTAGGCTTTCCTATCAGCTTTTTGTTGTACAAATGGAGGGCTAGTTCTGCCCTCCGAGCCTTTACTTGCCTTTAGCCGGGGCGTTTCCCCTTCCTCCTCTGGACGGTCTTCCGGTTGAACTAGGCCAGTTACCTCCTGGCCTTGATGGGCTGACTGGACCACGACTAGATTTTCCCATGCTCGTGTCCTCTAGAATGCTAAGCAACAATGCCTAGCCTAGTTAGTGTAGTGCCCACATTGAAGCGATCTAGTCGTTTGCTCGCCTGTAGTGTAAGACTTTCTACAGTCACATCGTGGCGATCGATAACCGCAGGAATATGCAGGTTCTTTTCTAGCTCAAAGTATGAATAAGGTGACAGCCTTAATTACTCTGATGTCTCTGCACTCGATTGCTCAAGAGATTGCTCTGTGCAAGTGCCGTGTTAGAAGGAGAGGTGGGGACAGTTACGGGGACAGTGGTGGTCGCTTGTGTCTTCAAAATTGATTCGTTGAGTTCTGGCTCCTTGCATCGCTGGGCTTACTACGGATATACATGAAGGGGATATCACTGTGCCACGACTGTCTACCTAACATATTGATTGTATGTGAGTTAGGCTCGGACTGCCTTTGCGAAAGAGTGGCTCCTTAGCCAAATGAAAGGTTGGCACTGTTCTCTAAATTCGTGACGATTTCCTTGTCTAAATTCTGGGCCGTCGACAGTAAACTTTTTCAAAAACTCAAACTGATTTCAGCAAAAAGTGGCCTATAAGGTGATCCTAAATCGGTTTCCTGGCCAATACCCCCAAAGGGGTATGCCTGCAGTTTTCCCACCTCCCTATGATTTCTCCCGAGAGATAAGAAAAACCTCGGAGAGGATGATATGAAACACCTAAACAAACTCGCTGTAGCCGTTGCCATTGCCGTGATCAGCGGCTCTGCTTTGGCGAAGAACGCGCCAGAAGACGCCAACAACATCACCTGGAAAGACAAGTACCCTGAGCAGTACGCTTCCTGGGCCTCCACCATTGAGTCCACTGAGCAGGGCGACATTCTGGAGCACGATCCTATGATCGTGATTCTGTATGGCGGCTATGGTTTTGCCAAAGACTACAACAAGCCTCGCGGTCACCAGTTCGCGGTTGCTGATTTGACTCGCAGCCTGCGTACCGGCGGTCCAATGACCGATTCCGAAGGCCCAATGCCGGCCTCTTGCTGGGGTTGTAAGACTCCGGACCTGGGTCGCATGTACGACAAGATTGGCGAGGCCAACTTCTCCGACAAGAAGTGGGGCGCCACCGGTCATGAGATTGGCAACAACGTAGGCTGTGCCGACTGTCACGACGCCGAAACCGGCAAGCCCACTCCGGCCCGTCCTTTCGCCATGCGTGGTTTTGCTGCCGCCGGTCAGAAGTTTGAAGACCAGGAAGCGAACATTCAAGCTGCCATGACCTGTGCCCAGTGCCACGTGGAATACTACTTCGACGGTACCGACCACAAGAAAGTGAAGTTCCCCTGGAACGGCGGTCAGAACCCAGATGCCATGCTGGCCTACTACGACGCCCTGAACTTCAAAGACTGGACTCACAAGATCTCCAAGGCCCCCATGCTGAAAGCTCAGCACCCAGAGTGGGAAACCTGGCAGCCTACAGTACACGCCGAGATGGACGTGACCTGTATCGATTGTCACATGCCTAAGGTTGAAAGCGCGTCCGGCAAAGAGTTCACCAAGCACAACGTTGGCAACGCCATCGACAACTTCGACCAGACCTGCTCCAACTGCCACGACACCAAGGCCGAGCTGGTTGACACTATCGCCATGAACAAGAAAGCGATTCACAAGGCTCAGCTGGCTGCTGAAGATGTCATCGTGAAGGCGCACTTCGAAGCGGGTGAAGCCTGGAAAGCCGGTGCCACCGAAGCGGAAATGAAGGATGCGCTCAAGCTTATCCGTCACGCTCAGTGGTACTGGGATTACGCCATTGCCTCTCACGGCATCCACGCTCACAACCCAGAGCTTGCCCTGGAAGAGCTGGCCAAAGCCAAGAAGATTGGTAAAGACGCCCGCGCCAAGCTGAAGACCATCCTGTCCAAGCACGGCGTAGCCAAAGTGAGCTTCCCTGACTACTCCACCAAGGCCAAAGCCCAGGTTCTGGTTGGCCTGGACAAAGCCAAGCTGGACGCGCAGAAGAAGAAATTCCTGGAAGAGCGCGTACAGAAAGAGTGGCCCATCAAGGTTCAGTTTTAATCTTTCCCTCTGAAAGCACGTAACGCCCTTTAAGGGCAGTGAGCCAAAGGACGACCCCATCGGGTCGTCCTTTTTTGTTTAGGTTGCCAGCATGCCTCTGATGAGTTCGCCCAAGATCTTGATGGCGTTCATCCTGGCGGCGGTGAGCTCGAACGACACATTCAGGCGAAAACAGTGATTGTGAAAATCGCCCGCAGAGAACATTTCGCCGGGAGTAATGCAGATGTTTTCTTGCAGAGCCCGCCGGTAGAGCTCGGTGGCATCGAGGCCCCTAGGCAGCTCCAGCCATAAGAAGTAGCCGCCTTCAGTGCAGTTGATGCTGACCTCGGCGGGCAGGTGATTGCGCAGCGCCTGCCAAGTGGCGAATTTTCTCTGTTCCAGAGTTCTGCGCAGTTGGCGCAGGTGGCGCTCGTAGTTGCGGGTAGACAGGTAGGAGGCCAGGGTCATCTGGATGGGGGCACTGGTGGAGAGGGTGCTCATCATCTGCAGCTTCTGAATGGGTACCGCCATCTTTCCCGCCGCCACCCAGCCAATACGAAACCCCGCCACCAAGGACTTGGAAAACGACGAGCAGTGCAGCGCCTTGCCGTGACTGTCAAAGGCCTTGGCGGGCAGTGGCTTGTCACTGCCAAAATAGAGCTCGTTGTAGACATCGTCCTCAATCAGGTAGACATCGTACTTGGCCAGCAGCGCCATCAAGCGTTTCTTCTTCTCCACCGACAGGGTAAAGCCCATGGGATTCTGGTGGTTGGTCATCAGCCAGCACGCTTTCACCTGATGGGTCTGCAGGGCGTCTTCCAGGGACTCCAGATCGATGCCGTCGGAGGGGTGGGTTCTGATGGACAGTGCCCTTAGGTTTAGCCGTTGCAATGACTGAAGCGCGCCGTAGAAGGTGGGGGACTCGATCACCACCCAGTCACCCGGTTGGGTGACCGACTGCAGGCTCAGGTTCAGCGCCTCAAGGGCGCCTGTGGTGATCACAATCTCATCCGGGTGCACCGCCAGGCCCTGGGCGGCATAGCGCTTGGCGATGTGCTGCCTCAGTTCCAGGTTACCCGGGGGCAGGTTATCCATGGCGCTGGAGGTCGACAGGGTACGGGCGGTATTGATCAGCGACTTGTTGACGTGCTGGCGAGGGTAGAGGGTCGGGTCCGGGTACACCTTGCCAAAATCGATGATGTTGGGGCTGCGACTGGCTTGCAGCACCTCGAAAACAAAGTCGTTGATGTCCACCGACTCGGTCTTCTGTACCGGCTCATGGGAAGGCGCCGACTCGCTGCTTTCAATCTTGGGGGCAACCACATAGCCTGATCGCGCCCGGGACACGATCCACCCCTGACTCTCCAGCACCTGATAGGCGTGCACCACCGTCATCAGGCTCACCCCTGACAGCTCGGCCTGCTTCCTCAGGGAAGGGAGTTTCTCTCCGGTTTGCCAGATCTCATTTTGGATCTGAGTGCGGATCTGCTCTATGAGCTCCTCGTACTTTTTCACTGACGCCGGTCTCTCATCATCACTCTCAAGCGGGTAGTCGGAATCATACCAGTTCAGACGTCATCTGTTATGCATAAACGCGCCACTTTTGTATCTATTATGGTTTCTGTTATGCCCCTAGAATCCAAACTGTTTCCTCTCCAGGCCGGGTGTAGCTCTTGCATTGGGTGCACGTTCATCAGGTCTAGGAGACGGAAGGCTCGCACATCCGCCGGCGTTGGTACCCTGAGTGGCGATGTCTGGGTGTTGCGAGCGTATGACGAGTGAAAAAACCGATCTGATTTCATGCGTGATGAGTCAGGGGGACGACAAGGTGATGATGTCAAAGAAGGTCAAAGGCGGGTCTCAGTTTCCCTCTATCGAACTGCCTAAATTGGGCGGCGGTAGAATCAATCTAGGTGTACCGGAAAAGAGGACCAACTGGAAAATGGTGGTGGTGTATCGCGGTGGTCATTGCCCGATGTGCACCCGCTATTTGAAGAAGTTGGGCGAGGCTAAGCCAGATTTCGCCAAGCTGGGCGTGGACATTGTGGCGGCCTCTGCCGACAACGAGTCGCAGGCGCTGGAGCACTTCATGGAGCTTAAGGTGAACTACCCGGTGACCTACGGCTTAACCGTCGACATGATGCGTGAGCTGGGCCTGTACATCTCCCGGCCCCTCTCCACGGGGGAGACCAACCACTTCTATTCCGAGCCCGGTGTGTTCGTGATTAACGATCGCAACGAGGTTCAGATACTCGACATCTCCAATGGTCCCTTCGCCCGGCCTGAGATTGATGTGCTGCTAAGTGGCATCGATTTTATCCGCGATAAAAACTACCCGGTTCGGGGCACCTTCGACTGACATCAGGTCGGCTCACTGGGCACTTAATGTTGTGCCCGAGACTGACAGGCCGCAGCTAGAGCTGCGGCCCCCCTCAACCAGACATTCACACTAAAGTGCCTTAGCGCAATGACTCCAGCACCTGCACCATGGACGGCATTACTCTGTGGCCCAGGGCTCGCACTTCATCGTCGGGCTGCACCAGGTCGGGGATCTGGTAGGTGATCATATTGGCCGCCACCGCAGAACGCACACCGTTGTTGGAGTCTTCGAAGGCCAGACAGCTGGCCGGGTTCACCGCCAGGCGGTCAGCGGCCAGCAGGAAGATCTCCGGGTCGGGTTTGCCGTTCTTCACTTCACAGCCGGTGGCCAGCGCGTCGAAATACTTGTCCAGCCCGGCCAACTCCAGCTTGCGCCTGGCTACGTCGTTCACCGTTGAGGTGGCCACGGCGGTGGGGATGTCGTTGGATTTGAGCCAGCTCAGCAACTCCACCACGCCCTCCTTGATGGGGATGGGTTCATTTCTGACCACGCCGTGGTATCGCACCCGCCACTCTGCATCCAGTCTGTCCAGGTCATCGCCATAGGCTTTGCGAAAGATGCGCTCAATGCCTACGGAGTTGCGCCCAATGATGGACAGGTATACATCTTCAAAAAAGGGCAGGTTTTGGACGGCACAGGCTTCCTTAAAGATGCGCATACACAGGCGCTCGGTATCCAGAAGCAGACCATCCATATCAAATATGGCGGCTTGAAAAGTCATGGTGGGGTACAGCACAGATTGTTCGAAGGGCGGCACTATGCCACAGCTTATGGCATCGACCCCGCGCCGTTTTTGAAAAGCTTGCAGTGAGGCGGGCTTTATTTGGGTTGAAGCCTTTGTTTGCCAGTGTCGCCTTTTTTGACCTGGGCAAAGCTTTTTCGCAGGCGACTGGATTATGGTGAGTCCATCCGCCGCGCACTGTCCTATGCCAGCCTGCGTGGCTACCCTTACTCAGTACCTCTATTTCCAAGGATTGGAGCCAGACTATGTCCAGACAATACCCCATTCTCAATGCCATCGCCGATGCACCGGATCTGCGCGATCGCTACTACGAACCCAGCCTGCAACCCATCAAACCCGTGATGCCGCCACCTAAGGAGCTGACCATCCTGGCTCAAGGGGAGGAGGGCGCCTGCACCGGTTACGGCCTGGCGTCCACCATCAATCTGCTCTATCGCCAGCAGCAGAAAAGCGACAGGGTCAGCCCCGCCATGCTCTATCACCTGGCCCGGCGCTTCGACCGCTGGCCCGGCGAGGATTACCTGGGCTCAAGCTGCCGAGGGGCCATCAAGGGCTGGAAGAACTCCGGGGTCTGCCTTGAAGAGTTGGACATTAACATGACGGGCGCACAGGGCCCGGATTTTGACCGCTATGAGTTTGATGCACCTATGCTGGAAGATGCCCGCAAACGTACCCTGGGCGCTTATTACCGGCTGAGGCCGGTGATCAGTGATTTCCATGCGGCATTGAACGAGATTGGGGTGATCTTCGCCTCTGCTCGGGTCCACCCGGGCTGGCTCGCTCCGGTGCGGGACGAAGACGACGAGATGGTGATACCCGACACCAATCTCACGCAATCCGGCGGTCACGCCTTTGCCATCGTCGGGTATAACGCCAAGGGGTTCTGGATTCAGAACTCCTGGGGCGAGACGGGCTGGGGGCAGGGCGGCCTTGCCCTGTGGAAGTATGAGGATTGGGCCCAGAATCTGATGGATGCCTGGGTGGTGCAGCTTGCCTTGCCGACTCCTCAGCTGTTTGGCCTGCGCAACCAGACCGGCACCAGTTCTCGGGCGGATCGCCGTGCCACCCTGGGCAGTGTGGCCAGGCAGGAGATTGAAAATCACTTCATCCACTTCGACGATGGCAGCTACGACCAGGAGGGCCGCTACTGGAGCAACGCCAACCATGTTGAGCTTATCGGCCAGTCGCTGCGCCGCAGCCAGCAGCCGCATCTGCTGTTGTACGCCCACGGTGGCCTGAACAGCACCAAGGCCTCTGCCCGGCGGGTGGCGGCGATGCAGCACACCTGGATGGCTAACGGCATCTATCCCATCCACTTCATGTACGACACCGGTCTGATGGAGGAGATCAAGGATGTGGTGCTGGGCAAGCAGGAGCGCACAGACAAGGTGGCCTCAGGGTTCAGCGACTGGCTGGATAAGCGCATCGAACGGCTGACGCGGCGTCCGGGGCGGGCGCTGTGGCGGGAGATGAAAGCCGGTGCGTTCGCTCCCTTCATTGACGATGAGGCCGATGGCAGCGGCGCACTTGAGACGCTGCTGCATCACATCAACCAACTGCCGGTGCGCCCCAAGATTCATGTCATCGGCCACTCCACCGGGGCGATACTCCACAGCCATCTGCTGCCGCGGCTGTGTCAGCTGTCTGACGAGCTGGAGATCGCCAGCTGCAGCCTGATGGCGCCGGCGGCGACCCAGGCGTTGTTTAAGCAGAACCTGATGCCCCTGGTGAACCGGGACAAGGTTCGGGAGCTGACGGTGTACAACCTCAGCGAGCAACTGGAGCTGGATGACAACGTGGCCCTGGTGTATCGAAAGTCCTTGCTGTACTTGGTGTCCCGCGCCTTCGAACCTGTGCAGTGCGCCAAACTGCTCGGCATGACCCGTTATCAAAGCGAACTTGAGCTTGAGAGCGACAGGGTTGAGTTTGTCATCAGCCAGGGACAATCCGCGGGGCGCAGCGCCAGCACCAGCCACGGCGGCTTCGATAACGATCCCAACACCATGAACGACATACTGCAGAGGATTCTGGGCCAGGCCCCCGAGCCCCCCTTCACCAAAGAGAGCCTGGATTACTGAAGGGCTCTTGTGGCCGCCGGGCGGACCGGCGGCTGATACAACCTGAGTCTGCTAACGGGCTGTCAGAGCTTCTCCAGGGCGCCGGTTGAGGTCAGTTGAGCCACCGGAGTGGTAAAACCGCGACGAATGTTCAGCAGGTTAATGCCGGCGAACACCACCATCACCAGTGACAGGTGCCAGGCCTGACTGAGGCCCATCTGCACCAGCGTCAGGCTGACGATGGAGGAGACCACCATCTGACCGCCTCCGGACAGGGCGGCGGCGGTGCCGGCCTGGTGGCGGTAGGGCTGCATCACCATCGCCTGGGCACAGGGGAAGGAGATGCCGTTCCCCAGGATCATCAGAAACTGCCCCAGCATCAGGTACAGCGGCTCCACCGGGCAGAAGAACAGCCAGATGGCCGAGACCCCGTGCAGGGCCGGGCCCCACATCAGCATTCTGCGGGTGCCGATGACCGGACGCAGCCGGTTGCACAGGCTGGTGCCCGCCAGCATCCCTAATGCCGGGATCAGCGCCCACATGGCGTACTCATCCGAGTGCATGCCAATCTGGTTCTGCATGATGAAGGGCATGATGGATACCGTGGTGATCATCATGCTGAAGTTCAGCCAGCCGATGCTGGCAAAGCTCATGAAGTATCGGGAACCCAGCAGCTCACGGTATTGCTTCACCATGGTCCTGGCAGAGGGGACCGCCGAGCGCTGCTCTACCGTTTCGGTGAACCTCAGGGCGACAACTGCCCAGGCCAGGGACACGTAGCCGAGCAGGGAGATGAACACCATGCTCCAGCCGAAATGAACATTGATGAAGCCGCCCAGTACCGGCGCAATCAATGGGGTAATGGACGCCACCATGGCGATGTAGGACAGGGCCACAGGCAACTGGTCGGCATCGAAGCGGTCGGTGGTGGTGGCTCGGGCCAGCACCGCGCAACAGCCGGTGCCCAGGCCCTGAAGCAGGCGCCCCGCCAGCATGGCGCTGAAGGAGTGGCCGAAAAAGACGATGATCAGCAGGCCGAGTATGGCGATAAACAGCCCGGTGAGCAGCACCTTCTTGCGCCCCAGGGCGTCGGAGATGGGGCCGTAGAGGAACTGTGACGGGCCAAAGCCCAGCAGGTAGAAGCTGACCAGCAGTTGGGCCTGTTCCAGGGAGACGTCGAAGTCTTTGGCTATCCAGGGCAGGGAGGGGAACACCAGGCCCATGCTGAGTTGGCCCACGCTGATGATCAGGCAGGCAAGGAGAATGGTTCGGAACTTAAAGGGTTGTCTCAATATCGGTCTCCGGTTTATTGGGGAGATTTACCACGCCGTCTCAGGCCGCCGTCATCGTCTATGTCACTCAGTTTGGCTTTTACCCGCTTGACGGTCGACAGGCTGACATCGCACTGCTTTGCCACGCTCTGCAGGGTGTGGCCTTCCAGCAGCAGGGCCGCGATGGCCTGATGCTTCGCCTTGTCGGCGGGACGGCCGCGAAACTTCTGTTGCCACAGCTCGGGCTCCTCCTTGATGGCGGTGCGCGCCTGTTCGGCGGCAAACAGCCTGTGCTGGGTCTGCACCTGGTCATAGCCGGTCAACAACGCCAGCAGGGTCTGAGTTTGCTGGCTGCCGGGCTCGAAGCGCAGGGGCTGACAATGCAGCTCCAGGGTGACCCCTTTCTCCAGCAACCGGTTGACTGTGCTCAGTACCTGGCAGAAGTCACGGCCAAATACGGTCAGCCACCAGATGGCCAGGGTGTCGCCGCTGTTAAGCCTGTTAAACAGCTCACTGAACTGTGTCCGCTCAAAGGGGGGCACGAAGCCTTTGACTTCATCGGCCCGATGTTCGGCGCCAGGGTGGGCCGCGGTCAGGGCGTCCAGGTGTTCCTGATAGGCGCGGTTTTTGGGAGAGAAGCGGGTGTAGAGATAGACGGTCATGGTCTCTCAGGGTTGGCTCATAAAGTGTATTGGGTCATAAATATACGCCGGTTCATTAATCTTTTCAACACCAAATGAGCCATTGAGTTAACGCTGAAGTGTAACGGTTTGAATTATTGGGCAATCAGATTTTCGGGTTAGGAGTACTCGGTGCAGGGCAGGTCATTGGCCCGCAAGGTTCGGTGGGATAAGAGGCCCTATTATTCCAACAGGGAAACAGTCATTTGCTTATTGGCCGGATTATCAAATGCATTGGTGGCAATACACTGTGCTCCTTTCGAGGATTGAAGGGGTCAAAGAGATGCACTGGCTGTTTTTGTTTTTGGGGGTGGCCGCAGAGGCGCTGTCCCATGTGGCGCTGAAAGCCACCGATGGTTTCAGCAAACCGAGCGCCATTGCCCTGGTGGGGTTAGGTCACCTGTGCGCTTTTGTGGCGCTCTCGTTCGCTATGAAAGGGGTGCCAGTAGGGATTGTCCATGGCCTGTGGGCGGCGCTGGCGATCCTTGGGGTTAACCTGCTCTCCATGCTGGTGTATCAGGAGCACCTGGATTTGACCACCTGGATTGGGATGGGGTTGATCGTCGCCGGTGTCTTGGTGGTCAACCTGGGGCAGGGCCATGCTCACTAGGGGCAGGGCAGCGAGGGTCGTCCGGGCGGTGATCCCCCCGTGCCGCTATCAACCGGGTTGACGTTTAAGCCAAACGCCCACTATGTTGGCTTTTGGCAGCTGCCTAGGGTTTGAGGCGGCGACTTTCCTTGGAGCCGACATGGATTCGTTACTTTTTCTGATGTTGATGTTGCCCTTCGCCGAACCGAAGAGCTCTTTGATACTGGCCGCTGTGGGCATGGTGTCGGGCGCCCTGGTCGGGGCCTTCATCAAGACGCGAATCGCCTATCTGGTTGCCATGGGCGCCTCATGTGCGCTGTTCATGTTCAATCTGCTGGTTTTGACCGAACCGGATGTGCTCAATGGCATCGCGCTGCTATGGATTCCCTATCTCTGCCTGATGAGTGCCCTGGGCACCGCCTTGGCCCACCATAACTATGGATTCGGGAAAGCGAGGAAGGTGTAGCTTAAGGTGACGAAGCGCTTATCTGCGAGTGGGGGGCCAGATAGTCATTGCCCAGATAGTCGATAAAGGCGCGGGCCACGATGGAGGTGTTTCTGTGTTGTGGCCAGACGAAGTGCCAGTGGGTGACTATGGGCAGCTCGTTGACCGGCAGGATCTTTAGCCTGTCGTCGCTCCCCAGTTTGAGCGCATGCTCAGACAGTATGGACACCCCCAGCCCGGCTGCCACACACTCCCGGATCGCTTCATTGCTCTCTATCACCATCCTTATGTTGAGCTGGACACCCAGTTCCTTGAGGGTCTTCTCCAACGCCAGGCGTGTACCTGACCCAGGCTCCCGCAGGATAAAGGGCTCGTTGGCGATGTCCTTGAGTTTCAAGTTGGGATGAGCCATCAAGGGGTGATGGGCTTCGGCCACCAGATAGAGCGGGTTTTCTAAAAATTCCTGGCTGTGAATGGGTGGAGACTCGGGCAGGTGACTGACCACATAGATGTCGTCTAGCCCCCGGTTGAGACGCTCAAGAATCTGCTGGCGGTTCACCACGGTCAACTGCATATCCACGAAGGGGTGTTGCTGCAGAAAGGGCCCGACTATGTGGGGAATGAAATATTGGGCTGTGGTAACCACGGCAATTTTCAGTGTGCCGGATTTCAGCTCCCTCAGGTTGGCCAGCTCCATCTCCAGCAATTCAGCATTTCGCAGCATTTCACCGGCATAATTGGCGAGGATGGCCGCACTTTCGGTGAACACCATCTTCTTGTGATGTACCTGATACAGAGGGGTCCTCAGCTGTTCGCTGAGCTTCTTCAGCTGAATGGAGACCGTCGGCTGGGTCAGATGCAGGCGCTTGGCGGCCTCGGTGATGGAGTGGTGCTGGTACACCGCCAAAAACACCTGCAGTTGACGCAGGCTGACGCCGCGGATCATCAACTGTTGACTCAGTTCCAGTTTTGGCATTGATAAACGCCTATGTTCGGCATGTAAAACATTTAGTTTAGTTAATGTTTGAGCCGGTGCATAGTGACCTCCAGTTAGGCGCAACCTGGAGAGAACCATGGCACGAACCAATATTCTTATCCCCATCGCCCCTGGCCAGACCCCCAGCCCAGCGCTGGATGAACTGGTGTCCTTTGCCGACAAGACAGGCGAAACAGTCCGGCTGCTGTCGGTGGTTGAACAGTTCCAGATGCTGGGTGTGGGCAACATCTCACTGCTGGATCTGCTCAAGCGCTCCATTGAGGAGCAGCGCAAACAGCTGATCGATATCGCCAGTTCCCTGACCGCCAAGCACCCCAAGCTTCGGGTCCACATTGAGGTGCTCAGTGGCAAGCCCTTCATCGAAATCATCAAGTATGCGTCCAGCATCAACGCCAGTGTTATCGGTCTGGATGCCTCTCGCAGTCACAAAGCGTCGACCTGCCAGTACGGCAGTACCACCCGGCACCTGATGCGTAAATCGGATGTGCCTGTGTGGGTGGCTAGGCCCTGCCTGTGTCAGGGGGTCAGGCGCATTGCCGCGGCAGTGGATGTGGTCAGCAGCGATCTTGAGGTGGTGCATCTGAATGAGCGCATCATCTCCAAGGCCAAGGAGCTGGCGGAACACTATGACGCCGAACTTCGTATTTGCCACGCCTGGAAGCTGGATGCGGAGGGTTACCTGAGAAGCTGGGCCAGGTACAACGACACGGAGATCGCCAAGGTGGCTCAGGAGGAGGAGTACCAGAGACGGCTGAGGCTGGAGGCGCTGACCGAGCGACTGGGCCTGAGCCTCAACAAGGTAAGCCTGGCGCTGCCCGAGGGGGATGCCCAAAGCCAGATCCCCAGCCTGGTGGAGCGGGAGAAGGTGGAACTTCTGGTGATGGGCACCCTGTGCCGCAGCAATCTCTCCGGTTTCATCATGGGCAACACCGCCGAACGGATGCTGGACAACGTTCGTTGCTCGGTGCTCACCATCAAGCCTGAGGGGTTCCACTCTCCGGTGTTGGAGTAACAGGAGATGCAGATGCAGATCGATCCCCAGGACAGGATGCAGTTTGAACTGCAACGGATCATCCACTGGTCGGTACGAGCCCTGTCGATTCTGATGGTGTTTGTGATTGTCATGGGGGTGATCGACGTTGGCTGGACTCTGTATGAGAAGCTGATGGCGCCGCCATACTTCATCCTGACCATCTCAGACATGCTGGCCACCTTCGGTGCCTTTATGGCGGTGCTGATTGCCATAGAGATCTTCATCAACATCACCATCTACCTGAGGGAGAACGTGATACACGTGAAGATTGTCATGGCCACGGCGCTGATGGCCATCGCCCGTAAGGTAATCATCATCGATATGGAGCAGACCGACGTCATGTACGTGTTTGCCATCGGTGTGGTGGTGCTGGGCATGAGCGTCGCCTACTGGCTGATTCATCAACTGCCCCGCAAGCAGCATCTGGAGGAGTAGGGGGCGCCGAACTCTATACTTATCGGGTCAGCCGTTGGCAACAACAGAGGTGTTATGGCAACGACAGAGCCGACCCGACCCGGTGCACAGCATCAGCCATGGCGGCTCGGGGTATTGGCCGCCGTGATGCTGGTCCCCCTTGTGCTGTTGGTGGCACTGGCGCCGATTCAGCAGGACCGGGCTTATCACAACTTTGCCGATACCCGAGTGATGCTCGGGGTGCCCCATGGCCTCGACGTTCTGTCCAGCCTGGCGTTTTCCCTGGTTGGCGTCCTCGGCCTGGCTCACTGCATCCGAGCCCGGTTGGGGGCAAGCCATGCAGCCTGGTCCATCATGTTTGCGGCCTTGGTGCTGGTGGGTTTAGGGTCGGGCTATTACCACTGGCAGCCCACCAATGATTCTCTGGTGTGGGATCGTCTGCCCATGGCTGTGGGGTTTATGGGGCTGTTTACCACCCTGATGACGGAGCACCTGCATGGGCGTTTGAGCGCCCTTCTGGTCCCGGCAATATTGCTGGGGGTGGTGTCGGTTGGCTACTGGCACTGGTGGGGGGATCTCTGGCTCTATATCTGGATTCAGCTGCTGCCCCTGCTCATCATTCCTGTGCTGGTGGCACTGTTTCCCAGCGGCCACTCCCATCAGTGGCTGCTGCTGGCCGCACTCGGCTGTTACCTGGCAGCCAAGGTGACTGAACTCTATGACCTGGAGATCTTCCGGGTCACAGCAGGCGGGATCAGCGGCCACACGCTGAAGCACCTGCTGGCGGCCTTGGGCGGGTACTTCATTTTGCTGATGCTCAGGCTCAGGCGGTCCAGACAGGCATAAAAAAACGCCGCTGAACAGCGGCGTTGTCTTGTGCAGAGGGCGAGCGGCTTAGTTGCCGGTACGCAGCTTCTGCCAGTACTTGTCGTAGATGCGCACCGCTTCGCCTACATCAGATTGGAACTCACCGGCTTTAATGACCTCCTCTGGTGGGTAGACGATGGGGTTGTTGGCAAACTCTGGGTCCAGCATCCCTTTGGCGGTCTTGTTGGGGGTGGGGTAGCCCACCTCTTCACACACCTTGGCGGCCACGTCGGGGCGCAGCAGGAAGTTGATCAGCTTGTGGGCCGCGTCCACGTTCTCGGCGCCGGCAGGAATGGACAGGTTATCCATCCAGAAGATGGCGCCTTCCTTGGGGTAGATCATGGTGATGGCCGGGTCGTTCTTGTTGGCCTCGAACGCAGAGCCGTTCCAGATCATCCCCAGGGACACTTCACCGGCCATGTAGGGCAGGGAAGGGGTGTCGGAGTTGAACACCAGGGCGTTGGGCATCAGTTTCTTCAGGTACTGGTAGGCTTCCTCCAGCTCCTTGGGATCGGTGGAGTTGGCGGAGTAACCCAGGATGCGCAGGGCCATGTGGAACACTTCACGCTGGTCGTTCATCAGCATCAGCTGACCTTTCCACTTGGGATCCCACAGATCTTTCCAGCCGGTGATGGTGGCAGGATCGACGAAGTCGGTGTTGATGCCGATGCCGGTGGCGCCCCACACGTAGGGGATGGAGTACTGGTTGCCGGGATCGTATGCCTTGTCCAGCATCACCGGGTCCAGATGCTTGAAGTTGCTCAGCTTGGTCTGGTCGATGGGCTGCAGCAGGCCTTCATCGCGCATCTTGGCCACGAAGTAGGTGGAGGGCACCACGATGTCGTAGCCCTTGGCGCCGGTCAGCTTCAACTTGGCGTGCATCGCTTCGTTGGAGTCGTAGGTGGTGTAGATCACCTTGATGCCGGTTTCTTTCTCGAATTCGGTCAGCAGACCCTCTGGAATGTATTCGGACCAGTTGTAGAAGTAGACAACGTCGTTGGCCGCCTGGGAGGCGAAGCTGCACAGGGCGATAAGCGCAGCAGACGCGGATTTAGCCAGGGTGCGGATCATTGTTTTTGTTTCCTCAAATCAACGGTGTTGGTAAATATTACGCAAGCGAAGCTTACGCCGTTTTTCTTTTCAGTATCAACTGCGCCACCGCAACCAGCAGCAGCGACAGGATGAGCATCAGGGTGGCCAGGGCATTCACCTCGGGGGAGACGCCCACCTTCACCATGGAGTAGATCTTCAGCGGCAGAATTTCGTAGGCCGGGCCGGTCACGAAGGAGCTGATGATCACGTCATCCAGGGAGAGGGTGAAGCTTAGCAGCCAACCGGCGAAGATGGCCGGGGCCGCCAGGGGCAGAATGATCTTGCGGAAGATGCGCCACTCGCTGGCGCCCAGATCCCGGGCCGCCTCGAGGATGGCGTTGTCGAACCCCTTGAGCCGGGCAAACACGGTCACCACCACGAAGGGCAGGCAGAAGGTGATGTGGGCCATCAACAGGGACCAGAACCCCAGGGCAACGCCGAAGCTGACGAACAGCGCCAGCAGGGAGACCGCCATGACGATGTCCGGGGAGGTCATCACCACAAACAGCATGCCATTGAGGGCCATCTTGCCGCGAAAGCGGTAGCGGAACAGGGCTACCGCGGCCAGGGTGCCGATGGCGGTGGCCAAGGTGGCGGAGAACACGGCGATGGTCAGGGAGTGACGGGCCGCTTCCATCAGGCCGGCATTGTCGATCAGCGCCTGATACCACTTGCCGGTCAGCCCCATCCACTTGATGCCGTACTTGTGGGCATTAAAGGAGTTGGCCACCAGCACCGCGATGGGCGCATACAGGTAGGTGAACAGCAGGCCGAGGAAGCCCCATTTCAGAAACTTAGACATCGAGTTCCTCCTTGCGGCGCAGCATCTGACCCACCTTATGGTAGACAAACAGCATCACCGCCATCATCGCCAGCAGGGCCACACTCAAAGAGGCGCCGAAGGGCCAGTTCTGGGCCACCAGGATCTGGTCTTTAATCAGGTTGCCGATCAGCGGGTTCTTCGCCCCCTCCAGCAGATCCGAGATGTAGAACATCCCCATGGCGGGCAGGAACACCATCAGGCTGCCGGCAATCATCCCAGGCAGGGTCAGGGGCAGCACTATGGTGCGGAAGATGCGCAGCTTGCCGGCACCGAGATCCCGCGCCGCCTCAATGTAGCTGCCGGGCAGCTTCTCGATGCTGGAGAACAGCGGCAGAATCATAAAGGGCAGCAGGATGTAGACCATGCCAATGAGCACCGCCGTCTGGGTGTACATCAGACGCATCGGTGTGTCGATGATCCCCAGCTCCAGCAGACCCCAGTTGAGGACGCCGCGGGTGCCCAGGATGATCTTGATGGCGTAGGTGCGGATCAGTGAGTTGGTCCAGAAGGGCACAATCACCATAAACAGTAGAATGCCACGCACCCTGGGACTGAACTGGGCGATAAACCAGGCCGCCGGGTAGCCGATCAGCAGGCACAAAAGGGTGGTGATGCCCGCAAGATAGACGGAGTAGCCCACCACTTTGGCGTAGATGGGGTCAATCAGCTGGGCGTAGTTCTCCCAGGTGAACTGGAAGATCACCAGTTCGTGAATGTCGGACGTAAGGAAACTGGCGACCAGCACCATCAGGTTGGGGACCAATACGAAGCTCACCAGCCACAGGCTGATGAGTCCGATGGAGAACCACTTGAACTTGTTACTGGCCGTCATAGGGCAGGACCACCTCCCAGCTGGGTACCCAGGTCACGGCGACCCGCTGGCCCAGGCTATGGTCGACGTCGGGGTCGTCCTCATTGAAGAATTCGGACACCTGAATCTGCTGGCCATTCTCCAGGGCGATCACCGAATCCAGAGTCATGCCTTTATAGGTACGCTCGGTGACGGTGCCGGTGAGGTACTGGCTGTCGCCGCCGGCCGGGATCTCCTCCAGGCGCAGATCTTCCGGGCGCAGCAGCACGTTGATCATGCTGCCCACATCCAGGGGCTGTTCACTGTAGACAGGGTAGATCTTGCCGCTGATGTCGCAGCGGTAGTGGCGCTCATCCATGGGCTCCAGCACCTTGGCCGGAAACAGGTTGGACTCGCCGATGAACTCCGCCACGAAGCGGTTGGCCGGGGTCTCGTAGATCTCCTTCGGGGTGCCGGTTTGCACCACTTCTCCTTCACGCATCACCAGGATGCGGTCTGACATGGAGAGCGCCTCTTCCTGATCGTGGGTGACGAAGATAAAGGTGATCCCCAGCTTGCGCTGCAGCTGCTTGAGCTCGATCTGCATCTGCTTGCGCAGTTTGTAGTCCAGGGCACTGAGACTTTCGTCCAGCAGCAATACTTTGGGGCGATTGACCACGGCGCGGGCGATGGCGATGCGCTGCTGCTGACCGCCGGAGAGCTGATCCGGCTTGCGCGGTGCCATGGCATCGAGCTGCACCATCTTCAGGGCGTCGATGACCCGCTCTTTGATCTCCGCTTCCGCCACCTTGGCGGTGCGCAGGCCAAAGGCGACGTTGTCGAATACCGTCATATGGGGGAAGAGGGCGTAGCTCTGGAATACGGTATTGACGTTGCGCTGTTCCGGGCCCAGATGGGTAATCTCCTGACCACCGAGCAGAATGCGGCCAATGCTGCACTCTTCCAGGCCAGCGATCAGTCTCAGCACTGTGGTTTTGCCGCAGCCGGAGGGGCCCAGCAGAGTAACGAACTCGCCGTCAAAAATGTCCAGGGACAGGTTATCTATGATGGTTCTGTTGCCGTCGTAGGACTTGGTAACAGAGTCCAGGCGGACCAGGGTCTCTTGAGTGGAGTGACTCATGGGCGATTCCAGTTCAAGGCGCCAGTGCGGCTTGGGTTAAAAAAGCAAATTAAGGCGGCGAATTCTAGTGGTTCAAAGGCAAAACGCCAAGTAATGTTTTCACTGTAAAACCAAGGTATTTTACGTGTATTGTCACGATGTGCGTCAGATCACACTGTGCAATAAACCCCTCTGGAAACAGCCCGGTTGCCGGGGAGATCTGAGGATGGTTACTGAACCTTGGCTTACAGGGATTGCAACTTTGCTGTAACAGGGATTACGCCGGCGGGTATTCCCGGGTATAATGTTGGTTTAACCTGTTGTTTTTAGCGAGCTACGCCCGTTTTTAATGCAATCTTTGAATTTAGTTTCCGTCCTGCGTGAGACCTTTTCCCTGGTCCGGCAAGACATTCGCCCCCTTCTGTACGCCACCGTCGCCAGTGGCATCGCAATGGCCCTGGTGTTCTTCATGTTCCGCTGGATCATCGAAAACCTCATGGGCATGCCGGTGACCATCAGTGTGGAGGACGCGTCCGCCTCTGAAGGCTTTATGATGCTGCAACTGGTAATGGTGGTGATCACCGCGCCGGTTGAAGCTGGCTTGGCTTTTATCGGTCTGCAGCGCGCCCTGGGCCGCCCCTCCAGTGCGTCTGATCTGCTCCGGGTTTTGCCCCTGACTGCACCGCTGCTGCTGATCAGCTTGCTGACCGGCATGGTGAGCCAGCTGGGCTTTGCCCTGTTCTTTATGCTGGGACTGGGTCTGATGGTGCTGCTCAGCCAGTCAAACCTCTACTATGTAATGAATCGAAGCAACCCGATACGCGCCATCATCGACAGTGGCAGAGTGATGCTCAAACATCTGCTGCCTGCCTTCGGTGCCTACTCCCTGGCGGTGCTGGGACTGGTAACCGCCTTCTGGCCTTTGGCCATGGTGATGGGCGGTCAGGCGCAGGGTGAAGCCGTCGATGGGATGACTCAACTGCTGGCCGCCGTGGTGACTCTGGTGGCGCTGTGTTGGATGATCCCCTTCTTCTTCCAGCTCAAGGGTGTGCTCTACAAACACCTGTTTGTCCCCGATGGTGAGTCTGAGGTTAAATCCGATACCACCACCGACGGTGACGGCAAGGGCCACTTCGAGGCCTAAGGAGATTTCCTATGAGACCCTTAGCTGGTGTCATTATCGCATTGGGACTGGTTGCCCTCACCATGCTGTGGATTGAAACCCAGGTGGAGGAGGAGCGGCCTCAGGTTGCCAGTTTGCCCGTTCAGGCCAACAAGCCGGTGAGCGATCTGCCGGACTTTGCCGAGATCAGTGACGTGAAACAGAAGAAGCGTGCCTTCTTCAGTTATCTGCGTCCGACTGTGGAGCAGGTGAATCGTGAAATTAATGGTCAGCGACAATTTCTGCTGCAGCTGAAGCAGCGGCTGGATAAGGACCTGACCGTCAGCGGTGCCCAGGCGGCCAAGGCGGAGCGCATTGCCCAGCAGTATGGCTATGAGCTGCGCCAGATCTCTTCAGAGACCCTGGAGCCCCTGCTGGCCCGGGTCGATACGGTTCCCGTTGAGATGGTGCTGGTTCAGGCCGCCAACGAAACCGGCTGGGGCAGCTCCCGCTTTGCCCGCGAGGGACTGAACTTCTTTGGCCAGTGGTGTTTCCGCGCCGGTTGTGGCCTGGTGCCTCTGGGACGGGACGATGGCCGCAACCACGAGGTGGCCAAATTTGACTCCGTGGAGGAGTCGGTCAGCTCCTACCTGAATAACCTCAACACCAACCCGGCTTACCTGGAGCTGCGTCAAATCCGCTCTCAGCTGCGCGACGCTGAGATGGAGGTCACCGCGGCCAGTCTGATCCCCGGACTGATTCGCTACTCCGAGCGCAAAGAAGCCTATGTGGATGAGCTGTTGAGCATGCTGGAAACCAATAAAAGGTATATGTAATGAAACCGATTACAGGGATGTTGTTGGCCGCCACCCTGGCGCTGCCATTCTCTGCCGGGGCGCTGACCCTGGACTACAAGGGCTTTTTCGACCGGATGGATAAGCTGTACCAGCCGGAGATCAACAAGCTCAAGCTGGTGTTTTACTTCAACAACCGCGAGCAGGGCACCCCCTGCAAGGTGCTGGACGGTCGCATCCTTCGCCATGAGAAGGCGCTGCCTCTGCTGGTGGGCCCGGATCAGCAGCTGTTGCTGCCCTTTGACCGGGATCTTCGCGAGAAAGCCGCCCTGATCCAGCTGGAGCTGGAGAATGAGCAGCAGTGTGATTTCGCCATGCAGATTCAGGCGGAAGTGTTGGAGCAGACCCAATTCACTGCCGCTGAGCTGGCGGAGATCCGCGATCAGATGAACGCCCTGATGCGCGCCTACGCCGGCGTGGGCTTTGGCTGGCTGCAGCCTGAAGTCAAGGGGGTCACCCTGACGTTGGATGAGGGCACAGAGGCTTCGGTGAAAGGCAAGGGCACCCTGCCACAAATTGTGGACGGCAAACTGATGTTGACGCCGGAGCAGCTGGGGGAGGCCACATTGGTGCTCAGCCAGGCTCCCCACAGCGTCTCTCCGCTGATGTAAGTTCCTCTACTGTTCCAGCAGGCACTTGGCGATGATCTCGTTCATGATCTCCCGGGTGCCTCCTCCTATGGAGAGCAGTCTGCCGTCCCGGGCCAGCCTCTCCATCCCCGCTTCCCGCATGTAACCCAGTCCACCCAGTATCTGTACTCCCTGATGGGTGATGAAGTCACAGCTGTCAGTGGCCATGTTCTTGGCCATGGCACTCTCCATGGCGCAGTTGTCGCCGGATTCCAGCTTGCGGGCGGCTTTCTCGGTCAGACAGATGCTGGCTTCCAGCCGGGTGGCCATCTCCGCTAGCTTGTGGCGGATCACCGCTTTGTCGATAAGCGGCGAGCCGAAGGTGTTGCGGATGCTGGCGTAGGCCGCGGCTTTCTCCAGCGCCAGCTCCGAGGTGGTGTTGGCCATCACCGCCAGGTTTAGTCGTTCCCGGACGAAGTTGGCCATCAGCAGGGCAAACCCCTGGCCCTCTTCCCCCACCAGCCGGTTGGCGGGCACCTTGATGTGGTCTAAATAGATCTCGGCGGTGTCACTGGCGTGCCAGCCCATCTTCTGCAGCGGACTGCTGCGGGAGAGCCCAGGGGTATCGGCGTCCACCATCAGCAGGGATACCCCGCCGGCCCCTTCGCCCCCGGTGCGCACCGCCAGGGTGAAGAGATCTGCCTGGCAGCCACTGGTGATGAAGGTCTTGGCGCCGGTGACCACGTAGTGATCGCTGCACAGCTCTGCCCGGGTGGTGATGGCGGCGACGTCGCTGCCCCCGCCGGGTTCGGTGACCGCCAGGGCGGCGATGCGCTCTCCGCGCAGTACCGGTGGGATCAGTTCACCCTTGAGCTCCTCCGAGCCGCCCGACACCAGCGGGGGCAGGGCGATGCTGTGACTCATCAGGCCGGCCACCAGACCACCGGACCCGGTACGCATCAGCTCCCGGGTCAGGGCCAGGGGCTCCTCCACCGAGGCGGGCGTGCCGCCAAACTCTTCCGGATAGCCCAGGCCCAGCAGGCCGGCTTCGGCTGCCAGCTGATACAGCTCTCTGGGCAACTGTCCCTGTTGCTCCCACTTCTCCAGGTTGGGGCTGATGTGGCGATCGACGAAACGGAACACGCTTTGGGCTATCTGTTCTTTGCTCATGACTCATCCAGAAACAGGTCGGTGAAAAATTCGGTGGCGCCCTCCTGATAGGCGTAGTGGTCAAACTGGGTCTGGCCAAAACGCCGCAGCAGATCCTCGTCCACCAGCAGCTCACCGGTGAGCTCCTGGGGTGGCTGACTCAAAATGGTGTAGGCGGCGTCCGCCATGATCTGCGGGGTGCGGCTGACGGGAAACAGCTGCTCACCACCGGCCTCATACTTCACCGCGTCGGTTGCGATGGTGGTTCTGGGCCACAGGGAGTTCACGGCGATTGTGTCCGGGCGAAACTCTTCGGCCATGCCCAGGGTCAGCATCGACATGCCGTACTTGGTGGTGGTGTAGGGGCCGTAATCCTTGAACCACTTGGGATCCAGGTTGATCGGCGGAGAGAGGTTGAGGATATGACCGCCGCCGCTCTTGCGCATCAGGGGGACCAGGTACTGGGCGCAAAGCAGTACCGCGCGGTTGTTGACCTGGAACATCAGATCGTATTTGCGAGCCGGGGTGCGCTCCACATTGGTCAGGCGGATGGCGCCGGCGTTGTTGATCAGTCCATCGAGCCGACCAAACTCTGCCTCGACCCGTTCGGCCAACTGCTGCACCGAGGCTTCCTGGCGAACATCCAGTTGCACGGCAATGGCCTTCTGGTCCATGGCCAGAATCTCATCGCAGACGCTGTGGATGGTGCCGGGGAGCTTAGGATGGGGTTTGTCCGACTTGGCGGCCACCACGATGGTGGCGCCATGGGAGGCGAGTTTGAGGGCCATGGCCCGGCCAATGCCTCGGCTGGCGCCGGTGATCACATAGACTTTTCCTTGCAGGTTTAACATGGTTTCTCCCTAATCCTCGATGGTGATCAATAACTGGTTGGTTTTTACCTGGTCGCCGGTCTCTACCGTCAACTGAGTGACTCTGCCTGCGCGGCCTGCGGTTAGAGGCAGCTCCATCTTCATCGCCTCCAGGGTCAGCAGGGGCTGCTCCGCTTCGACCCGGTCTCCCTGTTTCACCAACACCGACTGGATGCAGCCATCCATCAGGGCGCGAACCTGACCGTCGTGGCTCTCGTTGGCGTTGTCCGGTGCCGCCAGGGTCTGGTCGTGGAACCGGTAGTTTTGCCCGCGCCACCCCAGGGTGACCCCATGAGTGTGGCGGCTGAACGCCAGGGTACGGCGATGCTCATCTATCTGGCAGATCAGGGTATGGGGGTGACCATGTTCAACCCTGACGGCGTAGTCTTCCTCGGACAGTTGGACCCTGGTGCCCTGGCCCTCCGGACGCAGAGATAAGCTGTTGCTCTCCTTACCATAGTCCAGTCTCAGAGAGAGGGGGCGACAAGCTGGGCTGTTGCCGCACAGCACCACAGATGCCAGGGCCCAAAGCCAGGGGGGCGGCGCCGGAATGGCGCAGGGGTGGGGGTGGCGATCCAGCCAGGTGGTGTCCGCTTCCCCAGACTGGATTACCGGCTCTGCCAGCAGTCGTGTCAGGTAGCCCTGATTGGTGGTGATGCCCATCAGCCGGGTTTGCTCCAGGGCACGCTTCAGCCGGCGAAGGGCGGTGGGCCGGTCCGGGCCCCAGGCGATGAGTTTGGCCAGCATGGGATCGTAATGGCGGCTGACGCTGATGCCCTCGGCCAAGGCGTGATCCACTCTGATACCGTCACCCTGAGGGGGCTGCCAGTGCTCTATGGTGCCGGTGGCCGGCAAAAAGCTTTGGCTGGGGTCTTCCGCGTAGAGGCGCGCTTCCACGGCGCAGCCTGACAGCGTTACCTGCTCCTGAGTGAGGGGCAGGGGGGCGCCCGCCGCCACGGCAATTTGCCAGGCCACCAGATCCTGGCCGGTGATCATCTCGGTGACCGGGTGTTCCACCTGAAGCCTGGTGTTCATCTCCAGGAAGTAGAAGGTACCGTCCTCAGCCAACAGGAACTCCACGGTCCCCGCGCCCTGGTAGCCACAATGGCGTGCCAGGGCGACGGCGGCCTGGCCCATGCGCTGGCGCAACGCCTGACTGAGACCGGGGGCTGGCGCCTCCTCTATCACCTTCTGATGGCGCCGCTGCAATGAGCAGTCCCGCTCTCCCAGGAAGATATGCTGGCCATGGCTGTCGCTGAACACCTGAACTTCGATGTGACGGGCGCCGGTGAGGGCAGCCTCCAGAATCAGCTGTTCGCTGCCAAATGCCTTGGCCGACTCCGAGCGGGCCAGCTCAATCAAGCCGGGCAGTTCTGCCTCAGTGCGGGCCAGCCTCATCCCTTTGCCCCCTCCACCTGCGGCGGCCTTGATCATCACCGGCAGGCCTATGGACAGGGCTTCGTCGGTCAGCCTGGTGACACTCTGATCTTGCCCCTGATAGCCGGGAATGCAGGGGACGCCGGCCTCCTTGGCCGCCGCCTTGGCCCTGGCCTTGTCGCCCATCAGGTCGATGACCTCAGCCGAGGGGCCGATAAAGGTGATCCCCTCCTGACGGCATCGGCGGGCAAACTCCCCTTGCTCCGACAGGAAGCCATAACCGGGGTGGATGGCATCGGCGCCAGTGCTGTGGGCTGCCCTGATGATGGCGTCCACATTGAGGTAGGAGTCGGCGGCGGGGTCCTCGCCCAGGCAGTAGGCTTCATCGGCCAGGTCCAACACCGGCGAGTCGGCATCGGCCTCGGAGTAGACCGCCACGGTGCGGTACCCCAGGCTCCTGGCGCTGGAGAGGATTCGCGCCGCAATCTCGCCCCGATTGGCCACCAGCAGTGTATGGAATCCCATGGCGTTACCTTTGCGCTCTGGGCAGGGTGCCCATGGCTTTGCAGATGATCCCCAGCATCACTTCGTCGGCGCCGCCGCCGATGGAGCACAGCCTCTGGTCACGATAGGCGCGGGAGACCGGGTTGTCCCACATAAAACCCATGCCGCCCCAGTACTGCAGGCAGGCGTCGGTGACTTCACGGCAGAGCCGTCCCCCCTTGAGCTTGGCCATGGAGGCCAGGGTGGTGACCTCTTCGCCGGCGACGTGGGCGGCAGTGGCCCGGTAGACCAGGGCCCGCAGGCACTCGACCTCGGTCTGCAGCTCGGCAAGGCGGAAGTGCACCGATTGATTATCCAGGATGCTCTGACCAAAGGCGGTTCTTTGACCGGCGTACTCTATGGTCTGATTGATGCAGTTCTCCAACATGCGGATGCACATGGCGCCGCCAAACAGGCGCTCCTCCTGAAACTGCATCATCTGCAGGGTGAAGCCGGCCCCTTCGTCGCCGATGCGATTGGACTTTGGCACCCGCACCTCATCGAAAAAGATCTGGGCGGTGTCCGAGCTTCGCATCCCCAGTTTATCTAGCTTGGGGGAGAGGGTGATCCCCGGCGTGTTCGTGGGAACGATGATCAGCGACTTGTTCTTGTGGGCCGGGCCGTCAGAGGTGTTGGCCAGCAGGCAGAGGAAGTCCGCCTGGGTGGCGTTGGTGATCCACATCTTGGTGCCGTTGATTACATAGTGGTCGCCGTCGCTGCGCGCCTTGGTCTTGATGGCGGAGACGTCGGAGCCGGCATGGGGTTCGCTGACCGCAATGGCGGCCACCATCTCGCCGGCGATGGCCGGCGCCAGGTAGCGTGCCCGCAGCTCATCCGAGCCAAACCTGGCCAGGGCCGGGGTGGCCATATCGGTCTGCACGCCAATGGACAGCGGCACGCCGCCGCAGAGCGCCGCACCTATCTCCTCGGCAAACACCACCTGATAGCTGTAATCCAGTCCCAGCCCCCCGAAGGCGGTGGGCTTGGTGATCCCCAGCAGCCCCAGTTCCCCCAACTTGCCCATCAGCTCCCGGGCCGGGTAGATTCCGTCTCGCTCCCACTGATCCACATGGGGGTTGATCTCCTGGGCCACAAACTGGCGGACCGTTTGTCTGAGTTGCTCGTGTTCCTGGGTAAACATCCTCTGTTCTCCTTAATGATTGGGCTCTGGGGTCAAAAGCGGCTGACGCCGAAACTGTTGCTGCCGCCCTCGCGCTCCTTGGCGGTGAGGCACAGGTGCAGCAACATCGCCAGGTGACGGCGTGTGTCTCTGGGTTCGATGATGGCGTCATCCCACAAGCGGGCGCTGCAGGCCAGCGGGGTGGAGGCGGCCTCCATCATGGCTTCGGTCTGTTGTTGCAGCGCATCGAGCTTGGCCTCGTCCACCGCCCCGGCTTTGGCCATGCGCGCCTGGGTGACGCTGCGCAGCACCTGGCCGGCCTGGGCGGGGCCCATGACGGCGGTGCGGCTGTTGGGCCAGGCCAGGATAAAGCGCGGATCCAAACCACGGCCGCACATGGCGTAGTTGCCGGCGCCATAGGAGCCGCCCACCATCAGGCTGAGTTTGGGCACGGTGGCGTTGGCCACCGCCTGAATCAGTTTGGACCCGTGCTTGATGATGCCGCTTTGTTCGGCGTCGGTGCCCACCATGAATCCTGTGGTGTTGTGGACAAACAGCAGGGGCAGTCCTGCCTGCTGGCACAGCTGAATGAACTGAGCCGCTTTGCAGGCGCCCTTGGCGGTGATAGGACCGTTGTTGCCGATGACGCCCAGCTTCTGTCCTTCGATGGCCATGTGACCGCACAGAGTCTGGGTGTCAAACTGGGCCTTGAACTCCAACAGCTCCGAGCCGTCGGCGAGGCGGGCCAACAGCTCCCTGACGTCATAGGGCCGTTTGGGATCATCGGGCACTATCGCCATCAGATCCTCAGCGGGGTAGCAGGGGGGCATGCCGGACGGGACAGTCCCCAGTTCGAAGCGCTGACACAGGGTGGGCAGCAGCGCCCGGGCCTGGCGAATGGCATCCCGGTCATCCAGGGCCAGGTATTCACCACTGCCGGCCTGGCCCAGATGCATCTCTGCGCCCCCCAGGGTTTCGTCGTCGGCCTGTTCGCCGGTGGCGGCTTTTAATAGGTGGGGACCCGCCAGATACATGGTGGCCTGCTGCTTCACCATGATCACATAGTCGGACAGCCCGGGCTGATAGGCACCCCCAGCGGTGGCCGAACCATGGACCAGGGTGATTTGCGGGATGCCAGCGGCGGAGAGCCGCGCCTGATTGGCAAAGGCGCGGCCGCCCTCGATGAAGGTGTCGGTGGCATAGTTGAGGTTGGCGCCGCCGCTTTGGGCCAGGGTTACCAGGGGCAGCCGGTTCTCCAGGGCGATCTGCTGCATTCTGAGCTTCTTCTTCAGCCCCATTGGCGAGACCGTGCCCCCTTTGACCGCGTAGTTGTCCGCCACCACCACACAGGGGATCCCCTGGATCCTTCCCAGGCCGGCGATGCAGCCGCCGCCGGCGCCGCGACCATCGCTGTCGTCGTCCATCAGATGACCGGCAAGGGCACCCAGTTCCAGGAAGGGGGCGTCCCTGTCCAGCAGCAGGGCCAGCCTGTCCCTGGGCAGGAGCATGCCCCTGGCCTGATATCGCTCACGAGCGGACTCCGCCGCGTCCTCCACCTTGGCCAATACCCGCTGCACCCGCTCCCATGCCAGGGTCATGGCCTGTCGATTGGCATCGGCCTGCTGGTCACACAAACGAAGGCGGCTGTTAATCTTCGCCATCGCGGCCTCCCTGAAGCACCTTGGGCGCCTGGGCTCTGTGGAAGCCGTCGAATCCCTGGTTATTGTGTGCCTGTTCCCGGCCTATGGGCCAGGTGGCGGACCCCAGAGAGGCGCCGCCGTCCACCTTGATGGTGGCCCCGTTGA